>JAZLDE010000162.1:0-6549 GCA_045614625.1 Eubacteriales bacterium
AACATTCCTCAGATCATCCTCAATGGTGCTGAGTGGTTCACCAGCATGGGTACTGAAAAGTCCAAGGGTACCAAGGTATTCGCTCTGGGCGGTAAGATCACCAACACGGGTCTGGTTGAGGTTCCTATGGGTACCACGCTGCGCGAGGTTATCGAAGAGATCGGTGGCGGCATCCCCAATGGCAAGAAGTTCAAGGCTGCTCAGACGGGTGGTCCTTCCGGCGGTTGCATCCCCGCACACCTGATCGACACTCCCATCGCCTATGACAACCTGCTCGCTATCGGCTCCATGATGGGTTCGGGCGGTCTGATCGTCATGGACGAGGACAACTGTATGGTTGACATCGCTAAGTTCTTCCTTGAGTTCACGGTTGACGAGTCCTGCGGTAAGTGCACGCCCTGCCGTGTCGGTACTCGCAGACTGCTCGAGATCCTGGATAAGATCATCTCCGGTAACGGCGAGATGGAAGACCTGGATCGTATGGAAGAGCTGTGCAACTACATCAAGAGCGCATCCCTGTGCGGTCTGGGCCAGACGGCTCCCAACCCCGTTATCTCCACCCTGCGTTACTTCCGCGACGAGTACATTGCTCACATCGTGGACAAGAAGTGCCCCGCAGGCGTCTGCAAGAAGCTGGTTCAGTTCACCATCGATCCCGAGAAGTGCATCGGCTGCGGCAAGTGCGCTAAGAACTGCCCTGCAGATTGCATCACCAGAACGGATTACATCGCTCCCGGCCACAAGCTCGCTTCCTTCCAGATTGATACGAAGAAGTGCGTTAAGTGCGGTGCTTGTATGACGAACTGTAAGTTCAACGCCATTTCTAAGCAATAAGAAAGGAGAATTGTGGACATGGAAACTGTAAATGTTATTATTAACGGCACTAGCTATGCCGTACCGAAGGGCTCCACGGTTCTGGAAGCGGCAAGAGCTGCTCATATCGACATCCCGACCCTTTGCTATCTGAAGGACATCAACGAGATCGGCGCTTGCCGTCTGTGCTTGGTTGAAGTCTCCGAAGGCGGTAAGCCTTTCCGTATGGTTACTGCTTGCGTATATCCCGTAACCGAGGGCATGGTTGTTAAGACCAACACCCCCAAGATCGCTGCCTCCAGAAAGATGAACCTGGAGCTGCTGCTCTCCAACCACGATAAGAAGTGCCTGACCTGCGTACGCTCCACCAACTGCGAGCTGCAGCAGCTGTGCCGTGACTACGGTGTTGAGGAGTCCAGCTTTAACGGCTTGATGAATCACTACGAGATCGAGACCGGTTCGCCCATCATCCGCGACAACAACAAGTGCGTACTTTGCCGCCGTTGCGTTGCTACCTGCGCTAAGATCCAGCAGATCGGTGTTATCGGTGCCAACGACCGTGGCTTTGATACTCACATTGCTTGCGCGTTTGAGTCTAAGCTGGTTGATAGTCCCTGCATCAACTGCGGTCAGTGCATCGTATCCTGCCCCGTTGGCGCACTGTATGAAAGAGACGATACCGATGAGGTATTCGAGGCTCTGGCAGATGAGAGCAAGCACGTTGTCATCTGCACCGCTCCTTCCGTTCGTGCCCAGATCGGCGAGTGCTTCGGCTACGAGCCCGGCACTGACTGCGAGGGTAAGATGGTTGCCGCTCTGAAGGCCCTGGGCTTTGACGGTGTTTACGACATGAACCTGACGGCTGACCTGACCATTGTCGAGGAAGCAAACGAGCTGCTCGGCCGTGTCAAGAACGGCGGCGTTCTGCCTATGATCACCTCCTGCTCGCCCGGTTGGATCAAGTACTGCGAGCACTACTTCCCGGATATGATCGACAATCTGTCCTCCTGCAAGTCTCCTCAGCAGATGTTCGGTGCGATCGTTAAGACCTACTACGCACAGAAGATGGGCTGGGATCCCAAGGATATCTTCATGGTATCTGCAATTCCTTGTACCGCGAAGAAGTTCGAGGTTGGCAGACCCGACCAGTCCACTGCAGGTGTTCCCGACGTTGACGTTGCTATCACCACTCGCGAGGTTGGCCGCATGATCAAGAAGGCCGGCATCAACTTCCGCGCTCTGGAAGACGCAGCATTTGACGATCCCTTCGCAATCGGTTCTTCCGCAGGTGCTATCTTCGGTGCAACCGGCGGTGTTATGGAAGCTGGTCTGCGCTATGCTGCAGAGGTTATCTCCGGCAAGAAGCTGGAGAAGCTGGAGTTCAACGAAGTCCGCGGCGTAGAGGGCATCAAGACTGCCTCCTACAAGGTTGGCGATATGACCATCAACGTGGCTGTTGCTTCCGGTACCGGTAATGCAAAGAAGCTGCTCAACATGGTCAAGGCAGGCGAGCTCGACGTTCAGTTCATCGAGATCATGGCTTGCCCCGGCGGCTGTGTCAACGGTGGCGGTCAGCCCATTCAGCCTGCATCCGTCCGTATGAATATGGACCTGCGCGCTGTTCGTGCTTCCGTTCTGTACAACGACGATGCTAACTGCGACGTTCGTAAGTCCCAGGATAACCTGGCCGTACAGAAGATCTACGACGAGTTCCTTGGCGAGCCCAACAGCCACAAGGCTCACGAGATCCTGCACACCACCTACGTAAAGCGTGGTCTGTAATTGAGGGTTAGACAATAATAATAGCGGGGGAAAACTTTTTTGAAAAAAAGTTTTCCCGAGCACCCCTTTTCAAAAAACTTTATGGAAAAGAATAGGTCATAGGTTTTAAGTGAAAGCAAGAAACCTTGCTGGCTATGGAGTTCTTGGAGGGAGGGGGCGGGGAGGGAACCTTCTTTCAAAGAAGGTTCCCTCTCGGCATAAAAGAAAAAAAGTTCCCCTCGCGCTCCTTTCAAAAAACTTTAATACAAAAAGGGAATAACGCACTTGTAGGGGAGGGGCTTGCTCCTCCCGCTTTGAGAAAAAAGTTTCCTCTCATTATAGATGAAAAAAGTTCTCGGCAAAGAAAAGAACCGCCCTCGGCTGTGTTCTGCCGGGGCGGGTCTATTTTAATATCACTTTTTAAGTGTAGCCTCGATGGTATCAGCTACGCTCTCTGCGTCCATGCCGTAAGCCTTGATCAGATCGTCGAACGTACCGCTACGTCCAAAGGTATCCTTCACGCCGATACGGGTCAGAGGTGTGGGGCACTGCTCGCACAGCACTTCGGCAACAGCCGAGCCAAGACCGCCCGTGATGAAGTGGTCCTCTGCGGTGAAGACGCGGCCCGTCTTCTTCGCGTAGGAAACGATCAGCTCCTCGTCGATGGGCTTGATGGTGTGAATGTTGACAACGGCCAGATCGATGCCGCGCTCGGCCAAGATTTCACGAGCCTTGAGCGACTCGCCGACCATAAGACCGGTTGCGAACATTACGGCGTCCTTACCGTCAGCCATGACGACGCCCTTGCCTATAGTGAATTCAGCATCATCCTCGGTGATGACGTCCAGCGCCGAGCGGCCCATACGGATGTAAACGGGGCCTTCCATTTCCAATGCAGCCTTGATGGCGCGGCCGGATTCGGGACCGTCGCAGGGAGAGAGCACTGTCATGCCGGGCAGCTCGCGCATGAGCGCCAGATCCTCCAGGCACTGGTGGGTTGCACCGTCCTCACCAACCGACAGACCTGCGTGCGTTGCACCGATCTTGACGTTGAGGTGGGGATAAGCGATGGAATTGCGAACCTGCTCGTAAGCACGGCCCGCGGCAAACATAGCAAAGGTGGTAGCGACGGCGGGCGTGCCGGTGGTTGCGATACCGGCCGCAACGGACATCATGTTCGCCTCGGCAATGCCACATTCGACGAATCTCTCGGGATATTTCTCTGCGAAAAAGCCGGCGCGGGTTGCGTCCGCCAGATCCGCACAAAGAACGACAAAATTACGTTCGGCGCCCAGCTCCTCCAGCGCATGGCCAAAGGCATCGCGGGGTGCCATTTTTTTCTTAGGTACATTCAGATTGCTCATGGTGCATCCTCCGTTGATATTTACCCCTTTATTATACGGTATTTTCCGTCACTTGTCAAGGGCAAAAGCAGGAGAAATGTGCACTTTGCGTCATTTGTCGCGCCTGAGGATCAGCTGAACCAATCCTGCAGCGTTTCAAGAAATTTGAAACGGAGCTTGTACTTGGTGTTTTGGGTTTCTGTGATGATCGCGTACTGATCCTTGGACAGTCCCACTTGAATGAATTCCTCCTCAGCCTCCTCACTTGTGACGGTCGCTGCCGACATACAAAGAGGTGGAAACAGCACGCACCAGAAGTTTTGCCCACGCGCTTCTCCGATCATCACGCGGAGTGAGAGATATTCGCCCGAGGGAAAGCAGAACGAATCGTAATTTCTCGTCGGATAGTCCTCCTGTCCGAGTGCGACGGTTACCTTGTCCTCACAGCCGCTCTCGCGAAGCGATTGCTCGGCGGCAGTGATCAGCGCCGGTAACAGCGCATGTAATCGTCGTTCCGCCTCTGCGCGGTCGGCACAGCCCTCCAGCGCCTCGGTCGTCACGGACAGTACCGCGTCACGCACCTGCAATTTGAGGGCTTGGTCCTGCTCGCTGTCCGAATTGGCCAGCACGTGCAGGCGAATGACGGCGTCGTAAATCTGCTCCTCGCCGTGGACGGGCAGATAGATCGCCCCGAGAACGCTCAGCGCGACCAGCAAGATTGTGAGTGTAAGAATCAGCGCACCGTGGCGCTTGTTTGTTTTGATATGCATATGAAAAAACCTCCCTTTCGGCAACAATATTGCCAAGAAAGAGAGGTTTTATTCGTTTTCAGTTGCGTCAGATCAATTTGCGTCTTCTTCGTCCTCGGTTGCGCCGTCGGTTTCAGCATCCTCGTCCTCGGTGTGGGGAGATTCTTCCTCGATCTTATGGAGCAACGAGGCGATATGCGCGCCGTGCGCCAGCGAGGTGTCGCGGATGAAGGTCAGCTCGGGCGTCATGCGCAGATTGAGGCGGCGAGCCAACTCCGAGCGGATGAAAGAGGCCGAGGAGCGCAGGCCGCGCGAGAGCTCCTTTTCGTCGCCGCGCAATGCAGAATAGAAGATCTTCGCATATTTGAGATCGGCGGTGACTTCAGCGCCCGTTACGCTGACGAAGGCGTCCTTGACGCGAGGATCCTTGACCTCGCGCAGAATGGAAGCGACCTCGTTTCGCATCTCGTCGTTGATTCTGCCGCGTCTGTATTTTGCCATGGATATACCATCCTTTCGTTGGGATTTCTATTTACAGTATAACATAGTTTGCGGTGATTTACAAGAGGGCGAATTTATTTTCGATAAAAATTATTTTTATAAAACAAGAAAGTGATATTTTTATCAATTTTTATCGACTATATGAGTGAAAGCTTGATGACATTGGATTTTTGTTGTTGAATCAAAAATAGTGATTAGGAGGAAGAAACATGAAAAAAATAGCTTTGATCCTATTAACGTGTATACTTGTGTTTGCATTTTCGGCTTGCCGGAAACCGTCACCGGATTCCGAAGGAGTGCCAAAATCCAATCTTGTGACGGGTGAGGACTACTTCTATGAGGAAGGAATTTATACTGGTTATGGAGCGGACGGCGGCAAGGCATGGGGCAAATTGTCGAATTCCGACGGTAATGCTGTCCCTGACGCCAAAACTGCTATTTCGGTTGCGACCGAACAGCTTGAGAAAGAACAATTAGTGGGACGGTATCAAGGATTTGTGTTGTCAAGCATCTTTTATGACACGGAGGACGGCGTTTGGGTCGTCGGCTTCATTGAGCCGCCGCTTGTGCCGGGCGGGAGCTACAACGTTGCTATCCGGCAAGCAACGGGAGAAATTTTAGCGCAAGGGTATTGGGGGGAGTAGAGATTCCAAGTGCGTGTCTCACACGCCGAAATGAATAATAAAAAGGGGAACGCTCACGCGAGCGTTCCCCTTTGCTGTTTTTGGGTATTAGTACATACCGCCCATACCGCCGCCCATGCCGGCAGGCGCTGCGGGGGACTCTTCCTTCTGGTTTGCCACGACCGACTCGGTGGTCAGGATGACAGACGCGATGGAAGCTGCGTTCTGAAGTGCCGAGCGAGTGACCTTGGTCGGGTCAACGATGCCGGAGGACATCATGTCGCAGTAAACCTCGTTGTAGGCGTCGAAGCCGTAGCCGATCTTGCCGGAGGACAGGATGTTGTTGACGATCACGCCGCCGTCGAAGCCTGCGTTGGCCGCGATCTGACGGACGGGCTCCTCCAGAGCCTTCAGCACGATCTTGACACCGGTCTTTTCGTCGCCCTCTACGGTATCCACCAGCTTTGCAACCTCGGGAATGGCGTTGAGGTAAGCGGTTCCGCCACCTGCTACGATGCCTTCCTCAACGGCTGCCTTGGTAGCGTTGAGCGCGTCCTCGATGCGCAGCTTCTTTTCCTTCATCTCTGCCTCGGTTGCGGCGCCGACCTTAATGACGGCAACACCGCCCGCAAGCTTGGCAAGACGCTCCTGCAGCTTTTCGCGGTCGAAGTCGGAGGTGGTGGTTTCAATGGCGTTCTTGATCTGGGAAACGCGTGCCTTGATGGCATCGGCGTCGCCCGCGCCGCCAACGATAATGGT
>JAZLDE010000163.1:0-15531 GCA_045614625.1 Eubacteriales bacterium
TTGATTCCTTCAGTATTTCCTTTCTAACACGATATTGAATATTGGGTGATGCATTTGCAAGAACAAATTTGATTAATTCTTGATATCTATTTTTCATATATGACTTCCCTTTCAACACTCCACCGCGACCTTAATCACTCCATCGCGTTTGTTTTCAAACAGCTCATATGCCTCGTCAATCTTCGCAAGCGGATAGGTATGCGTGATCAGCGGCTCGGTATCGAGCTTGCCCTCGGCAATTAGTTTGATAGTTTCCTCGCAATCGCAACCGTCCACGTCGCCGTGATCGCTGTTCTTGCAAACAAAATCAAGGCATTCATCAGGCGTAACTGTCAGCACATCGGGATGTAGGTAAACATATCGGCCTCCTGAATGATGATACTTTATTATAGCACAATTAAGGAGTTATTTCAACCACATCATTTTCCCCGATCAGAGACAATAATATATTGATAAAAAAGTTTTACCAGCCCCTTGACATCAGCCACGCAATATGTTATCCTAATCGCAGTACAAGTCATACCTTATCGTTCCACCGGCGTTTGGTTCAACTAACCGGCTCAACTGTTTTGTACACATAAACCAAGTACAAAACCAAAGTCGCACGAAAAAGCCATATAACAAAAGATATCTTCCAAAAGTAAAAGATATCTGAAATTAGCGAACGATATCGTAAGATATTGATAAAAATTGGATTTATCGGGGGGCTGTAGAGGTAACAAGTTCAAGGCTTGTCACTCAGACAAAAAAGCATTGGAAGCACTAGATTTTCAATGCTTTTTTGTCTGTTACACAGCTTTGGAAGCGTGCTACACAATTTGTTACGCAGATTGTGTTATAATTATTAGCAAATCCATTTACTTTTCCTTTTGCCCATGATATAATAATAGAAAACCAAATGGAGGAGCTTATGAACAAGGAATGGAATTTGGATATTCTCTATTCGGGCTTTGACGACCCGAAATACAGCGAGGACACCGAGCTTTTGACAAAGGAAATCGAAGCATTAGGTGCTCTCTCGAGCGACATTTCAAACACTGAAGAGGAGAAGCTCGTCAGCGAATATATTGCAATAAGCGAAAAATTAAATCTTCTTGCAAGCAAGCTTGGCATTTTTGCGAATCTCAGGTACTCGACAAATACAAAAGACGCCGAAGCGGCATCGGCACTCGGCAGACTTATGGGTCTGTTAAGCGCAACGGCAGCCCCCTCGACAAAAATCTCACAGGCTATTGCACAGATCAGTGACCTGGATGCGATTATTGCCGGAAACCCAACACTCGGCGAATACAGATATATGCTGAGTAATATTCAGCGTGACAGCAAGCATCTGCTTTCTGACAAGGAGGAGGAGCTGTTTGCTAAAATGAACATCTCAGGAGCAGGAGCCTGGAGCGACCTGCATAGCAGTCTGACAAGCACGGTTACCGCAACCGTCGACGGCAAGGAAATCCCCCTGTCCTCCGTGCGCAATCTTGCCTACTCGCCCGACCCTGAACCCCGAAAAAAGGCGTACGAGGCAGAGCTTGCTTGCTACGACAAGATCAAGGACTCGATCGCATTCGCTCTCAATAGCATCAAGCTACAGGTACTGAACGAGTGCGAAATGAGAGGCTACGAAAGTCCTCTTGCAAAGACGCTCTACACCTCCAGAATGAAGAAGGAGACGCTTGACGCACTCCTGTCAGCAATGGAAGAATATATGCCCGCGTTCAGAAAATATCTGAAAGCAAAGGCAAAGGCTCTCGGTCATAAGGGCGCACTTCCCTGGTATGACCTCTTCGCGCCTATGGGCAAGAATGACAAGGAATACACGACAGAGGACGCAAAAGAGTATCTGCTGAACATCTTCAAGAAATTTGACGTTGAGCTATACGAAATGGTTAAGTCTGCATTTGATAATGCTTGGATCGATTTCTACCCAAGAGAAGGCAAGGTTGGCGGGGCTTTTGACTGTGGAGTACCCTCTGCAAAACAGAGCCGCGTGCTTACAAACTTTGACGGCTCATTTAGTGACGTAGTAACGCTGGCACACGAGCTTGGCCATTCCTTCCATGATCGTCAGGTGTTCAAAAACTCGATTTTGAATCAGGACTATTCCATGCCCGTTGCCGAGACAGCATCGACCTTCAACGAGGTTCTTGTAATGTCAACGGCAATCAAGGAAGCCGTCGACAAGGATGAAAAGATTGCCCTGATTGAGAGGGAGCTTATGGACGCATGTCAAATCATCTGTGATATTTACTCAAGATTCACCTTCGAAAAGAGTGTGTTCGACAACCGTGCAGATGAGTTCATGGGCGCAGATCGACTCTCTTCTCTGATGCTTGAGGCACAGAAAAAGGCATACGGCGACGGTCTTGATGAAAGGTTTATGCACCAATATATGTGGGTGTGCAAGGGACACTACTACAGCGGCGGACTCAGCTTCTACAACTTCCCATACGCTTTCGGCGGTCTCTTTGCAAGAGGGCTGTATGCCAAGTATGAGAAGGAGGGCAAGGCCTTCGTTGATACCTACAAGGAGATGCTCAGAGCTACTGCAGTCATGGATATTGAAGACTGTGCTAAAATTGCGGGCATCGACCTGACAAGCAAGGAATTCTGGTGTGGGGGACTCGAGATCATCAGAAAAGAGATAGACGAGTTCTGTGAATTGGTTCAGTAATTGAATAAAACAACTAAGGCCGACAAGTGTTATGCTCGTCGGCCTTTTATTCCTCTCTAATTTCGCTTATACATCTTCCATATGTGATATCTTTCTTTTTATCGAATCGTGTTACTCGCCCGAGGACTTACTTGCGAACATATTGTATCAATATGGGTTTCCAAAATATTCCAGGTAATGTGTTCCTCATCAAGCACATGCCGCTCAATAGCATCCATTTGTCATAAGCATACACCGAGCAATGTCCTTTTTTGCGGACATAACATTTGCTATAATTCATTATACCACAACGCTCCCCATTTTTAACATTTTTCAAAGGAGTACTAAAATGAAAATCAAAAATCTTACCATTACGTCGCCTTCTACCCTTGATCTTGAGCTCGATATCACAACTCCCGTTTGCGTTTTCCGCGGCAAACATTCCGCACTTGCTCTTGATCTGATTCGTGAATTGATCGGAGATTACGGTGCGGCAACCGATCCCGATGCATATGACGACGGTCGTTTCGTCATTCACTCTGATATCGAGATGGACGGCAAGAACTACAACGTGTGCTACATCCGCAACGCCGATTTTATGGGCGACAACCGCATCGCCGCCAACTTCGCGAAAAACAGCCTTGCCTTTTCCGCGGACGACACCCTTGAGTTCCTTGAAAAGTGCAACGCGCGCGACAAGAACGAAAGCAACGCAATCTACGATTACAAGATCTTTACCGCCACGGAGGACGACCGTCCACTTTTCGTTTACTGTGAGGACGCAGACGACATATCTTTGGTCCTCGCTTGTCTTGCATCCCTTAACAGACAAGCGTTTGTTGCTGTTAGCACAGACAATTTTGAGACCGGAAACAAAAACGTTCAGAACGTTTTTGTGGGGTAAAAACGCATGGCTTTTCGTTATTATAATGTGCACCCGCGCCAACTTTCGGTGGATGATTGTGTCAAAAGAAGCATTGCGCTGACCACGGGAATCCCTTACCTTGACGTGCAAAAAGGTCTCAACAAGCACAAGAAGATCACGGGAGTGAAGAGGTTTTATAACAATCCCAACCCCAGGAGTTTTATGGAAAACGTTCTGGGGTTTCCACGTGTTCTTGTTCCAAAGAAAGCAGATGGAACGCGCGAGTGCGTTGAAGAGTTTGCAAAAGCACACCCCCGTGGCAGATACGTCGTTTCCATATCCGGTCACTGGACGACTTGCATCGACGGTGTGATATACGACACGTGGGATTGCAGCAAAGAAAGCGTTTTATCATATTACGAGATTATTCGCTTTGAGAGGACCCCGGTTGAGAAAAAGTATTGCTTTATCGTTAAACACGAGCAGGGCATCTCTTCCGTTACTGTCTACGATGGAAACGGGATGTTTGCGACCAAAACGCTTTCCAAGGACGCCGCTCGCGAATATGTGCAAGAGCTGTACGATCGCGGATTTTTTAATTTTGATGAGATGGGAGAATATATATGAAGGTTGAGATTTATTCACGCAAAGCGATAGGTGAATTGATCCGAAACGGCTTTCCGCAGAATGCAGCAGTCATCAGTTTTTACACGCCCAAGAACCAGAGAGAACGTGAGGAAAATCGCGTAGATTACCGGAGCGTGTGCGACAGAGTGTTTTACGTCGGCATCCCCGATATTGACATTGAGATCCTTTCGGACTACGGATATACCTATGACACGTATCTTGCCGAGGCTGACGAGCTCGCGCGATTTATCTACGAGGCTAAAGCAAGCGGCCGCGATATGATCTGCCAATGTGACTATGGTCAATCTCGCTCTGCCGCTTGTGCTGCCGCCATCCTTCAACACTTTGAGGGACGCGGCATCGACGTCTTTGTGGACTATAGGTATTATCCGAGCCAGTTGGTTTACCATAAAGTATTTGATGCGCTAAATAAATTTCAATAACGCAAGAGCCCTCCGCAATTTGTGGAGGGCTTGGCTTTTATGCTGCAACAGCGGTTTGAAACCAGGTTGGAAGCAGTACGATCCCAAACATAGTGACTTGGTTGGGATCCTCTTCCTCATCCTTGTCTTCAATGCTTCCATCGTCGCGCACGATGATGCCGCACTTGCTTTCAAGGTCTTCCTTTGCCATTTTCATCGCGCGATAAACGTCTTCTAAGGTTGTAAAATATTCAATCGGATAATACCGATAATTGTCCCGACTGAAGTGATCGTCACCGGTAGCCGGTGCGTCCCTACCCAACAATTCACGGTATCGGTCCTTCAAGTCCTCATATCGCCATAAAAGCTGCTCCTCGAAGCCGTGATAGCTTTGGTCTATATATTTTTCCTTGTGTGCCAGATCTGATTTTGAAAAGTATCCCATCATATTTCTCCTTATACGGTTAGTAGAATCAGCTGCCTTTTAAGTCGCAGCGTTCTTTGCAATAAATCGCTTACGTCGATCGACTCGTCAAGTCGTTCCAGAAAGCCTTCGACGATCAGCGGCTTTTTTATGCCATTGAGATTGCGCAGCTCTTCAAAGCCGTGCCAAAACTCTGCCGTTTTCAAAAAGCATAGATAGCGAAAAAGAGTCTCTTCCGATTCGCTCAAAAAGACAGGACAGCCGTTGTCGTCCACGTATCGCACGCCGTATTTTCCGCTCGCCCCCAAGTATAATTCATATCGCTTCCCCTTATGTATCAACTCGGGGCGAAAATCCTTTATAAATGCTTTCAGATAAGAGCGAAACGCTTTTATTTCGGATAGCTTATCGGTGCGCACAGAAAGCTCGCGAGGGCCAAAATAACGGTCCTCGTCTAAATATTGTAAAAGTCGGAAAAGCGTTTTGTCATCGTGCCCGTAAAAAACGTCGGACAGATCCTGCTCCGCACAGTGCGAGGTTACGTACAAATACTCTTTGCTCAGATCGTTGCCATTCTCTTCATAGGCGTGCAAGCATAGATGATTGTTCCCTTTTTTTATCATCACCCGATACTCTTTTCCTTCGACGCGCACCCATGCCTCGATCCGTGCGCTCCTCCTTGCCCGATATTCGGGCAAGGAGGAACCTTTATGGCCGAGAACAAGCCGTATCACTTGGGCGAGCTCGTCAGTATAACAACTCTTGACAACATTTAGACCGTCTTCAAAATCGCATTCAAAGTGATCTACCGCCCCATAATTTTGAATCGTAATTCGATGTAGAATCATACCATCAGCAGAACCCGATCTGTCTCTTTTTAGGTTTTGTTGTCTCAGGAATCACGATGTCCTCTGCGGTGATTGTAGTGATCTCATCTGCCGTGATGGACTCAAAATCCTTTTCAAGTAAACGCGACGCCTGATTCATCTTCGCCTGCTCAAAGAGATTGCGAACGTATCTGCCGTTTCCGAAATCGTCGCTTTCTTTGGCCACGTCAAATGCTTTTTCGAGCTTGCCAAGGGCATCCTTGTCAATCTTCATTCCGTTCTTTCTGCTGATCATATCGGCGATCTGACAAAGCTCACCGCTATCATAATCAGCAAAAGGAACGTGGAAGGCGATTCGAGAGCGCAGGCCGGGATTTTTAGCGAGGAATCTCTCCATTTTGTCAGGGTATCCCGCGAAGATGACTACAACGTCGGCGCGGTGATTTTCCATTTCCTGCACGATGGTGTTGATGGCCTCGTCACCGTAAGAGCCGTCGCGGTCGTCAACGAGCGAATAAGCCTCGTCAATAAACAAAACGCCCCCAGTTGCTTCCTTGAATTTTGCCTGGACCGTCTGCGCCGTCCAGCCAACGTATTTGCCAACGAGATCGCCTCTGCCCACCTCCACAAGATGCCCGCGCGAAAGAAGTCCGTTTTCGCGCATAATACGCGCAAAGAGTCGCGCCACGGTCGTCTTTGCCGTTCCGGGGTTCCCCGAGAAGATCATATGCATCGCGGGATTGTCGCGCATAACGCCCTTTTCCTCGTAAAGCTTCTGCATTTTATAATAATTCAAAGCCTTCTTGATGACTTGTTTTGCTTCCAAAAGCCCGATCATTTCCATCAACTCGTCATATGCTGAGCCCTGCGGCTTGGCCTTGGCGACTTCCTTTTGCGCCACAGCAATGCTTTTGTACTGGGGATAAACACTGCTACGGAGCTTTTCATTGTACCATTCATCGAACAATGCTTGCAGTTCGGTGCCAAGATAAGAATGATCTGACGCGAGCTTGCCAAACAGCTTTTTGTCCGAACGTACGTGGTGCATCTTAGCACGCTCCATCAAAAACGCTTTGGCACCCTCAGCGTCAATAAAGTCCTCCCTGATCTCCACGAATGCCATGCTGCCCAGTTGGCGGCAAAACTGACTTTTGATCTTTTGGCATTGACGAGGAAAGCAAAGCATCGTCAGCACCTGATTGCGATACTGTTTGGCCATGGCGCAAAGATTTTCGATGGTGTCTTGCTCATCCGTTGCCGTATCATCACTATTACTATCCTCCGGGAAATAGCGAACGATTACCGCACCGCCGATACACATTTTGTACAACGATTCGTACGCCATGTGGGAATATCGCTGCCCGGCGTGAAAGTCAAGATAGCAGTAGCGGCGGATACTAAGGCGCACATTGCTGTGTAGCGCAGACAAAATGGCGCGGCAGATTTCGCGGCGGCTGTCATGGTTGTCCGTTTCCACGATGTAATGAACGGGATGGCCTACTGCCTCCAAACACGTTCGTCCCTCAAAAATACGTTCAATCTCGGGAGAGAGCATTTCTTTCGCAAAGCAGTCCTTGGCAACCTCAAGCAACTCGTCTTTGCCAACGCCCTCCTCCAACAGATTTTCCCCGAATTCCAGACCGTGACGTCCGCGTCCACCCGCGATACGGTCCAAACCGAAGCGCTCAAGAATGTCGTCATCGTCAGCGATATAATCGCGCCTCGAAGCACAGCCCAAAAGATTTTCCATGGTACTGAGCGTGACCTCGCTGATAAAAGCATCGCGGAGGTCACAGCTGATGGCTGTGGCAAACGAATCAACCAGCTTTCGCAAATTCTCGCTGTACTTGACAATAACACCGAGGGTAACGATGACATCATCCATCTCGGACACAAAGCAATAACGTGCGTCGCCCTGGCCGTTGAACTCCTCCGTCTTTTGGGCAATTCTGCGGACCAAATCACGACGCGCCTTCCTCTCCTCACCCTCCTGCTCGGCTTCCTTTATCAATTCCCCTTGAATTTTATAAAACTGCATATAAAAATCCTCCCGAAATGTTCTTTCGAGAGGATTATATCATTTTTTATGTACGTAAAAGGGGACGTGACGCTTAAAGCATTGAAATGTAAACCTGCTTTAATGTGCCGTTGTTATGTCCGGTAATAAAGAAATTATCGGTACAAGCAAGCCAAATCATTCTATCAAGTTGGTATACTGTAATTGGATTTTCGCCTGTTGCCTCCAATTCGGCATTGATATTTTCTGTTATTCCTTGCACTTCTAAAACGAGATCAACATCGTTCTTATAGGTTTTATGTTTCAATGCGCAGACAACATCTCTGATATGAACGTCCGGCTTTGGTAAGAACTCAAAGCATGTATCAAACTCTTTCAAAAAATCACAAGTCAGCGCTACGCTAAATCCCGTTCTGATACGGGAATTGAAATACCTGATTAAAGTTTCAGCATCAGCGGAATGATTTTGCAAATCTTCAAGTACCTCCTGCCTTGAGCCAAACGACATCAAATATTCCGCACATTCAAACATTGACTGGGCAAAGCGTTTTGCAATTGCATCTTTATTGGTGGATTTTTGAGAATTCCATTTAAGTCCGGAATCAGATGCGGGATTCCATCTCAAATCGTTTACAAGATTATTAACTCTGGTGTTTTTGGTTGGATACCGCCCAAGAAAATCCGCGGGAACAAAACCACAAGTAATATTCTTCAAAAATTGATAATTAGTATCAAATTTAACGATATTGGATATCATGGTTGCGTTTTGCATATGAAAAATCATTTGCGCAAAGACCTGAGAAATACCAGTAAGATCATTATAAAATTGACAGTAACTATCAGTGTGAGAATAATATTGTTGGAGTTGTGACAACGTAATTCCCCTTAAATCAGCCATCTTTTCGAGCTTTTCTTTTATAAACTGGTAAAATCCAAAATCTGTCACTTTTCTTCTCCTTCAAATAATAGTGTATTTAATTAATCGATTATAGCTTCAACTGTATTTATCAATACCATGGCTTAAGGCTTCGCGTATTTTACTCCTCAACCCCTCCGGCCTTATCACCTCAACGTGATTGAGATACTGCAGTGCCCAATATTCCATGGCTTTGGGACTGGCAACCAGTGTCACCTTGACCTTTTTTTCGGGAAGCTCGGACATTCTGATCTCCTTGCCAAACCAATCGATGATTTGGTCGACGATAGATTTGTCGGCGATAAATTCAATATATTCGGGGGCGTCGGCGTACATGTAGGGCATAGAGGTTGCGATCTTTTTAAAATCAATGCCATCTTCATATCCCGGAACGTCTGTAATAGGTCGGGCCTGTTTATCGGTGATTTTCATGTTGGATATGTGGTCCATGCGCTGGAAGGTCATTGTTTGCATAAATTCACTGTATCCCATCAGATAATATCTCTGATTGTGAAGAATCAACTGATAGGGACTGACTTTTTGAAAAGAGGATCTGTGAAGCTTAGCATCCACGCCGTATTTGTTATAATCGTATTGCACCTGCTTGCCGCTTGCGATTGCCTCGTCGACAACGTCAATATTGTAAAACAGCGCCTGATTTTCGGTCTTACTCCATTCGTTGACCGAATAAACGTTCTTGACGTGTGAGCGGAAATACTTGTTGGAAAGTCCGCAAAGCTTTTCAATCAAATCCTTGGAATGGCGGGCGGTAATATGCTTGCTTTGAAGCACGCCATCGATCAGGAGTTTGAGCTCGGAGTCCTCAAACTCACGGCTGTCTATGTAGCTTCCCGCACGGCAAGAGCCGATATCAATTCCGGCATCGCGCAGATCGGCAATATTCTTTCCGACCGCCTTGCGCTCCATTTGGATGCCGTAATCATTTTCAAGATATTTGATGATCTCCTCTTGTGTCATCGGGTGGTCGTAATCGCTGTGTCTTTGCAGTATCTGCCAAATACGCAAAAGGGCTAATTTCTTGGGTTCCGCTGACATAACAATCCTCCTGTCGATATTTTATGATATCCAATTACAGTATAGCACATACTTTTCTTTTTTTCAACCGTTATGCGACAATTTTGGTACACAATATTGTTGAAATTCTTGTACCAAAATAAAAATCGACCTGAGGTGTTTCTCTTGAAAACATCAGAAATCATACCCTTTCGGATGCAAATTCATCAAAACCGCTCAGCATTATACCCGACGGGGAGGATCGTGCCTGCATTTCATATACAACGGATAGAAGCTTGTTTTTCAATTGTTCGTTTTAAACAAACTTATTCAATGCGAGTCTGTTGGTTATTTAGACACAAAAACCATCGAGATGAAATAAAAATAGATGGCTGGACCTTGCTTTTGGGCAAGGTCTATGCTATAATAAAGCAGTAGTCACCATTCATACCGATCGACAGAGAATAGGCAGAAAGGAGTTCACTATGAACAAGCAACTTTCCCGTGTTCTATATATCATTTTGGGCCTTGTTTTAGCGGCACTTTTCGTTATGACCGTCGTAGCCTCTGCCGGCGGGAAGGCTTGGGGCGGTGCTATGACTTTCGCTGTCCTGTTTCTCCTTGGCCTTGCCATCACAATATCGCTGGTGGCCTTCAATCCCCGCAAGGGTGCTTATTCCATTGGCTTTTATCTTGCACATTTGGGCATTGTTGCATTTTTGACGGGGAGCTTGATCTACACGGCGGGCGGTTATAGCGTGACCGTAGCCGTGCCCAACGGTGGCTCTTTGACCCCTATGTTGGAATATCAAATGATGCAGACGGGGCTGACAAGCGATCAGATCGCGAGCTTAAAGGGGTACTATAATCAGATCCCCGGAGAGCAAATCGACGAGGTGACCGGAAAAAAGCGCCCCGTGGAGCTTGGCTTTAATCTGCGCATCACGGATTTTAAAACGGAATATTATGACGAGGCACAAACGAACGTCAAGCATTACGAAGCAACGATCGAGCTGCTGTATCCCGACGGAAAAACGGAGACGCGCTCCCTGAGTGTCAACAACACCCTGCGGGTCAAAGGCTGGAAGCTTTACTTGATGGACGTGGGGATAGATGAGGTCTATGGATACGAAAAGGTACACGTTACCTTTAAGCGGGATCCCGCCGAATGGTTGTCCACGCTCGGCATCATCTTTACGATCCTTGGCACCTTCCTGATGTGCTTTGGCAAGTCTCTTCCTGTTAAGGGCAAGAGGCGACCGATCCCTGCTACAGAAGGAAGAAAAGGGGGGCGGCACTGATGACGGGTAATATTCTTCGCGTGATCTGCCTTGTATCGGCAGGCTTTTACTACCTTGCTTTTGCGGCCTCGTATCTGAAAAAAAAGAAGGAAAGTATGATTTCCTTCCTCCTTTGGATGACGGGGCTTGCCCTGAACACAGCCATTGTGATCAACAACTGGGTCGTTAACGGATATATGCCTTTTGTCAGTATGTATCAGGTACTGACCTTCCTTGGCGCGACCTACGGTCTGATCTATATCTACATCCGTTACGCACACGATGGCGGGTGGATGAAACGATATCTGATGATCAGTCAGGCGGTTATTATGACGGGCGTGTTCTTTATGGCGCAGGATGCACAATGGACTTTTCCGCCGGCGCTGCAGTCCCCCTTCTTCATTCCTCACGTGTTCTCGTATATGATCTCATATACCCTGGTCGCTCTTGCCGCCATTCTTTGCGTCATCTCCTTCGTTATTGCAAAGGAGGAAAAGAAGAAATACGAGGGCGGCGTTTACCAGCTGATCTCAACCGGATTTCCCTTTATGGTGACGGGAATGCTGCTTGGTGCCCTTTGGGCAAACGAGTGCTGGGGCAACTATTGGTCGTGGGATCATAAGGAGGCGTGGTCACTTGTAACTGTGCTTTCGCTGTCGGTCTATCTTCACTTCCGCCGACACGAAAAACTCAAAAAATATGCTCCTTGGTTTGTACTTCTTGCGATGGCGTTTGAGATTATTACTCTCTTTTTCGTGGGAATGTTTGGCGGGGATTCTATGCATGCCTACAGCTGATGTTTCTTGATATAAAAAGCTTGTTATTTTGATACAACGGAGGAAATTGCTATGAAAACAATGCCAAAATGGCGTATCTTGCTCTGCGTGCTGGCCATCATTGCCGTGGTTGCTCTGGTGGTGGTCGTCGTGATCATGCGTGGCGATAACAGCAGTGACAACAGCGACGACAACGGCTCCCAAGTTCCGGTTACTGTTTCCGGTGGTGTGTCGGGGGATATGTCGTCCTATACGTCTATCAACGGTCTGATTTCCTTGGGGGACCATCTGTATGCCTCTGATGAAACCGGCAAGCATATCTATAAACTCTCTCTTACGGGTGAGTTGCAAAAAACCTATACCTCTGAAAGACAGATTAATAACGTGGTCACGGACGGTACACACGTATACGCGCTTGAGGGTGGGCTCGACGGTACGGTCGTCAAGCTTTCCTCTGAGTTTGACGTGGTGTCCACCGCGGAGGTTGGGCATACGCCAAGCGATCTTGTGGTAATTGCAGATAAGGCTTACGTTGCCAACCGTTTCTCCGGTACGGTTTCCGTTCTGTCGCTTTCAGATATGAAGCTTCACGCGACCGTCGCGATTGACGGCAGAGAGCCCATTGCCCTTGCCGCTGTTGGCACTGACGTCTATGTTGTCTGCCACCTCCCGGACGAATCCACCAAGGAGGCGGTGATGAGTGCCAATATCAATGTCATTTCCTCCACGACCGATGAAGTGACAAACACCATTCCTATGGTCAACGGCTCTTCGGGTGTCAAGGATATCTGTGTCGATCCTACCGGGAACAGAATTTACATATCACATATCGTAGGCAGATACGCCTACCCCACCACACAGCTTGACAGAGCGTGGATCAACTCCAACTGCTTCACCATTCTGGATGTAGAAAGCAAGGAGATTCTTTGTACCGTTCTGCTTGATGAAGTGGATCAGGGAGCTGCCAACCCTTGGGGCATTACGGTATCCGAGGACGGCAAAACGCTTTGTGTTGCCCTTTCGGGTCTGCACGAGATTATGCTGGTCGATCTTGCCGATATGAATGCAAAGATACAAGCCGTCGGTGAGAAATCAAGCGATGCTTTGGTGGGTAGCCTTTCGAATATTGTGGATTATTTGCCTTTTCTGAACGGTTGCCGTCAACGCATCACAGTTGGCCAGGGCGTTCGCTCGATCACAGAGAAGGACGGTGTATTGTACTGCGGCAACTATTTCGACGGCACCATAAGTGCTGTTGACCTTACAAGCGGCAGAGCAAGCACGCTTCGCTTTATCCAGCAACCAGAGGCAAACAGCGTGCGTATGGGTCAGATGCTATGGTCTGACGCAAACAACTGCTACCAAAGATGGCAGTCCTGCAATTCTTGCCACCCCGACGCAGTAGTAGACGGATTTAACTGGGATAACCTCAACGACGGTATCGGTGGCGGCGGCAAGAACGCGCGATCGATGCTCTATTCCCACCGAACGCCTCCCGTGATGTCCACAGGTATTCGTCCAAACGCCGAGATAGCCGTTGCCGCGGGTATGAAGTTTATTCAGTTTAATACCTTGGGTGAGGAAAAGATGGCTATGATCGACGAGTATCTCAAATACCTCTACCCCCAATCCTCCCCCGCATTGAACCGAGACGGTACGCTGAGTGAATCGGCATTGGCCGGCAAGGCGCTCTTTGAAAAGAACTGTGCCTCCTGCCACCCCGCTCCCTTGTATACGGATAATAACCTTTACGACGTAGGTACGAAGCATTTCGTCGGTGATAGCGGCGTGTATGACGTGCCGACCCTTAACGAGGTTTGGAGAACCGCCCCCTATTTGCACGATGGCTCGCTTAATACCATCGAAGAGGTGGTTAGATTGTTTGCCAAAGATCTGACGGATATTGAGATTGAGCAACTGGCTGAGTTTGTTCGCTCTATCGGTGCTGAGGGAGAAGCCTACGGCGTGGAGCAGGCACACTTTACTGCCGAGGATGGTACTGCCTTCTACAACCAGTACCAAGCAGGAGCAAAGCTGGATCGAGTGGTCGTCCGTCGGCAACTGGCCACGGCAGATACCGCCGTCACCGTGCATATTGCGATCCTTGATCGAGAAGGCAAGCAGATCTGCTACGCCGACGCCGAGCTGACCGATCTCGGCCTTCATTCTACTGCCGTGATTACTCTCAATGAAGATATGATTCTTCCTGAAGAAGGCTCATATACCATCACGTTTTACAATGCGCAAGGAAATCCGGCAGCTACCCCGCTGACCGTTTCTTCGCAAACAAAGCAATGAGAAAGGAGCATGTATATGAGAAGTAGAATTCTTATCTTTATCCTCTGCCTTTCCTTGATTGCCGGTCATCTGTTCGGCCTGAATTGCGCGGCTATCTCTGACGATGATACATTGGACCAAACGGTCACGTATCTGGAGGGCTCCGACCTTCTCTATGATCTCATGGAGACCGCTACTACCTTTGTTGTGGCTCAGCATAAGGCGCTCGGCGCCTCTCACTACGCGTATACCGAGGCCCTTTATGAGGAATCCACCGGAGAGGCGGCAACCGGCGTTGGTACGGAAATGCAGTTCCATCCCGGCTCTCGTCTGGTTCTGGTCACCTTGGCTGCTGAGGGCGACAAGGTCAAAAAGACAGAGACGGTGATCCTTGACTGCCCGTGTGGTGTTATTCGCGATCCTGACGTCTCGGCGGACGGAACCAAGCTTCTTTTCTCCATGAAGGAATATGACGACGATGATTTTCATATTTACGAAATGGATCTTACCTCCAAGAGATTTTCCTATGAGCAACTGACTTTCGGCTCCGGCGTTGCGGACTTTGAATGTATGTATCTCCCAAATGGCGAGATTCTCTTCCAGTCTTCAAGAGCAATACAGACCGTTGACTGCTGGAAGACGCCCGTTTCCAACCTATACAAGATGTCTGCCGACGGCGAGAACATCGTTCGTCTTGGCTATGACCAGGTTCACACCACTTATCCCACTCTCACCGAGGACGGCCGTGTCATCTACACCCGTTGGGATTATAATGACAGAACTCAAATGTGGATACAAGGTACGTTCCAGATGAATCCGGACGGAACGAATCAGACGGAGCTTTACGGCAACAACTCGAATTTCCCGACTACGTTGCTGCATACAAGACAGATTCCCGGTGAACCCGCTCTCTATGTGTCCATTGCCACCGGTCACCACACGCTTCAGGGCGGTAAGCTGTGCATCGTTGACGTTTCCAAGGATCGTGACGGCGCGGATTCCATTTCTTTCCCCTTCCCCGACAGCGCGACCGAAAAGAAGGACAATGTTGACGCTTACGGCCAGAAAGGTGCAATTTATCAGTATCCTTATCCCATCAGCGCCACTCAATACCTGGTATCTTACAGCGCGACCGGCTGGGCGGCCGATAAATGGAAGACTCCCTTTGACGTTGTTTTGATGGAGCAGGACAGCGAGGAGAAGATCGTTATCTGCGATGGCTCTGCCGAGTATCCCGCGGCCCAGATCGTTCCCGTTAAGACGCGCGACGTGTTCGTCCGTCCCAGCATGGTGGATTACACCAAGAATACGGGCACTTACTATGTGGGTGACGTTTACCAAGGCGAGGCAATGAAGGGGGTCGCAAGAGGCACCGTCAAGCAGCTTCGCGTGGTTGCTCTTGACTATCGTGCATACGCGGTAGGCGCAACCATAGCATC
>JAZLDE010000164.1:0-7006 GCA_045614625.1 Eubacteriales bacterium
CGGTCGAGGTGGTCGGGCGTTGGCTCTCGCCGCTGTTCACGACACTGGGGGTGCCGAGCGAGCTGCTGCCGCTCCTTCTCACCCGCCCTTTTTCGGGGAGCGCCGCAACGGCAACGTACGCGTCGGTGTTGGAGAACTGCGGTGCGGACAGCCTTGCCGCCGCCTGCGCGTCGGTCATCATGGGCAGCTCGGATACGGCAGTTTACGTTCTTTCGCTGTATTTTTCCTCGGTCGGGGTCAAAAAAACGCGCTATGCGCTGCCTGTTTCTTTGTTCTTGATGCTGTTTTGCATTTTCTTTTCTTGTTTTCTCGTCCGTCTTTGTTTGAATTGAGTCCTGGTTGGCAATGATTGGTACGTATCAAACAAAAAACGGAGGACGGTATGGTCAAGGGAACGCACAAGCAGATGGTGGTAGTCAAAACCAATGAAAGCGCCTATTATGAGCAGGCGTATTTTGTTTTGCGCGAAGGAAGGGGGAAAGACGCGCAATCCGAGAGCACCATGATGGCCGAGGCTAATCGTATTCTGCATGAAAGTCAACTGATGCCACAGCCCAAAAGTCGGGCAAAGCTATCCCGCCGTACGTGCTTTTTTGTGGGAACTCTTACCGGGGCACTGTTAGGAGCAGGGCTTGTTTTGATCGTGGTTTTGCTGTTGTGAGTTAGAGCTATTGACAAATAGGCAATAATGGTATATAATAATGGTACTGTTTTTTGTTCGTGTTTCATCGGGTGGTCTGTATTCGCCCGAGCATTTCCTCTCGCGCGTTGTGATCGTTTGACGCCAATGGGGACGCGGTCAGCCCCGACCGCCAAAATTGAATGATAAAGACGGACGCCCGCGACAAGGGGGATTTTTTGCGTATTTTCCTTTTGTCGGCAGGCTCGCTTTTGCATGCCGAGTCACAGCGTCTGCGCAATCTTAACGACAACAGTTAACAGCTAACAGTTAAAGTATCCGTATTTACATAATTCGAAGAAAGGAGACAGTATTAGTTTATCTATGGTCAAACAAGCGAAAAAGAAAGATACACAAACGACCGATACGAGCAAGCGAACCGCGCCCACGCGCGGACGCGCAAACACGAGCGGTGCGCATCACCGTCGAAATGATGCCAAAAGTACGCCCACCCGTGAGCGCATCAGCGATCCGCCTGCCTTGATTCCCAGCTTTTCTTCCGTGGAAAAGCCCAAGTCGGGCAGTCGTAAGACCTCCTCGACACGCAAACGCGAGATGACGCGTGCGAGTGTGGATATTCTGGACACGGTCGGCGAATTCGAGACCGCACCCACCAAGAAGAGCCCGACGCGCAAGGCTTCGAGTGAGCGCAAGACGACCAAGCCGTCCTCAAGCAAGTCGGCAAAGGCTGAAAAAAACACGGCGGAGGTGGTTGCACCCGTCGAAAAGCCCAAGAAAGGCGAACGGAAGAAGACGAGCACACCGCCCATCGATCCCAACGCCAAGATCCGCGTCATTCCTCTGGGGGGACTTTCCGAGGTCGGCAAGAATATCACTGTCATCGAATACGGTGAGGATATCATCGTGGTCGACTGCGGTATGGGCTTTCCCGACGAGGATATGCCCGGCATTGACCTGGTTATTCCCGACATCACCTATCTGGAAAACAACAAGGACCGCATTCGCGGTATGTTCTTGACGCACGGGCACGAGGACCACATCGGTGCCATCCCCTACGCCCTGCGCAGCATCAATCCCCCTATCTATGGCACGAAATTGACGCTGGGTATCATCAAAAACAAGCTCAGCGAGCACGTGCTTGCCAACACCCCCAAGTTGTGCGAGGTCAAGGCGGGGGACGTCATTGAGGCGGGCGCGATGAGCGTCGAGTTCATTCACGTCAACCACTCCATTGCCGACGCCTGCGCGCTGGCCATCAAAACGCCGTTGGGCACCATTTTGCACACAGGCGACTTCAAGCTGGATACTTCCCCCATCGAGGGCGAGGTGATGGATCTGACGCGTTTGGGCGAGCTGGGACGCGAGGGCGTGCTGCTGCTCATGTGCGAATCCACCAACGCCGAACGCGGCGGGTTTACTCCCTCGGAGCGTAAGGTTGGCGAGTCGTTTGAATATATCTTCAACAAGCACAAGGACAAGCGACTGATCATCGCCACCTTCTCGTCCAACGTTCACAGAGTACAGCAGATCATCGATACCAGCGCCCGCCATGGACGCAAGGTGGTGGTTACGGGTCGCAGCATGACCAACATCATGGGCGCGGCGATTGAATTGGGCTATATGACGGTGCCTTCGGGCGTGCTTATTGATATCAGCGACGTCAAGCGCTACCGCCCCGAGGAGTTGACCATCGTCACGACGGGCAGCCAGGGCGAGCCCATGTCGGCGCTCTACCGCATGGCTTACTCGGATCACTCGCAGATCACGCTGGGTCAGCAGGACCTCGTCGTGCTTTCGGCCAGTGCTATCCCGGGCAATGAAAAGCTGGTCGGCCGCGTGATCAATGAGCTGACGCGCACAGGCATCAAGGTCATGCACGAGTCGGCCGTCGCTGTTCACGTGTCGGGCCACGCCTGCGGTGAAGAGCTCAAGCTCATGCAGGCGCTGACCAAGCCGCGGTATTTTATGCCCATCCACGGCGAATACCGCCATCTGATGGCCAATCGCGACATTGCCTTGTATATGGGCATGGAAAGCAAGAATATTTTCGTGTCCGACATCGGTCGTGTGTTGGAGATCGACCGCAAGGGCGCACGCTTTACCCAGGAGGAAATTCCGGCGGGACGCGTGCTGGTTGATGGCTACGGCGTCGGCGACGTGGGCAACATCGTGCTTCGTGACCGCCTGCATCTGGCGCAGGACGGCTTGATTGTCGTCGTGGCAACGCTGGGCGAGGATACGGGCATGCTGCTCTCCGGCCCCGACATCGTATCGCGTGGCTTCGTCTACGTCCGCGAGTCCGAGTCGCTGATGGAGGAGGCAAAAGCCATCGCAAGCGCTGCCATTATGGAGGGCTTGAAGGGCAAGGGCGACTATGTCGACCGCATGGCGCTCAAAAAACGCATCAAGGATGATATGACCAAGTTCCTGTACGCGAAGACAGGACGCAAGCCCATGATCCTTCCCGTGATCATGGACGCTTGATGACGGTTTTATGAAAAAATCGGGGATTTTGCTCACAATATACGCATATTGCGTCGAAATCCCCAAAAGTTTTTAGTTTGTTCATATTTTGTTCAAAAAACAAACACGCAAATCATGTATAATACATAAGATTGTGGGATAGGGGCACTGTCGCCTGTTCCAACTAAAAAATATTTTACTAAAGGTGGACCCAAACATGGGAAAAGGTACAAGAAACAGACAAGACCGTGCGAAGGTGCAGGCAACGGCACCCGCCAAGACGGTTAAAAATCAAAACAAATCCGTATTTTACGGTACGATCGCTATGGGCGTTTTCGCCGTAGTTCTGGTTGTCGCTCTGCTGTTTAACGCATTGGTCGGTACGGGCATTTTCATGCGCTCGAGAACCGCTGCTGAAACGGACGATTTCGAGATCAACGGTGCTGTTATGTCCTACTATATCTATTCGGCGTATTCCTCTTACGTAGATTACTGGACGAACTACTATCAGCAGTACTTCGGCACGTCGGTCTCGGCATCCGCTCTGATCGGCATCGACGGCAACGTCAGCCTGAAGAAGCAGATCTACGATGAGAAGACCGGCGAGACTTGGTTCCAGTATTTCGCCAAGCAGGCGGCTGAGCAGGTTGAGGAGATCCTCGTTTACTGCCAGGCTGCTAAGGTTGCAGGCGTTGAACTGGATGAAGAGGACATCAAGTCCATCGACAGCCAGGTTCAGTATCTGGATATGTATGCAAGCCTTTACGGCTATTCTCTGAACTCTTACCTGAACACTCTGTACGGTAAGGGCGTCAAGGAGAAAGACGTTCGCAAGGCGCTTGAGCTGAGCACGCTGGCTTCCAAGTTTGCACAGCAGATTCAGGATGGCTATCATGATGCCGCTACGCTGGAAACCGTTGAAAAGTTCTTTAACGAGAACAAGAACGACTACATCAGCGCTGACTACTTGAGCTACACCTTCAAGGTTACCCTCAAGGATCTCAAGGCACTGGCCGAGAACAAGGACAAGACCGACGCTGAGATGAAGGAAATCTACGCTGAGAAGAAGAACGAGCTGATCGCTAAGGCAGAGGCTCTGGCTGCTTTCACGACGAAAGAGGAATTTGAGGCTCACGTGAAGGAACTGTGGCTGGCAGAAAACAAGGAAGATCTGCACAAGAAGTATTACGATGAGGCGCTGAAGACGGCCAAGGGTGAGACCGAGGACGAAAAGAAGGCTGCTGCAACCAAGACGGCTGACGAAAAGGTCGAAGAGGATGCAAAGGACTATCTGGAAACGTTGCTCAGAGAAGAATACAAGCATCCCGGTGAAGACAATATGGATAAGAATGAGCTGGCTCAGTGGATCTTCGGTAAGGGCGACGTTGCTGCTGCTACCGTGAACTCTACCAAGCAGATCACGACCGACGCCGATAAGGACGTAACGGACGAGACCAAGAAGACCTATTCCTACACCATCACTGTTTACTTCCTGACCCGCGCTGCTTCTCGCATTGAAGATACGACCCGTACCTTCTCTTACATGCTGATGACCGGCGGTAAGGACGGCTTTACCGAGGATCAGGCGAAGGCCGCACTCAACTTGTTCAAGCAGGGCGATATCACCAAGGAAAAGCTGGAAGAGTTGGCTAAGTCCGAGACTTATAAGAAGTCTTCCTTCAGCACGCTGGAGGAGGTCAAGGAAGGCCAGACCGGTATCGACGAGGTTGACGAGTGGCTGTACGCGGCTGACCGTGCGAAGGGCGACTATGAGCTGATCACCTACACGCAGACCAGTGGCTCCGGCACCAGCGCAACCGAAACGACTTACTACATCATCGTACTGGTCGACGAGATCGGTCCGGAAGAGTGGTACATTGACGCTCGCGCAGGCATGGTTACCGACCAGATGGAGAAGAACTACGAAGAGCTCTCCAAGACGCATGCCGTAACCATCAACCAGAAGGCTATCGACAAGACGCGCATCTGATCCAAAGATCAATCGCACGAGAAAGACGGGCTGCTGCACAATCGTGCGGCAGCCCGTTTGAATGCTTGCCTTGTGGCGAATAAAACGCGGGATGGACGGACAAAATACGTCCGTGTGGCATAGGATGAAATAGACACGTGACACCACGGGTGATCGACTTGTGACAGAAAGGATAGAGGATCATGGTTTTGGATGCAAAAAATACGACGCTCTCTTATCGTTGCCCTAAATGCGGCGCGGCGGTTATGAGCGGTATCAATATGTTTTCGTTGACGGCAGATATGCTCAAGCTCAAATGCAGTTGCGGCGAGAGTGATATGACGATCGTCAACAATAAGGACGGGCGCGTCAGACTGACCGTGCCATGTATGCTGTGTGCATCGCCTCATCATTTCACGCTGAACAAAACGCTGTTTTTCGGCAAGGACCTTTTTTGCATGCCCTGTCCCTACACTGACATCAACATCTGCTGTGTGGGGGAAGAGAATCATGTCAAGGCGGAGATGTCGCGCTCCGAGCTTGAACTGTTGCAGCTCCTTGAGGACAACGGTCTGACCGATTTTCACGATCTGCAAAGCGGCGAGGATGATTCTTTCCCGACCGACCCGCAGGTGAGAGATATCGTGATGTTCGTCATTCACGATCTGGATGCCGAGGGCAAGATTAAATGCCATTGCTCGGACGACGTGACCGATCGACAGTACGATGCCGACATTGAAAATGAAGGCATTCGCGTCACCTGCCGTTCTTGTGGCGCGTCGCGCCTGATCCCGACCGACTCCAGCCTCGCAGCTCACGATTTTCTGCATTGCGACAGTCTGGATCTGACCGTCCGCGACGGTGAGTAAAGAAAAAAATCCCGCAGGGCGGGATTTTTTCTTTTTGGGCTTTACAAGCGGGCAAAAAATGTGATATACTATACTTGGAATGATTGCTTTGGTTATAAGGAGAGAACTATGACAAGCAAAGAACGCTTTATTGAAATATTTAAGACCAACATCAAGCGCGAAGGTGCTGAGGAGCTGTTGAACTTCCTTTTGTCCGATCACAGCGACTTTTTTACTGCCCCTGCTTCCACGCGCTTTCACGGCGCGTACGAGGGCGGCTTGTTGGAGCACAGCCTGAACGTATACGATTGTCTGTGCGATATTCTGGCTCGTCCGCGCATGCAGGACGTCTACGGTATCCACTACAGCGCCGAGAGTGCGGCGATCGTGGCGCTGCTTCACGATCTGTGCAAGGTGAATTTCTACAAGGTGAGCTTCCGCAATGCCAAGGACGAGAGCGGCAAGTGGGTAAGCGTGCCTTTTTATAGCATCGAGGATACGCTGCCCTATGGACACGGAGAGAAGTCGGTCTACATCATTTCGGGCTATATGCGATTGACCCGCGACGAGGCCTTTGCTATCCGCTATCATATGGGCTTCTCGGGCCCCGAGGATGCCAATCAAGTGGGCCGCGCGCTGGAGATGTTCCCGCTGGCTTATGCGCTTTGCATGGCCGATATGGAAGCATCCTATTTCCTTGAGGACGTGAATGGGCCGAAGAAGTTGAAGTAATAGGGACGAGTATGTGGGGGAACTTCTTAAAAGAAGTTCCCCCACACCCCTTCAAGAAATTTGAAATAAAGAAACGGGGAGCGTAGCCGGAGCACCTTCTCCTAACTCTGTATGGGGAAGTGGAGTGCGCTGTTCCAAACAATAGCTACCGCGAGAAGTGGGGCCCTCTCCTCGCTCCGCTCTGCATCAATTTGCTTTGCAAATTGACTCCGTCCCCCTACCCATTACGCTCCACAATGTAGGGGCGAACATTGTTCGCCCGCTATAAAAATCAATCGCCAAACAAACGGGCGATCAATGATCGCCCCTACAAGAAAACAACGCGGGTATCTAATTCAGTGCTTATGGGAAAGT
>JAZLDE010000165.1:0-4220 GCA_045614625.1 Eubacteriales bacterium
TATAGTTTTCCGTTGTCTGTATTGCCTCTTCTAATGTCATAAAATCAAAATACCGAAAATCAGGCCACTTAAACTGGTTTTGGTGATCTTTATTATAATTAATGATGTGAAAGAAACCAACATAAACATCATCTCGATACACAAACAAATAGAATATATTCGAGACTGGTTCATACTTAGAAGGATACGGTATAACATAGGCATCAATTCTATACCCCTCTTTGTCGATAGATTGAATCAAATCTTCTCCCGTAATTGGGCGAGCATCCACCAGCTGACCTTCCTCGAGCATCTTGGCAAACTGGCTCTCATAGATTGGATCCATGGAAGAAGAACCATAGAAATAACAATCTCCGTAATTTGAAACATAGCGATTCGTAAATGTCTGAGATACCATATCTACGCTAGTCGTCTGCGGGGGAGCATCCATATAATATATTTTTTTCCCTGCATAATCAAATGAAAAATCATATTGTATAAAGCGTTTGCTGTTGAAAACAATAATCACCTGATCCTTGAAATGATTGTACGCCGTTAAGAATTCATCGCGCGTGCAATTGGATTTCGAGCCTAACTCTTCAAGCTTGGCATTAAACGCATCCTCACCATCGCCGGCCGCCTCATACAGCATTTTTATTTCATACAATTCCAAACCACTCAATTGGCAGTTCGCCTTAGTCTCATTGTAAGCATAGTTTTTAGCCGGCGGTGACGTAGCAGGCGGCACAGTGCATCCAGTCAGCATTAATATGGCCATAAGCAGAGATACAATTGCTACTATTTTCTTCATTACGATACCTCCATTAATTACTAAAAATAATAGATACGAATGCTCATGTTCGAACAACACGATCGGCGGGTGTGTGCCCTCACCTATATAGACAGAAAAAATTTGATTTTCTTATGAACTTTTTAAAAAATTTTCTAAAAATTCAAAAAAAGCACACGATCGCCCTGCAACCGTATGCGCCTATTCTTTTGTCGCCAATATTCAATTGGAACTCGGCAACGACACATAAACGCAGTGGTTGTCGGAAAGTACTTGTTTTGCAATCTCATTATATCACAAAAGAAAATGTGTGTCAAGGAGTTTTCCTGCCGGTATATCACACAAACCAATAAAATCCAATATTTTTAGCAAATATACGGAAATTTTCTTCAAATTTTCATTTATCTCTTGCGAAAAAAGAAAAATTGATATATAATATAGGTTGTGAAAATTTTGCTATCAAAATACAGGAGTATCAAAATATGAAATTAGGTATCGTCGGCCTTCCTAACGTAGGCAAAAGTACATTGTTCAACGCGCTGACGGGCGCAGGTGCGGAGAGCGCCAACTATCCTTTTTGCACCATTGACCCCAATGTGGGCATCGTTGCCGTTCCCGACTCGCGTCTGGATTATCTGACGAAGATGCATTCCCCCAAGAAGACTACCCCTGCCATCATCGAATTCGTTGACATCGCAGGACTTGTCCGCGGTGCGGCTCAGGGCGAAGGTTTGGGTAACAAATTCTTGTCCCACATCCGCGAGGTCGACGCGATCTTGCACGTCGTCCGCTGCTTCGAGGACGAGAACATCATTCACGTTGACGGTGCGATCGATCCCATGCGTGACCTTGAGACTATCAACATGGAGCTGATCTTCTCTGATATGGAGATGCTCGAGCGCCGCATTGAGCGCGCCAACAAGGCCCTCAAGTCGGATAAGAGCGTAGCCCCCTCTATCGAGGTCTTCAAGCGCGTATACGATGCGCTCGCAGAAGGCAAGTGCGCCCGCACGGTCGAGCTGAGCGATGATGAGCTGGCTTGGTTCAACGACACGCCCCTTTTGACTATGAAGCCCGTTATTTACGTTGCCAACGTCAGCGAGGACGAGGCCGCAAGCGAGCCCGTCGACAACGTTGGTTACCAGAAACTCAAGGCCTTTGCCGCCGAGGAGAACGCGCAGGTCATGCCCGTTTGCGCCGGCATTGAGGCTGAAATCTCTGAGCTTCCTCCCGAAGAAAAGGCGATGTTCCTCGAGGAGATGGGCATTGCAGAGAGCGGTCTTGACCGTCTGATCAAGGCAAGCTATACGTTGCTTGGCCTGATCTCCTTCCTGACCGCAGGCCCCGACGAGGTACGCGCATGGACGATTATCCGCGGTACTAAGGCGCCTCGCGCAGCCGGTAAGATCCACTCCGACTTCGAAAGAGGCTTTATCCGTGCCGAGGTCGTCGCTTTTGACGATCTGGAAAAGCACGGCAGCATGGCCGCTGTCCGCGAGGCAGGCCGCTATCGCTCCGAGGGTAAGGAATACGTCATGCAGGACGGCGATATCGTGCAGTTCCTGTTCAACGTATAATTGGGAGGTCGCATCATGAGAATGCGCAGAAAAAAGCACGGCAGCGAGCGAATTGCCGCTTGTGCTTCCCTTTTGATCCCGCTTCCCGAGAGCGTATTGGAAAATCCCGGGGCATATTTCCCCGTGGAGCGCCCCCTTCACCTTGAGATCGGTTGCGGCAAGGGCGCCTTTGCCTGCGGTATGGCAGCACAGAACCCCGACGTCAACTTTATCGCCATGGGGCGCGTGTCCGACGTCGCTTGCCTTGCTCTGGAAAAGGCAAAGTCGCGCGAGGACGAGCGTCCCGATAACCTTCGTTTTCTCATTGGCGATGCACGAGGGCTTACCGAAATGTTCCCGCCCAAGACCTTTGATTGCATTTATCTGAATTTCAGCGATCCGTGGCCCAAGTCGGGCTATCACAAGCGCAGATTGACCTATCGCGCGTTTCTTGAGCAGTATCGTCTTCTTCTCAAGGACGGCGGCATGCTCCGCTTTAAGACGGACAACGCCGACCTGTTCGCCTTCTCGCTGGAGGAGTTTGCCGCGGCCAATCTGACCATTGAATGGCAGACGGATGACCTGCACAACTCTCCCTATGCCGAGGGCAACGTCATGACTGAATACGAAAGCAACTTCACCGCCAAGGGCATGCCCATTCATGCCGCTTTGGTTCGTTTCTAACAAAAAAAAGGAGACCGATATGTCGATGCCAACCCTCGCCCCCGATGGCGTTTTGATTGTAAATAAGCACGCCGGCGTGACCTCGCACGACATTGTCGGCATGGTGCGACGCTTGTTTGGCACGCGCGCTGTGGGACACGCGGGAACGCTTGACCCTATGGCAACCGGTGTTTTGGTCGTTCTTCTTGGACGTGCCGCCAAGGCAACCGAATATCTCAGCGGCGGTGATAAGCGCTATATTGCCACCCTCTGTTTGGGGTTGACCACCGACACGCAGGATACCACGGGTACGGTGCTCACCACCTCCGAGGATATTCCTTCCGAGCAACAGGTGCAGGCCGCTCTTCCCGCTTTTCGCGGTGAGATCATGCAGCTGCCTCCCATGTACAGCGCCCTCAAGGTCGGTGGGCAGAAGCTGGTCGACCTGGCACGTCAGGGTGTCGTGGTTGAGCGTCAAGCGCGCCCCGTGACGGTACACGCGCTGACGGCCACACCGACCGACTGCGAAACTGACTACACGCTGGATGTCACATGCTCGGGCGGCACCTACATCCGCACGCTGTGCGAAGACATCGGAGCCTCCCTTGGCTGTGGCGGTGCCATGGCTTCGCTTTGCCGCGCCACAGCCTGCGGCTTTACGCTGGATGAGAGCGTGACCATTGCGGAGTTGGAGGCTATGGACCGCGAGGCGCGTCTTGCCCTTCTGCGACCGACCGAAAGTCTGTTTTCCCATCTTCCATCGTTGACACTTCCCTCTTTTTACGACTGCTTGATTTCGAGCGGCTGTGCTGTCGCGCTGACCAAATTGCGCGCTGTCCATCCGCTTGGCACGCGCCTTCGTCTGTACCACCCCGACGGCCGCTTTTTCGCGCTGGGCGAGGTCATATTGAGCGACGAGGGACTGGCGCTGAAATCCATCAAAACTTTTGTACTGTGAGGCTTCATCATGCAACGCAAGGATAAATTGACCATCGTTATCAACGGACGCGGCGGCGTCGGCAAGGACACGCTGTGCGATTTCGCCGCAGAAAGCTTCCGCACGCGCAACGTCTCGTCCATCACGCCCATCAAGGAGATCGCACGCACGCACGGCTGGAACGGCGAGAAGGATCTTCGCTCGCGCAAATTCCTCTCCGATCTCAAGCGCGTGTTCACCGAATACAATGATCTGCCCACGCAATATCTGGCAAACGAATACCGCGCCTTTTGCG
>JAZLDE010000166.1:0-10298 GCA_045614625.1 Eubacteriales bacterium
ACACCTTTGACACCTCTACCGAGCCCAGCATCTTCGCGGGATCTCTCGGTCAGAGCATCGTCGACTCCTTCAAGACCTTCGGTCGCCGCTTTACCTACGGTGGCGATACCGGCAAGGATCAGCGCGTTTACTACTTCAACACCAAGGAGCTCATCGACAACAAGTTCGGCACGCCCAATCCCATTCCCTTCCGCGTGGTCGACTCCCGCATCGGTCTTGATGTCGACGTATCCGTCCGTTGCTCGGGTATCTATTCCTACAAGATCGCCGACCCCATTTTGTTCTACGCTAACGTCTGCGGCAACGTCGAGCGCGACTACACCCGCGACGAGCTGGATTCTCAGCTCAAGGCCGAGTTCATCAGTGCGCTTCAGCCCGCCTTTGCCAAGCTGTCGGCGCTGGAGATGCGCCCCAATCAGATTGTCGCTCACACCACCGAGCTGGAGGCCGCCATGAACGAGGCACTCTCTGCCAAGTGGAGCTCTCTGCGCGGTCTTCGCGTGGTCAGCGTGGCGCTGGGTTCGGTCACCTTGCCCGACGAGGACGCCGAAATGATCAAAACCCTGCAAAAGAGTGCCGTTCTGCGCGACACCAACATGGCTGCCGCCACGCTGGTCGGTGCGCAGGCTGACGCCATGCGTGCTGCCGCAGCCAACGAAAACGGTGCGATGAACGGCTTTGTCGGCCTTGGCATGGCCACAGCCGCAGGCGGTGCCAACGCACAAAATCTGTTTGCTATGAATCCCAAGCAGCCCGACGCTCCCGCCCCTGCCGCCGACGCATGGAAATGCTCCTGCGGCGCAACGGTTACGGGCAAGTTCTGCACCGAGTGCGGTGCCAAGCGTCCCGAGGCAGGCTGGACGTGCGCGTGCGGTCAGGTCAACCGCGGCAAATTCTGCTCCGAGTGCGGTGCCAAAAAGCCTGCGGGCGCACCGCTGTACCGCTGTGACAAATGCGGCTGGGAACCCGAGGATCCCAAGAATCCGCCCAAATTCTGCCCTGAGTGCGGCGACCGCTTTGATGAGGCTGGCGTCAAATAATTGCCCGAAAGGAGCCGTCTTATATGGCTGAATTATTGCAATATAAATGCCCCTCTTGCGGCGGCGCAATCGAATTTGACAGTAAACTGCAGAAAATGAAATGTCCTTATTGTGACACCGAGTTTGACGTGGAAACGCTCAAGGCCTACGATGAAGAGCTCCGCGACGTCGATGAGGACGATCTCAACTGGGAGCGCCACGCGGGCAGTGAATGGAGCGAGGGCGAGACGGACGGCATACGGGTATACGTCTGCGAGTCGTGCGGCGGTCAGATCGTCGGTGACGAACATATGTCCGCAACCAAATGCCCCTACTGCGACAACCCCGTCGTGGTGATGGGCAATCTCGCGGGTGACCTCAAGCCCGATTTCGTCATTCCCTTCCAGCTGGACAAAGAGGCGGCCAAGGAGGGCCTCCACCGTCATTTGTCAAAAAAGCGCCTCTTGCCCAAGGTTTTCAAAACGGAGCATCACATCGACGACATTCGCGGTGTGTACGTTCCCTTCTGGCTGTTTGACACCGACGTGGACGCCAAGATGCGCTATCGCGGCACCCGCGTGCGAAGTTGGAGCGACGCCAATTATTACTACACGGAAACGCGCTATTACGCCATCCACCGCGCGGGATGCATCGCCTTTGACCGCATTCCCGTGGACGGATCGACCAAAATGGCGGACGATCTGATGGAATCGCTCGAGCCGTTTGATTTCTCGCAGGCCGTTGATTTTCAAACCGCCTATCTTGCGGGCTATCTCGCCGACAAATACGACGTATCGTCCGAGCAAAGCGTGGAGCGGGCCAACGAAAGAGTGCGCCAGAGCACGCGTGATGCCTTTGAGGCGACGATGCATGGCTATTCCAGTCTGATCAACGAGCATTCCTCCATCCGTCTGCACGGCGGAAGGTCGCATTACGCCCTCTACCCCGTGTGGCTGTTCAACACCACCTACAAGGGCGAAAAATACACCTTCGCCATGAACGGGCAGACAGGCAAGTTCGTAGGCAATCTCCCGACCGATTGGGGCGCCTACTTTAAGTGGCTGGGCGGCCTGACCGCCGCCGTCAGCGCGGGCATTCTGGCGTTGTCCTACCTCTTTTGGTTGCTGTAAGGAGGTGCGGATATGAAGAACATAGTAAAGAAACTGATCTGTCTGACCGTGGCTCTGCTTTTGATCGTAGCACTTCCCCTGTCGGTCAGCGCACAGTCCACGCGCAACTCCTATTTCCGAGACGACGGTCACACGCTTGATAATCTGGTAGGCGCATGGACCGATGCTACGCTGAAGGAAATGAGCGAGCGGCTGCAGCTGACCGTTGCCATCGCCACCGTCGAAACCATCGACTATGAAGACATAGGCTACTATACCGAGCAATACTACAAAAAGGCAGGCTATCCCTATGCCGACGGCGTGCTGCTTCTCATCGCCATGGAGGAGCGCGAGTGGTACATCTACACCAAAGGCGACGCTTACGATTATCTGACCGATGCCGCGCTTGACGACATCGAGGACGGTATGCTCCCCTTCCTGCGCGAGAACGATTACGAGCAGGCATTTATGAGTTATATGCGCCTGTGCGACGAATATCTGACCATGGGTCGGGAGGGCGAGATCTATCGTGGCTCCTTTCCCTGGGAAGAGCATATCTTGACCGCTCTCATCATCGGCGCGGTGGTGGGGCTGATCACCGTCAGCATCATGAAATCCAAGCTCAAAAGCGTGCGTCCCCGCCGCGAGGCGCACGAGTACACCCGACCGGGCAGTATGCAACTGACCGCGTCCCGCGATCTGTATCTGTACCGCACGGTGCATCGCCGTCCCAAGCCCAAGGACACAAGCAGCGGCGGATCGGGCGGCAGTCGCTCCGGCGGCCGCGGAGGACGGTTTTAACACAGAAAAAAGGCTACGTTGGCGCACCTGCGATAAAGCAGGTGCGCCAAGTCATTTTCAGTGTAATGATAGATTTACAAGTAAAGCGTGTTTTTTACTCAAGTAGCAGTATGTGGAAATTGTTTTTTTAATTTGCTATAATATAATTACAGGAGGCCACCTGAAACAAAGATTTGGAGGGATTTGTATGTCTTTAGGAGAGAAAATAAAAAAATTACGCATTGAGAACAATTGGACGCAAGAATATTTTGCGGAGATAATGAGGGTTTCACCTCAGGCAGTAAGTCGCTGGGAGACTGGTTCGTCTATGCCCGATATTACTTTGATTGCACCTATGGCTTACACTTTTGGAGTGTCTTGTGATTACTTGCTTGGAGTGGATTTACAGAGCAAGGAGAAGGAGATTTTCCAAATTAGAAAGGAAGCTTGGGAATCTATTGTTGGAGATGATCCAAACAAGTGGAAGACTGCGATTGATCGAATAAAAAAAGGATTGCAAATATACCCTGACAGTTGGGTTTTAAAGGATAGTCTGGCTCATTTTTTGGCTGTTCTTGCTATGCCGAAGCATAATGAGGATTACCTTTTAGCGGGTAAGGAATTAAATCAGCTTTGCGAGGATATACTTGCAAAATGTCCGGCTCAAAGTTATCGATACAACGCCATTTACCATTTGTGCGGTGCCGCAACGGCAACAAACAATCGCGAAAGAGCTATGGGATTGGCAAAAGCTATGCCTAAGCAATATCAATGTCAAGAAGAATTGCTCAAAAGAATAGGTGTGGATTTTGATAGTTAATTTCGCTTTTGCATCCACAAAAGCAGTGCTTAATAGACGAACTTTCCGAGCGCACAAACAAAGGCTCCCTCCGGGAGGGAGCTGGCGACGAAGGCGTCTGAGGGAGAGCGCGTTACAATAAAATTTATGCAAACCTAAAGTCGCGCGGGCTCCTTCCACCGCTATCGCGGTCCCCCTTCCTCCCGGAGGAAGGCTATCTTATTGCCCCACAGTACTCCTAAAAGGTGTAACACACGATACCTTGCAAGCATGGCATTATGAAAAGGACAGAGACGAAAAATCTCTGTCCTTCTGTCGTAGGGGCGTTCTGCGAACGCCCGCGGGCGAACACAGTTCGCCCCTACCGTGATTAAACCTGCTTTATGGAAGACATCCCTTACCGTTGCCTTTTTACATCAGCGAGCAGATCAGATCACTCAGCTCCGCGGGGTTATCCACGGGCAGTCCGCTGATGAGTCTTGCCTGGGCGTACAGGATCTTGGTGTAATCAGCCACGCGTTCGCGGTCGTGCTCATACAGCGACGCAAGCTTGGCGGCGACGGCGTGCTCGGCGTTGATCTCCAGCACCAGCGTTGCCTTAGCTCCCTGCGCGCCGGGCATTTTACTCAGTACCTTTTCCATCTCGACCGAAAGTCCGCCCTCGCTGGCAAGGCTGACGGGGTGATGCTTGAGGGTAGAAGTCAGACGCACCGCCTGCACCTCGTCACCCAGCACCTCCTTCATATAGGCCAGCAGCGCCGAGGCATCCTCGTTCTTTTGCTTGATCTGCTCCTTTTCCTCGCCCGAGGTGATGTCCAACTGCTCGGTGCATACGTTGGCAAACTTCTTGCCCTCGTATTCGTCCAGCATGCGGAGCGCAAACTCGTCCACGTCGTCCGTCAAATACAGCACTTCATAGCCGCGATCCTCGACCGCCTCGACCTGTGGCAGCAGAGCAATACGGTCGACCGTCTCGCCGCAAGCGTAGTAGATGGCCTTTTGTCCCTCGGGCATGCGGGAGAGGTACTCTCCAAGCGTGGTGTACTTGCCCTCTTTGCCTGCGCGAAGCAGGATCAGATTTTTCAGCTCGTCCTTGTGCGCGCCGTAATCGGCGTACAGGCCGTATTTGATCTGCAGCCCGAATGCATCAAAGAAAGCTTCATACTTCTCGCGATCGCCCGCAATCATCTTTTCAAGCTCCGTGCGGATGCGCTTTTCGATGGCCTTGGCCATGACCTTGAGCTGGCGGTCGTGCTGCAGCATCTCACGCGAAATATTGAGCGACAGATCGGCGCTGTCGACCAGACCGCGGACGAAGCCGAAGTAATCAGGCAGCAGATCCTCGCACCTTTCCATGATCATAACGCCGCTGGAATACAGCTGCAGGCCGCGCTGATACTCGGTGGTGTAGTAGTTGTAAGGTGCTTTGGCAGGAATATACAACAGCGCCTCGTAGGTAGCAAGTCCCTCGGCACGCACGTGGATGACCTTGGCGGGCGGATCGAAATCAAAGAACTTATCGCGATAGAAGCCGTGATACTCCTCTTCGCTGACCTCGCTCGGATTCTTTTTCCACAGCGGGACCATGCTGTTGAGCGTGTGGAGCGTCTTGACCGTTTCGAATTTGTCCTCTTCCCCCTCGACTACGCGGCTCTCACTAACCTCCATCTTGATGGGGTAGCGGATATAGTCGGAATATTTGCGAACCAGCGCGCGCAGCTTGTACTCGGCCAGATATTCGCTGTATTTTTCATCTTCCGTGTCCGCGAGCAGGTGAAGCGTGATCACCGTGCCTGCCTCGGACTTGTCGCAGGCGTCGATGGTATAGCCGTCCGCGCCCCTCGACTCCCAGCGCCACGCCTCGTCCGCACCGTGCGCACGGCTCTCGACCGTGATACAATCGGCCACCATAAAGGCAGAGTAGAAGCCCACGCCAAACTGACCGATGATGGAGATATCCTCTTCTCCGCTCGCATGCTCGCGTTTGAAATCAAACGAGCCGCTTTTTGCGATGGTACCAAGGTTGTTCTCCAGCTCCTCGCGAGTCATGCCACAGCCGTTGTCCGAGATCGTCAGCGTACGCGCCTCCTCGTCGACGGCCAACATAATAGCGTAATCGGCGCGAGAGAGCGTGATGCTGTCGTCCGTCAGCGAACGAAAATACAATTTATCCAGCGCGTCGCTGGCATTGGAGATCAGCTCGCGCAGAAAGATCTCCTTGTGGGTATATATCGAGTTGATCATCATATCGAGCAACTTTTTCGATTCTGTTTTGAATTGCTTTTTTGCCATATCGGTTCTCCTTTTTCCTTACTTTAGCACTCGCACTGCTTGAGTGCTAACAATACATGTATATTATAGCACAAAATATATGTTTGTCAAGCATATTTTTCAGTTTTTTACACGAATAATCGCAAGATTGTACAAAAAAGAAACAACTTTAACATTGACAATACCCCTCTCACATGTTATACTTAACATAAGGGATTTCCCTCATTATATCTTAGTAAGGAGAAAGAACCATGAAATCGAAATTTGCTCGCAGACTTTCGGTCATGCTGTTGTGCTTGCTGCTTGCATTCACCATGCTGCTCAGCGCCTGCAAGCCGCAGTCGACCACACCGCCGGATGATGAAACGCCCGGTGACAACGAAAATAAGGAGCCCGGCACCGATGATCCCGGTACCGACGACCCCGGTAACAAGGAGGACCCTCCCGTGGATGACGGATTTGTAAAATTAACCGACAAGGGCAACCTGCTCTACAACGCAACCTATCAGACGATGCTTGATCGTCTGATGCAGGACGGCTACGCTCAGACCTCTCTGACCGGCGCTTACAACGGCATGTTCGTTCGTGACGCCTCCATTCAGGTCATGGCACACATCGCCGAGGGCGATATGGATGCCGCTATGCGCATTCTGAAGTTTATGGCTGCTTATCATAAGGCCATCGGCGCTGAGCACGCCATTCATATCATGGATGAGCTCAGAGACGAATATCTGTACGACTATGTCGTAGGTGAAAAGACGCCCCTGAAGCCCGCCAGCGGCTCGACCTCGCAGAACGTAAGCCAGATGGACTACGAGACCGCGCTTTATAAGATCGTTCTGCCTAACAACCAGGCAGCACAGACCTTCAGCGTTCCCTTTGATAACATTGCCGAGATCGCAGTTGCGCTGGAAATCAGTGCTACGGCTGGCAAGATCCATCTTCTGATCGGCAACGAGCCCGGTGATGGATCGGTAGGTACCTTTGAATTCGACGTCAACGACGTCGTCAAGGATGGCAAATGGGCTAAGTTCATTTTCGACGAACCTTTCGCTATCACGCCTAACCAGACCTACGTTTTCACCGTTGGCGCTGAAATTTCCAGCGGCAACGTCGTTGCTTTCGGTAAGCTGGGCGCAGGCGGCGCTTACAACTATGACCTTCCCGCATACGGTGGTTGGATCCAGGAGGCCCATGCCATCGGCCACCAGATCCGCACCGACGTTTCGGTCACCGGTGAAGAAAACGCCGTCACCGAAAGCTTCACTGCTAACGGCAATCGCATCGACTACATCAGCATTCTTTTCACCGGTAGTGAAGAGGAAACCACCGTACACGCCAAGCTGACCGATGCATCCGGCAACCTCGTCAAGGAGATCACCACCAAGGCTCCTGACGGCACCAATGTCATCGATCTGAACTTTGATCTGGCCGTAACTGAAGGCGCAGATTATAATCTCACCGTGTGGGCTGATGCAGGCCGCACGACCTGGGAACTGGCCTCGAACGAAAAGCACTTCATGACCTTCACGCCCGAATACTCCGGCAGCAAGCTGTCCGGCTCCGTAACGCTGGGCGGAAGCAAGGAAGCGACTTTGGAGCTTCCCGACGTACTCACTGCTAAAAACGTAACCTCCATCTCTCTCTATCTGTCCGCCCTCGGCACGGTTGGTGAGAACGATACCGTTACCGTAGCACTTTACAAGGGTAACGTTTTGGTTGACGAGGTTTCCATTCCCCTGTCCAACCTGACGAACAAGGCAGATCTGCACCACTTTGATCTGTGCCTGCCTCTGAATGACGTTGATGCCGACGAGCCTTACTCTGTCAAGGTCAGCGCATCCCGCGAGGGTAGTGTTGCTTGGTACGGCGAGAAGGTCGGCGAAGACCTCAACCTTTCCTATACGGCAGGTTGCAGCAACATCGTTCCCATTTCCAAAACCGTTCAGGTTGACGGTCACTATATGTGGATGAACTCTTTTGCTCTCTTCGTTCTCGAGGCAGAGGCAAACTTTAAGGGTCAGTACGATGAATTCATCCAAGACGCTTATCCTTTGATGGAATCCTATACAAAGCATTTCTTTGAGACCACCGGTGACCTGGGCGGTAACGTTGGCTTCATCGAAAAGAACTATGGTCTGATGTATACCCCCAGCTACGAGCACTCCCGCGACGGCAGATACTGGAAGGCATTTGACCTCATCACCAACGTATTCTGCTCCGAGGCTGCTCACAAGATGGGTGCCGTTGCCAAGATCTACGGCAGCGCTGAAACCGCCGAGCAGTTCAACAAGTGGGCTGACGATCTGGCTACCGCTATCCATAAGGAGCTGGTCTATGACTTCAACGGCAAGGATATCTACATCGACCTGATCGACGTCGAGAACGGCAGAAACTACGACGGTTATGCCTTCAAGACCGACGAAGGCTACCGCGTTTACAAGGGCTTCTCCTTCGTTAACCTGGCTCCTCTGGCTGCTGAATGGTACGCCATGAACGATGAGATCATGAAGAATACCTACGAGGCATACTTCGAAGCCGGCTCTGAACAGTACGGTAAAACCGACAAGTTCGACGTACTGGGCGTTGTCGTTGTTCTGGATAAGGATAACAACACCCAGAAGATCGGCAACCACCTCATCGGTAAGGGCTTTGCTTGGGAGCTGCACTACCACTGGCAGACGGGCAACACCGAACGTATGGAAGCGCTGATTGCATTCATGGATCAGAACTCTACCGACGTATATCCCGAGGTATGGCGCAAGGACGGCGGCGTGAACGACTCCGCTAACCAGGAGCACGCCAACTGGATCCTGTACACCGTGGCTCGCATCACGGGTAAGTACAAGGCTCCCGTAATCGAATAATCACGTATCAAACATAAAAAGAAGGAACCATCCAAGGATGGTTCCTTCTTTTACGTTACAGCCACTTGATCGGCTGAGCACCGTGGGCCGTCAGATAGTCGTTGACGCGGCTGAAGGGACGCGAGCCGAAAAATCCGCGCCAAGCCGACAGGGGGCTTGGGTGGTCGGACTCGATGATCAAATGCTTGGGATTTTGCAGATATTTTCGTTTGGCGCGGGCATCCTTGCCCCAGAGAATGAAAGCAATGGGAGCATCGGACGCGTCCAGCGCGCACAGCACCGCGTCGGTAAAGGCCTCCCAGCCCTGTCCGCGGTGGCTTGCCGCCTCGCCGCGACGGACGGTCAGCACACTGTTCAACAGCAAGACACCCTGCTCTGCCAAATGGGAAAGATCTCCCACGGTTGGCAGCGGCGTATCGGGCGCGGCACCGAGATCAGCGTACATTTCCTTATATATGTTGCGAAGCGAGGGGGGGAGCTTGGTTCCCGCGGGAACGGAAAAGCTCAACCCGTGTGCCTGCCCCGGTTCATGATAGGGATCCTGGCCGAGAATGACCACACGAACCTCGCTCATAGCAAGAGCGTCAAAGGCGCGCAGGACGTTTTCGGGAGCGGGATAGCATTCGTGTACTTGATATTCTTGCTTGACAAAATCAATCAGCGCGGCGGCAGAAGCGGTTGGTGCTTGATGAGTGGTGTCGTCCCACAAATGGGAACGAAACAGCGGCTCCCAGCCGCGAGGGGGATATACATTTGGCATATATTTCTCCTTTTTTGGCGGTCAGGTCAGCCGGCAATCAATGCCCAGCCCCTGCAATCGATCAAAGAAATCGGGAAAGCTCTTGGTAACAGCGTGGGCGTCGTCGATGCAAATTGGCGCGGGATCGCTCATGCAGGCAGATAAAACAGCCAGACTCATGACAACGCGATGGTCGTTGTGACCGTGTAATACGCCCTTTGGCGTGCGCAGGCCGCCCTCGGGGGACAATACCGTCACTCTGCCACCATCGATGCCGTCGATGATCTCAAAGCGCGCACCGAATTTCTCCAGCTCCTGTACCATGGCGGATATGCGGTCGCTCTCCTTCAGGCGCAGACGGTCGGTGTGGGTAAAGATCGCACCGCATTTCGCCGCCGCGGCCGTAAACAGAATGGGACCAAGGTCAGGGCAATCGGCAAGAGAGATCACGGGCAGCCGATCGGGCGATGCCGCCACGATCTGCGCCAAAAGCGAAGGGCAGATTGCATCTCCCTGACGCACGTCGTCGCTGCCGACGCAGACGATATCCAGCGGCTCGCCGCTCGACTTCAGCGCGTCAAGTGCGTAAAAGAATGCCGCGCCCGAGGCGTCACCGTCGGCGGTCATGTCGGCCGCGCGGTAAGATTGTCCGCCCTTGACGACCAGATGCGTGTCGTCCTGCCAAGTGGCAATCACGCCAAAGCGGGCCTGCAT
>JAZLDE010000167.1:0-5285 GCA_045614625.1 Eubacteriales bacterium
GGCGGATACTGGATCTTCCAGACCAAGGGTGATAACAACACGCTCGAGGACCCGTTGACGGTACACGAATCCGAGGTCGTTTCTCAGTATAAGTTCCGCATTCCCGGTATCGGTAAGGTGTTTAACTACCTGCAGACCTCGACGGGATTCTTGCTTGTTGTTGTGCTGCCTGTGTTTATCTTCTTTATCTATCATCTGGTACAGTTCTTCCGCGTGCTGTTTGAGTATCAGAACGTCAAGAACCGCATCAAGTATGAGCAGGAGCGCGGCCGCACCGAGGATCTAATCGCCGCTCACGCCAAGGCTGAAGCTGTACGTGAAGCAGAGCGCGCCAAGATGGAGGCCGAGATCCGCGAGCAGTTGCGTGCCGAAATGATGGCCGAAATGGCTGCCAAGGAGTCATCGGCCGAGCCAACGGAGCAATCTGAGGGTAACAACGAATAACGCATCACGCAGTATTCGTTTGACTATTTCTTAATTTTTCAGACAAGGAGTCATCATGGATAACTTTTTACGTTATTTTTTCCAGGACATGGGAAACGTGTTCCGAGCGTTGGTCGAGCTGATCGTTGCCATCGGAAACTTTTTGAATTATCTTTTGAATTTCCCCATGCGCATGGACATCATCAAACAGTATAACGAGGAGTTTTCTACGCTGGAGTGGATCCTGATGCTCATTGTCAATCTGATCCTCTTGGCACTGATCGGTTTGATGATCTACGGAATCGTTAAGCTGTGCAAAAAGCTGTTCCGCTTCCGTATTTCGCCTAAAAAGTACGATGAACTGGTCAAGCAGGTCAGACAGCTGCAGCGCGATCTGATTCGTGCCAACTATGAAAAAGACAAGCTGCTTGCGATGCGCGTTGCCGAATTCAGCGGCGATAGCAGCGTATTGCAGGACTTCGGCGAGCTTGACGAAGAGCAGAGCGAAGAGCAAGAGGAGGACGAGAGCACTGAGGTCGAGGCTTATGTGGCCAACGAAAACCGCAACACGCGCTATTCGCCTTGTGTGGATCCATCAACCAGCCGCTTCTTCCGCTTGACTGCCGTCGATAACTTCTACAAGACGCAGTACGTCGAGCCTGCATATGACAGCGAGATCACGCTTGCCGAATTTTGCGAGCGCTTCCGCAACTATGCCGCGTCGCAGCTGCATCTGTACTACGATCTTGACATGATGCGCTATTTTATCGCATCGCTTGGAACGGCAAGAATTATCATTTTGCAGGGTATTTCGGGTACGGGTAAAACGAGTTTGCCGTACGCGTTCGGTAGATTCGTACAGAAAGATACGACTGTCGTGTCCGTTCAGCCGTCCTGGCGTGAGCGTACCGAGCTTTACGGTTATTTCAACGAATTTACAAAGAAATATTCCGAAACCGACTTCTTGCGTGCTATCTACGAGAGTAACTACTATCGCGATCCGCACATGGTTATCCTCGACGAGATGAACATCGCGCGTGTTGAGTATTACTTTGCGGAAATGCTGTCCATCCTCGAGATGCCTCGTCAGGATGAATGGAAGGTGGACATTGTAACTGCTGTTTGGGATAACGACCCCTGCTTGATCGGCAAGGGAACCGTTCAGATTCCCAACAACGTGTGGTTTGTCGGTACCATCAACAACGACGACTCGACCTTTGCCGTTGCGGATAAGGTCTACGACCGTGCGATCCCGATCGACCTGGACAGCCGTGCGGATGCCTTTGAATGTGAAGACACTCCGCCCATCTATATTTCGACCGATCATCTCAACCGTCTGTTCGACGAAGCAAAAGAGAAGTATCCCATCTCGCAGGAAATGCTGGATAAGCTGGACGAGGTCAACGCTTACGTGATCAAGACCTTCCGTCTTGCGTTCGGTAACCGTATTATGAAGCAGATCAAGGACTACGTACCTTGCTTTATTGCTTGTGGTGGTACGGAAATTCAGGCAGTTGACTTTATTGTGGCCAAGAAGGTGCTTCGTAAATTCGAGTCGTTGAGCATCGGCTTTATGAAGGATGAGCTGACGCGCTTCAGCAACTTCCTGGATAAGACGTTCGGTAAGAACACGATGGCTATTTGTAAGGAATACATTGACCGTCTGAAGCGAATGAATTGACGTTGTATTAAGAAAAAAAGAAAGGAGGGCTCGCCATGGCGAACTCGGAGGAAAATAAGCAGACCAACGAAGCGTTGGAGTTGATCGACCCCGTGTATCAAAAATACGTGAAGAGCGTGATCCGTGCGCTCGGCAGCTCTCAGTTTTACGAATATTTTATGGAGTCGCTCGCAAGTGCCCATAACGAGATCCAATTCTCTAACCGCAGAATGGAAAAGCTCGTGGATACCAAATGGGTGGATGCGATTGAGAAGACGCTGCCTGCGTTTCAAAATATCATTGCGGCGCCTCGACGTGTCATCCGCGAGGATGAATTGATCGTTGACGTGGCCAACGCCAAAAAATCCAACAGTGACGTTGTTCGCCATTTGGCGACGCACTCCATGTATGTGGAGAACTATGAGGAAGACTCGGGCGACGTTCGTCCCAACAAGCTGATGCAGAAATACCGCGAGGACTCAATCAGTATGGTTTACGAAAACAAGCTGGTGTTTACCACGCTGGAAATGGCGTTTCAGTTTGTCAAGATCCGCTATGACGCCTTGTTTGAGGCCATGGGCGAGGAGTTCGGTGCCAAGCTTAAGGTTACTTCTGATATGGAAAGCTCGGTCGAGACGGTTCACATGGATATGTTCTTGCATATCCGCGACATTGACGACGCGATGCAGACAGATGATAAAAACCGTGAGATCTTTGATCGTATTTCACGCTTGTATCGTGTGTTGGGCATGGAAATGAGCAGCCATTTTGCCAAGCATATGGCGAAATTTCCTCGTATCAAGGGCGCGGTGACCAAGACAAATGTTTTGAAGAAAAATAAGAGCTATCATGCGGTCATGGAGCTGTTTGAGTTTTTGAAAGGCTATGACAGCATTGGCTATACCATTAAGGTCATTGAGCAAAATCCCGTGGTCAATGAGACGCTGGAGCGCGATATTTATCACAACATTTTGTTCAACTATCTGGTGCTCAAGGGATATCTGGAGCGCGACAAGGACAGACGCCTGCCCGCGCCGCTCAAGCAGAAGAAGAGAACTCTCAAGCCCAAGTTTATCAAGGAAATCATCGAGGAGCTGACGGAGGATTACGACCTGCCCGACGTAGAGATCCGCAAGGTGCTGATCGAAGAGCTGACAAAGGAACAGCTCATGCGTGAGGAGGAGGCCGAGCGCCGCCGTCTGGTTGCCGAGCAAGAGAAAAAGAAGAAAGAAGAGGCCGAGCGCATTCAGCGTGAAAAGGAAGCCGAAAAAGAACGGCTGCGTCAGGAGCGTGAGGCAGAGAAGGAACGCAAACGACAGGAAAAAGAAGCCGAGCAGGCAAGACTTCTGGTCGAGCGCATGGAGCGCGAGCAGGAGGAACGCCGCCGCAGCGGACTGTTCATGCGCGAGATCGAATTTTTCCGTTCTCGACTCAGCCGGCGTTTGGAGGATAGAGAAGACCAGGCAGAGGAGCAGGCAGAAGCAATGCAGGACTTTGCCGATGCCGTTCAGCTTCTGGATGAAGCGGAACGCTTGAAGAAGGAAGAGCTGGAGCGTGAAAAGCAACGCCGCCGCGATGAGCGCGAGCGTCAGCAGCGCGAAGAACAGCTGGCTCGCGAAAAAGCGTTGCGCGAAGAGCGGGAGCGTCAGGAGCAAGAGCGTCTGGCGCGAATTGCCGAGGAAGAGCGTCAGCTCAAGGAAGCGCAGGAACAGCAGGAGAGAGAGAGACAAGAACAGTACGAAAGAGATATGGCTGCGATTGCCGTCTATTCCAAGCTGCTACAGGACTGGAGCGACAGCTTGCCTGCTCGCTTGAAGTTGCGTGAGCAGGAGATCGCGCGTCAACGCCGCGAGGCTGAGATCCGCGAGCAGGAGAGACAAAAGAGATTGCAGGCACGAAAGGGTGCATCCAACTAAACTGATCAGGGAGATCGTTAAATGAATAAAAAAATGATTCGCAAGCTTGTGGCTGCGATCATGGCGTTAACGTTGACGGTCGTTATGGTGGTTACGGTTTCGTACGCTTGGATGACCTTGTCGGCTGCTCCCGTTGCCGAAGGGATACAAATCACAATCGGAGGCGGAAACACCATTTTGATTGCCGCCGATTACGCCGTCGTCTCAGATGGTGAAACGTACCACTATCCCGGACATTTCAGCTCGTCGCTGAATTTTACCAAGCTTCAACAATATGATTATCTCAAATCAATGGCGCCGCTGACGCCCGTTTCGACGGCAGACGGCATTCATTGGTTTATCCCCGAGTATTACGACTATAACGACGCCGAAGTGATAAACGGTACGGCAAGCGTCGGCCAGCTCAAGCCCATTGAGGATTTTCAACTGGATGACGATATGCAGTATGCCAACGTGCCTAAAACGGAAAACAAGGGTGGCAACTACGTTTATCTGGACTTTTGGGTCGTTTCCCCCGCGTCCGATTATAATCTCCGCGTATCGCGCGGCGATGAGAACGGTGGCAGCTTTGTCTTGGAGCTGATGTCTCCCGAAGGAGATGAGGACGGAAATTATACCATTGTTTCCACCGCGGGCAATGCCGCGGCCTCCGCACGTATCGGCTTTTTGGTCGATGATATGCCCGTCGTGGACGATACCATGCGGTATTATCAATCGAGCTTGATGTATTCTTCTAATTACACAAGATTCAAAGGAAATTATCGTGATCCGCAGGATTCGTATTGGTATACCGAGGGTTATCGCTTTACCATCTATGAACCCAATGGCGACTTGCATCCCAACGGTACGAATGGCACCTACGAGGTGACGCAGCCGATCGGCTGGGACGGCGACAAGCCGCAGCTTGCGGATATCCGCAGCCAGCTGACGGTTCAGCTGACCAATGCCTGGAAAAACGGCAGCGGACTCAATGAAGTCGCGTTTGAACAGATTTTTGCTACCTGGAAAGCAGGTAAGAATCTGGAAAACATGACGACGGCGGAAATCAAGGCTGCTTTTTACGGCGAGTATTTGCAGTATCAGGTCATGCCGTACGTAAATAAAGGTAGCTTCGTTCAGACGACGTCGGCGCTGTATGCTTACGGCGAAACCGTCGGGGCGGAGCAGCTGGCCGGCTTGAATCAGGCGGGCGCTACCGATGACGTTATCATTGTTAAACTGGAGAAAAACGTTCCCCAGCGGATTCGAATGTTTATTTGGCTGGAAGGACAGGATATTGATTGTAC
>JAZLDE010000168.1:0-14500 GCA_045614625.1 Eubacteriales bacterium
GTCGGTGCTGTTCATGACGTCGCGGACCAGCTTGGTCGAGTTGCCATCGCCGTACATCACGATCTTGTCGGTCTTGGCAAGAGGCGTAGCGGCATTCTTAACGACCTCGGGCAGTGCGTTGAGGTACATTTCAAGGACGGACGCTTCGCCCATCTTCTTCTGTGCCTCGGCTTTCTTTTCGATGGCCTCTGCTTCAGCCAGGCCCTTGGCACGAATACCCTCGGCCTCCTGCTCCATGGCGTAGCGCAATGCCTCTGCCTCGGCCTTTCTTGCCTCGGCGGCACGCATCGCCTCGTACTGACGAGCGTCTGCCTCCTTCTGGCGGCGGATCAGATCTGCCTCGGCTTCCTTCTCGGTCTGGTACTTCATCGCATCAGCCTGCTTTTTGATCTCGGCCTCGAGCTCGCGCTCCTTAATGGCGATCTCCTTTTCCTTCAGCTCGGCTTCTTTTTCACGACGGGCAATGTCGGCATTGGTCTTGGCAATCTCGATGATCTTACGCTGGTTCTCTTCCTGAATGGAATAAGCGGCGTCTGCGTCTGCGCGCTTGGTATCGGCGCGAACCTTCATGTCTGCCTGCTGGACGGCCAAAGCCGCATCCTGCTCGGCGATCTTCTTCTCTGCCTCGACCTTGACGGCGTTGGCTTCCTGCTGTGCATTGGCAGTAGCGATAGCGATATCTCTCTGTGCGTTTGCCTTCGCGATCTGGGCGTTCTTGCGGATCTGCTCGACGTTATCGATACCCATGTTTTCAATGGTGCCGGCAGCATCCTTAAAGTTCTGAATGTTGAAGTTAACGACTTCAATACCCAGCTTTTCCATATCGGGGACTACGTTTTCGGTGATCTTCTTGGCAACGCCCTGACGGTCCTGAACCATTTCCTTGAGTCCTACGGAGCCGACGATCTCACGCATGTTACCCTCCAGCACCTGGGTGACCAGCGTCACCAGCTCCTGGCGAGTCTTACCCAGCAGAGCCTCAGCGGCGCGCTTGAGCAGCTCGGGATCGGACGAGACCTTGATGTTGGCAACACCGTCGACGGATACGTTGATAAACTCGTTGGTCGGCACAGCCTCGGTGGTCTTAACGTCCACCTGCATCACGCCAAGCGAGAGCTTATCCACGCGCTCGAAGAACGGAACACGCCAGCCGGCTTTACCGATCAGTATTCTCTTCTTACCAAGACCGGAGATGATAAACGCGGTGTCGGGCGGCGCCTTGAGATAGCCAAACACAATAAAAATCAGCAACAGTGCGGCTACGGCTACGATAATGGCAATTACGGGATCCATTGTAAACCCTCCTGAAATAAAGTATTTTGGATGTCGGAAAACGCTGCGTACAGAGATATGCGACTCGCCTGCAGGCAAAGCCGTTACGTATACGCGACTGCCATGGCAGCCTCGTTCCTTCATCGTGATCATATTTTACCATCACTTGACCGTTTTGTCAAGCGGTTTGATTTAATTTTGTTTGGATGCACAAATATTTTTTCCAAATTTGTGCAGATACTCCAAAAGTAATACCGAGCAATCGATCCTATGGCTTTTTCGCTACGTTCCTAACGAAAATATGAAACGTCTGCAGCAAAAATAGTTGGCAAAGCATCGTAAACCATTGCATACATTCTCTTGCGAGGCGGCCCTTCGGACCGCCCTGTATTTATTTGTGTATTTCTCTTTACAAAAAATGCAAAATGTGGTATACTAAAAGGTAAATTAAGCGGTGAGCCCCCACGTGGTGCTCGCAACGCTTTTTACGGAGGTCGGTCGTATGGAAAAAACGAACAAAAAAGCCTGGCTATACCTGCTTCCCGCCCTGCTCTTTTTGGGCGCGTTTATGGTATATCCGCTGATTGACGTCTTCATTTATTCTTTTGAGGAAGGCTTCAACTCGGTCACGCAGACGTATTTTGGTGTTGGATTTTTCAACTACGAATATATTCTGCACGATCCCTACTTTTTGCAGGCGGTGAAAAACACCTTCATTCTCGTTATTATCACCGTACCTGTTTCGACGGGACTGGCCCTTTTGATCTCGGTTGCACTTGCCTCTATTCAATCGCTGCGCAAGCTGTTCCAAACGATCTATTTCTTGCCCTACGTCACCAACACGCTGGCCGTTGGTCTGGTCTTCATGATCCTGTTCAAGAAAACCGCCTACACCGACGGTATGGTCAACTTCCTCATCGGCTTATTCGGCGGCCCGTCCGTCGATTTCATTGAGGGTCCCTACTGGGCAAAGATGTTGGTGCTCTGCCTTTACACCATTTGGGTCGTTATGCCTTTCAAGGTGCTGATCCTGACGAGCGCGCTGGCCTCGGTCAAGCAGGACTATTATAACGCAGCCATGGTCGACGGCACCTCGCGCACCCGTATGTTCACCCGTATCACTCTCCCCATGATCTCCTCCTCTCTGTTTTATCTGATCATCACGGGCTTTATCGGCGCGTTCAAGGCCTACAGCGATGCGGTCGCGCTGTTCGGCACCAACCTCAACGCAGCGGGCATGAACACCATCGTCGGCTACGTCTACGACATGCTTTACAGTGAGATCGGCGGCTTCCCCTCCTACGCCTCCGCCGCCGCGATTATTCTGTTTGCCATCGTGCTGGTGATCACTTGCATCAATCTGCTCGTCAGCCGCAAGCACGTCTACCGTCCATAAAGAAGGAGGAACATCGATGCAACTCTCTTTGGATTACGGTGAGCGAGCTCGTACCGCTCACATTCGCATGATCATCACCAAGACCATCGTTTACGCTCTGCTGGTCTTCTGGGCACTGATCGTGCTCTTTCCCTTTTACTGGATGCTTTTGACCTCGCTTAAGAGCTACAGCTCCTACAACGCCGAGTTCATTCCCAAATTTTACACGCTCTCTCCAACGCTAAAAAACTATTTTGACGCATTTACCGCTGTATCTCTGGGCAAATATTTTGTCAACACAGTCATCTTCACGCTGGCAACCACAGCGCTGATGCTGCTGATTACCGTTCCTTCTGCCTTTGCCTTCGCTCGATTGAATTTCCGCGGCAAAAATCTTTTGTTTCTTGCGTTTTTGTCGCTCATGATGATCCCGACCGAGCTGGTCGTCATTACCAATTTTACCACGATCACCAATCTCAATCTGCGAAACACCTTTCTTGGCCTGATCCTCCCCTCAGTCGCATCCGTCTTTTATATCTATCTGCTTAAGGAAAATTTCGAGCAGATCCCCGACGAGATGTACCTGGCCGCCAAGGTGGACGGCACAAGTGATCTCAAATACCTGCTTAAGGTGATGATCCCCATCTGCCGTCCGACCGTCGTGACCATCACCATTCTCAAGATCATTGAGTGCTGGAACGCCTACGTCTGGCCTCGCCTGATCACCGACGACAAGGCGTATTTCCTGGTGTCCAACGGCATTCAGGAGATCAGAGAAAACGGCTTCGGCCGCGAAAATATCCCTGCTATGATGGCGGCTGTCGTCGTTATTTCCGTGCCGCTGATCGTTCTGTTTTTGGTCTTCCGCAACAAGATCATGCAGGGCGTGGCAAGAGGAGGTACCAAAGGATGAAGCATATCAAACGAATACTTGCCGGCCTCTTGGTGGCGATCCTTTGCACAACACTTTTGGGCGGATGCCACGGTCAGCGTGCGCTTGACCCCTTCACTGTCCCCGAAAGCTTTGACACCTCGCGTGATTACGAGATCACCTTCTGGGCCAAGAACGATACCAATCTGACGCAGGTCAGAATTTACGAAAAAGCCGTCGAGGATTTTGAAGCGCTGTATCCCAACATCAAGGTCAATCTGCGTCTTTACACCGACTACGGCCGCATTTACAGCGACGTCGTGACCAATATTGCCACGCGGACGACGCCAAACGTTTGCATCACCTACCCCGACCACATCGCCACATATATGACAGGTGTCAACACCGTCGTTCCGCTGGACGAGCTGATGAATGACGAACGCTATGGTCTTGGCGGTAGCGAAGTGCGCTTCGATTCCCCGACAAGCGAGCAGATCATTCCCAAATTTTTACAAGAGGGCATGATCGACGGGCAGCACTATGCACTTCCCTTCATGCGCTCGACCGAGATCTGCTACGTCAATAAGACCTACGTTGAAAAGCTGGGCTTCACACTGCCCGAGGTGCTGACGTGGGACTTCGTTTGGGAGGTTAGTGAGGCGGCTGTCGCCAAGGACGAGGAGGGCAATTACCTGCTCAACGGCCAAAAGGTGCTCTATCCCTTCATCTATAAATCAACCGACAACATGATGATCCAGCTGCTCAAGCAGTCGGAGGCAGATTACTCTACCGACGAGGGCGACGTTCTTTTGTTCAACGACAAAACCTCCGAGCTCCTCACGCAGATCGCACAGCACGCCGACACAGGTGCGTTTGCCACCTTCAAGATCATCGGCTACCCAGCCAACTTCCTCAATGCGGGACAATGCATTTTCGCGATCGACTCCTCCGCAGGTGCCACCTGGATGGGCTGTGACGCTCCTTTGGTAGACATTCCCGAGGAGAACCTTGTAGAGTTTGAAACGGCTGTCATGACACTGCCTCAATACAACGTCGAGCAGCCCAGCATGATCTCACAGGGACCGTCGCTTTGTATCTTCAACAAGGCCGATCCGCAGGAGGTTCTCGCCTCCTGGCTGTTCGCGCAGTATCTGCTGACCAACGAGGTACAGATCGCCTATTCCCAGACCGAGGGCTACGTTCCGGTTACCTCCAAGGCACAAGAGAGCGCCGAATACGTTGACTATCTCTCCCGCGAAGGCGAGGACAACGAGCTATATTACGACGTTAAGCTCAAGGCCACTAAGCTGTTGCTTGAAAACACCGAAAATACCTTCGTCACCCCCGTTTTCAACGGCTCCGCCTCACTGCGCAACGCCGCAGGGCACTTAATCGAGGAAGTAACCAAGTATTCCCGCCGCAACAAGGACCCCTTAACACAGGAGTATCTTGATTCGCTCTACGAAAAAGCGATCGCGCTGTATCATCTGGATACCATCGGACGTTACGGCACCACTCCTCACCGGTAAGCTTGTCCAAGTTTTTCGCTTTTGCCCACCATCGGTTGCCCTAAACGCACAAAAGCGAGAAAAATGAGTAATTTTATATTGACTTTTGCCATATTTAGGTATATAATATACCCATTAAATCTAAAATCCAAAGGAGATAAGACAATGAAAAGATTTTTTGCTGTACTGTTGGTTCTCTGCATGGCTCTGTGCATCGTAGCTTGCAACAAGTTCGATCCTGCCGCAAAGTCCGAGGGCGTTATGACCTATGAGGAATACGCTGCAGCCGAAATGGATGCCGAGGTCGTGATCGAGGCTTACGTCCAGGCTACCCAGTCCTGGTGGGACAACAAGATCACCGTTTACCTTCAGGATCCCGATGGCGCGTATTTCGCATACGAGCTGGCCTGCTCCGAGGCTGATGCCGCTAAGCTGACCAAGGGCACCAAGATCAAGGTCACCGGTACCAAGGGTGCTTGGGAAGGCGAAGTTGAGATCATGGACGGTACGTTCGAGATCATGGAAGGCACTTGGGTGGCTACTCCCACCGACGTTACCTCCCTGCTTGGCACCGACGATCTGATCAAGCACCAGAACAAGCTTGTCAGCTTCAAGGGTATGACCATTGCTTCTATCACCTATAAGAACGATGCCCCCGGCGATGACATTTACGTTGACGTAACCAAGGACGGCAAGACCTACAGCTTCTGCGTAGAGCGCTACCTCACCGATCCCGATACCGACGTTTACAAGGCGTTTGCTGATCTCAAGGCCGGCGACGTTGTCGATATCGAAGGCTTCCTTTACTGGTATCAGGGCGCAAACCCCCACATCACCGCTGTTTCCAAGGCAAAGTAAATCAAAGCTAATAAAAAAGGATCAACCTCATGCGAGGTTGATCCTTTTTTATTATAACCGGCAGCCGTATTCGTTCATCTGCACAAGTATATTTTGGCAAATTCGTCACAACTGCCAAAAAGCAGAAAAATGGAGTAAGTATGTTGCATCTTCTGTCTTTTTTTGCTATAATGTAGATTAATATATTTGGCATGAAAATGCATGCTGAAAGGAGTAAAAACATGAAATCATTTTACTTTTGGAAACGACTTCTCTGTTGCTTTTTAGCAATGACTGCATGTGCTGCTGTGAGTGGCTGTAAGCCTCAAACTCCTCCGACGCCCGATGGCCCCGGAGATCATGAGCAACAGCCCGGAGATCCGGAACAACCGCTAGATCCGCCCCCTCTTTACACCACCCCAATTTCTGAGGTAATCGTGGTATCGGGTGACGACCGTCTTGCTGTCAATTTCTGCTACAAAGACGTTGTTCACTTCCGCTATGCACCGGACGGCGATGAGTTTGTTTCCAAGGACTCCGTTCCCGAATCCATTGCCAAGTATGACGATGAATTTGATGCTGTTTGCGGTGAGATCGAAGAGACAGAGACGGCCACCGTCATTCGCACCGAGGGCTTGACCGTTACGGTCGACAAGACGACGCTCGGAATCACCATCACCGACCTTAAGGGTAATGAGATCTTCAAGAGTGCCGCCGAGGCTTTCTCAAGCAACGGCCAGGGCAAGACGGCGAACTTCGTTCGTGACGTCGCTACAACCGAGCATTTCTTCGGTCTTGGCAACGCCAAGGGCGACACCTTTACCACCACCGATCACCGCAATACCGAGTACGATCTGTGGATGCATGACGACAACGTTCACGCTATCGTTCCCCTGTGGTACAGCACCTCGGGCTACGGCGTTTACGTAAACAATTCCAACCGCGGAACCATCTCCTTCAAAAAGGATTACAGCCTCTCTTTGGACGGTGGCGAGATGAATTTCTACTTCTTCTACGGCCCCTCCTTTAAGACCATTCTGACCAACTGGTCCGAGATTGCCGGCCGCATGGCTATGCCCCCCCTCTACTCGTTGGGTCTGACCTATCGTGGATTCAGCAGCTGGACTGAGGAGCAGCTTCGCGATGCCATCACCAAGCAATTTGAGGTTGGTATTGCCATCGATATCGCAGGCGTAGAGCCCGGTTGGCAGACCAAGACCTATCCCTGCAGCTATGCTTGGAATTCCAAGTTTACCACCGATCCCGCCGGTTTCGTTGATCGCATGCATGCACTGGGCCTGCACGTCAACCTGTGGGAGCACCCCTATGTTTCTCCCGAATCCGAGATTTATAACGACATTTTGAAGTACTCCTTGACCAGTAACCAGATTGGCACACGTGACTGGGAAGGAAGAGGCGGCAACTACGCCTTCGGCGGTATCGTTCCCGACCTGACGATGGATGAAGCACGCGAGCTTTACTGGCGTATTCATAAACAAAACCAAGTATCCATCGGCGTTGACGGCTTCAAGGTCGACGAGACCGACTCTTGGGGTGCCAACGCAAGCCTTGATTTGCTCTTCCCCGGCGGTCTTTCCAATAACGCTTACCACAATATTCTGGGTACCTTGACGGTCAACCTTCTGCACGAAAAGTACCGTGAGGAATACAACCTGCGTTCCTTCATGTACAGCCGCGGCAACTATGCCGGCATGCAGCGCTATGCTACCTCGGCTTACACCGACTACTACGGCTTCGATCAGTTCGTTATGTCCGTCATCGCACAATCCTACTCGGGCACCTACTACACCCCCGAGATCCGCGACACCAGCACCAAGAGCGACATTTCCTACATGCGTCGTGCACAGCTGATGTTCCTGACTCCCTTCGCGATGTCCAACGAATATGCGACCGAGTCGACCGTTCTGGACAGAAGCCAGGCCGTCATCGATTGCTACACCAAGTACAATCAGCTGCACTACGAGCTCATTCCCTACATGTACAGCCTGTTCTGGGAACAGCACAACACGGGCATCGGCGTCACCCGCTCGCTCTTGATGGAATTCCAGGATGATCCCAAGGTCGTTAGCATCAACAAGCAGTTCATGCTGGGCGAGTCCTTTATGGTTTGCCCCGTCAGCAGCACCTCCCGCATCGCAACGATTGACATCTACCTGCCCGCCGGCGAGCGCTGGATGGACTATAACACCGGTTACATCTATGAGGGTGGCCAGACCATTGAGTATACCTGTGCCGCCGCTACGTTGCCCTTGTTCGTCCGTATGGGCTCCATCGTTCCTCTCGGCCACTACGGCAACAACACCTCCGACGTCATCGACACTACGCTGACGCTGGATATCTATCCCTCTACCGATAAGGCTACCTTCAACCTCTACGAGGATGACGGCAAGACCTTCAACTATGAAAACGGCGAATACGCTGAAACCCTCATCAGCGCACAGATGGCTGAGAATAAGATTCTCGTGACCGTTGGCGCACGCACCGGCAAGTATGCTGTTGACTCCCGCGACTGTGTTCTTCAGATCCACTACCGCGCGCTTCCCTCTTCCGTCAAGCTGGACGGCAAGGAAATTCCTGCCGCTGCTTCGCTCGAAGCGTTCGAAAGCGCAACCTCCGCTTGTTATTACTACGATGCCGCTGAATCGGATATCGATAAGGTCATCTACGTTCGTCTGACCGACGACGGCAAGGAACACAACGTTGTGCTCACCGTTGGTGCTGAGAGCGAAATGAATCCTCCCGTCATCGTAATGGAAGGTACTCTGTATGAGTGTGAAGCTTCCAACAACACGCTGGTTGGAGCCACGGTTTCTTCCAAGATTGGTGCATCGGGCAAGGCTATGGTCGGCAGCCTCGGAAACGACGGCAAGAATACGCTGACTATAAACGACATCAAGGTCGCCAAGAGCGGTCTGTACGACGTTGAGGTCGTATTCTACAACGGCAGTGATAGCACACGCATGCTGTATATCAGCGTAAATGACGGTGAAGCCATTCCCGTTTACTGCTACGGCAACAAGAACTGGGACGATCCCCAGTCTTTGACCATCCCCATGCAGTTGAATGCGGGCACCAACACCATCACCTTCGGTACGGTCGAGGGCAAGGGATGGGCACCCGATATGGACTGCATCATCGTATACGACGATGAAACCACCAATATCTCCATGAGCGGTAACATTCTCTATCCCGAGGATGCCGAGATCACCGGCTCTCTTAAGGTCGAGCAAATCAGCGGAGCGGTCGGCGGCCAGGTCGTTGGCGGCTTCGGTGCTTCGAACAACGACGCTATCATCTACAAGGTAACTGCCGAGCGCGAAGGTCCTTACCAGCTCAACATCAACTACGCTAATCCTTCCGTCCGCGATCAGTATCTGGATCTGGTCGTCAACGGAGCTAAATCGCAGATCACCTTCCCCACGACCAACAGCACGCACCTGTTCGCAACCCTCAATATGACGGTCTACCTGCAGGCGGGCGAGAATATCATCACTCTGACCTGCGAGGGCGGCCCCGCCATTTATGAGTGTGAAGTCGGCGGCGAGTACGAACACTGCACCAATAAGCTGGCTCCTCGCGACGATTATCCTCAGTCGGGCGGATTTGCCGTCGGTAACATGAAGGCGGGTGAATCCAAGTTTACCCTTGGCGGCTTGACCGTTCCCGAAGATGGTACGTACAAGGTCATCATCTATGCGGCCTCCGGCGACAAGCGTACCTTCCGCCTGATGGTCAACGGTGAAGAACTTGATGAGCTGCACGCCTTCCAGACCGGCCACTTCCACAAGTTCCAGGGTTACGAGGTCGAGCTGGACCTCAAGGCCGGTGAGAACACCATTGCCGTCTTCGGTTATGCTAAATCCGAAGGTCTGGGCGATACCGAGTGGATGCCCAACTTCGACTACATCATCATTCCCGAAGTAACCAAAAATGTTGAGGTTCGCATCGGCGCAATCTCGATCGAATAATTCAAAAAATCGTCCCTGTCACAGCTGTGGCAGGGACGATTTGACATAAATTCAGGGAAGAAGCAAGCGCTCCTTCCCTGTTTTCGTTTTATTCAATCAATGCACGCATAACGGTCGCGGCAGCGTTTGGGGTGGGGGTACATTCAGCGGCGATGGCAGGCACGGTGCGGATGAGATCACCAAGCAGATGCGCACCGCGGATCATACTGGGGGTATCCGTCGGAAACACCACCTGACGAATGATGCCGTCCACATAAGAGGCAACGGTAACAGGCTTGATGAGATCGCGCGAACCGCGCGAGAGCAAACAGATGCCGCACAGCGGCACGGCAGCGTTGATACCCTGCCCCTCCTTGCCGCACCAAGGCGTGCCGTAGGCTAGATACGTACCGTCGCTCTGTCGGCGCAAGATGGGCTTGTCGCCGTTGATGATCGTCACGTCGTCGCCAAATTTAGCCTTCCACATGTTGGTATGTACCGTTTTACCAACGCCTCGCGGAGCCACGATAGCATAGCCTTTACCCTTATAGGAAATGAGCGAAGCGTGAAGCACGAAGGCATCGTGATACACCAGCTTGAGGGCTAGGTTTTCATGCAAGCAGATGCACTCGGCCTGCTCCTCGGTCAAGGGAATTGGCATAGAGGCCATTTTTTTCTTGATCTGTGCGGGCGTTGCGTAGATGGAAATATCCGTAAAAGCCGAGTCGACAAGATAGGGCTCACAGATGCGGGCGGTCAGCTCGCCCTTGGCTACAACGTCAATAAGAAGATCTGCGACTTTGATCTTGAAATGTGCCATATCTTGTTCTCCTTTCGCGAAAATATCCAAGATATATTGTATCATACCTTTTCTTCCATTGCAAGAGTTTTTTGATATTTTGTGCAAATTCGGGCAAGAAAGTTGCCAAAATTTATTGACGGGGACGGATATTTATGGTAGAATAACCATGAATGGAGACCGCGCGAGCAAAGCGCGCTCCCGCAAGCCGAAAGGAGTCACTTCAATATGAAAAAAACATTGCATATCATCCCCCACTCTCACTGGGACAGAGAATGGTATCTTCCCTTTGAAAAGCACCGTGTCCGCCTGATCGATCTGTTTGACAATCTGATTCAGGTCATGGAGGAAAACGAAGATTATACCTACTACCACATGGACGGTCAGTACATCGTCATCGAGGACTATTTAGAGATTCGTCCCCAGATGCGCGAGCGACTGATGAAGCTCATCCATGCAGGCCGCATTCAGGTCGGTCCTTGGTACATTCTGCAGGACGAATACCTGACAAGCGGTGAAGCCAACGTCCGTAATATGCTGTACGGTATCCGTTTCTGCCGCGAGATCGGCGCCAAGCCCGTTGAGTCCGGTTACTTCCCCGATTCCTTCGGTAACGTTTCGCAAGCACCCCAGATCGTGCGCGGCTTCGGCTTTGACAACGCCATCTTCGGACGCGGCGTTAACGACGTCGGCGCTGACAACGAGGTTGTCAAGCAGAACGGCGTAACCAAGAGCGAAATCCTCTGGCGCTCGCCCGACGGATCCGAGGTCATCGGCGTTATGTTCGCCAACTGGTACCACAACGCCATGGAGCTGCCCACCGATCCCGACGCTCTGCGTGAAAGACTCAAGCACATCGTCGCTTCCACCTCCCGCTTTGCTACCACCGATCACCTGCTCGGTATGAACGGTTGTGACCACCAGCCTATTCAAATGGATCTGCACAAGGCCATCAAGCTGGCCAACGAGGTACAGGACGAGGTCGTCGTCAAGCAGTCCAACTTCGGTGATTACGTTGCCGAGATCCGTAAGAATAAGGACAATCTCACCGTATTTGAGGGCGAGATCAACGGTCAGCTGTCTGCCGGCGCTTGCCCTCTGATCAACACGGCATCCGCTCACGTGGACATTAAGCAGGACAACCACGACGCACAGCACCTCTTGGAGAGAGTTGCCGAGCCCACCTCCGTCATCGCTATGCTGGGCGGTGGCAAGTACAAGCAGGACTTCTACACCTACGCTTGGAAAGTGCTCATGCAGAATCATCCCCACGACTCCATCTGCTCCTGCTCCTGCGACGAGATTTACGAGGAGATGAAGACCCGCTTTGCCAAGTCCATCGCCTGCGCCGAGCAGTTGCGTGACGGCTCGCTGGATTATCTGGCCGCCGAGATCGACACCTCGAAGGCTGACGGTGAAAAGGCCATCGTCGTACTGGCTCTCGAGCCCAACGAAAGCGTTGTGACCGTCAAGGCCAACGTTGACTTCGATTTGAACGACGATATTTCCGAAATCGCTATTTTTGATGAGAACGGCAACGAAGTTCCCGCTACCATCAAGCTGATCAAGAACCAGTTTACTTACACCCTGCCCGACGACCGCTTCCGTCAGCCCAAGTACGTCAATCGCTTTGAGGTTGAAATGCAGGTTGCGACCCACGGTATCGGCTACCGCGTCTTCAGCGTCAAGCGTCAGGCTGCCACCGTTAAGACCGCTGTCAAGTACACCGACCGCGCTATGGAGAACGAGTTCCTCGCCGTCAAGTTCAACGACAACGGTACGGTCGACGTAACCGACAAGAGAACGGGCCGCGTATACGCAGGTCAGAACCTGTTTGAGGACACCCAGGACCGCGGCAACCTGTATAACTACATTCAGGCCGCAGGCGACGTTGCCATCACCACCAAGGATTCGGTCGCTGACATCTCGCTCTACGAGGTCACGCCCTATTCCGTTACCTTCAAGGCTGTCGTTCCTATGGCGATCGACGCTGACATCACCACCTACGTCACGCTGTCCGACGGTATCGCCCGCGTGGACTTCAAGACGACCATCACCAACCGCGCCGAGGATCATAGAATCCGCGCGCTGTTTGAGTCCAATATTGACACCAAGACAGTTCTGGCCGAGGGTCAGTTCGACCTGGTTCGCCGCGACATTCAGCCCGCCTTCACCTGGAAGAACCCCTGCAACGCACAGCGTGATCAGGCATTCGTTACGCTGGAATCCGAAAACGGTGTTGACGCGCTGATGGTGGCCAACCGCGGTCTTTGCGAGTACGAAATCCTGCGCGACGGTCGTAACACGCTGGCCATTACCCTGCTGCGCAGCATTGGTCAGATCGGTGACTGGGGCGTATTCCCCACGCCTCTGGGTCAGAAGAAGGGTACCTGGACGCTCGAGTACTCCATGGTTCCCTATCAGACCACGAACAAGGCAGAGGCCTACGGCTTGGGCTACGTCTTTGCAGGCCCCGCCGCACTGGCGATCGGTACCGAAAAGCACGAAGGCAAGCTGCCCGCTGCTGCTGACTACGTACGCTTTGACAACGAGTTCATTCGTATGTCCGCCTTCAAGAAGGCTGAGTACAGCGACAAGGTCATCCTGCGTCTGTTCAACACGAGTGAGGAGGCTGTCGCCCTGACCATGGACGTTCCTGCCTTCACCGGCGCTGCACTGACCAACCTCGGCGAAGAAAAGATCGCTGATCTTGAGATCAAGGACGGCAAGATCACCCTTGACGTTCCCGCCAAGAAGATCGTGACGATCGAGCTTGCATAATAGCATTTCTTTGAAGGGGGAGGCTCTTTTGAAAAAGAGCCTCCCCCTCCCCCCTTCAGAAAATTTTACATAGAAAAAGGCTATTGCTACACAAAAAGCAATAGCCTTTTTTTAAGATTTTCGAAGAAGGGGCGCGGGGGAGAAACCGTTTGCAAAAGGTTTCTCCCCCGCTCTTTTATTGGCAATTATTCGTCCTTCTTAGCCAGCTCTGCTGCGCTGGTGACCAGACCTGCAAGGCTCTGGATTTCGGAAGGAATGATAATCTTGGTTGCCTTACCGTCGGCAGCCTTGGCGAATGCCTCCAGACTCTTGATGGCAATAACACCCTCACCGGGAGCAGCTTCGTTGATCATGCGGATACCGGCAGCGGTTGCTTCCTGTACCTGGCGAATGGCCTCTGCCTGACCTTCTGCCTCACGGATAGCGGCTTCCTTAAGTGCCTCCGCTTTCAAAATAGCGGCCTGCTTTTCAGCCTCTGCCTTAAGGATGGCAGCTTCCTTCTGACCCTCGGCCACAAGGATCGCAGACTTCTTTTCACCCTCGGCCTTCAGAATGGACTCACGGCGCTCACGCTCAGCCTTCATCTGCTTTTCCATGGCGTCCTGAATTTCCTTAGGAGGAATGATGTTCTTCAGCTCAACACGGGTAACCTTGATACCCCAAGGGTCAGTTGCCTCGTCCAAAACGGCACGCATCTGAGTGTTGATAACATCGCGGCTGGTCAGCGTGTTATCCAGCTCCATCTCACCAATGATGTTACGCAGCGTGGTGGAAGTCAGATTTTCAATAGCCGCCATAGGGGTGGTGTGACCATACGCAAACAGCTTACAGTCGGTGATCTGGTAGAACACGACCGAGTCGATCTGCATACGGACGTTGTCCTTGGTGATGACGGGCTGGGGCGGGAAATCCGCGACCTGCTCCATCAGGTTGATGCGCTTGGAAATGCGATCAATGAACGGAATCTTGAAATGCATACCGGTCATCCAAGTGGTATGGTAGCTACCAAGACGCTCAATGACCATGGCCTTCGCCTGAGGTACAATGTGAATGTTAGCAATAATCAGAATAAGAAATACAACAATAACA
>JAZLDE010000169.1:0-8171 GCA_045614625.1 Eubacteriales bacterium
GCTCAACAACAATTACATCGATGACGGCATCGAGCTGATCGGCGAGTTCTGCTGTCGCATGGGCCTACAGGAGGAGCTGTATCAGGTTCTGCTTCACGAGTTTGCCCATCTGACCAAGGTCGGCAACCCAACCGACCGTGAGTTCCGCCTGTTCGCCTATATCATGGGGCAAGCCCCAAGCACCCAAGAATCCGTTCTCGGCCTGCTGTTCACCTTTTTCGACATGCTCTACGTCTACGAGTATATCTTCTACCGCCTGACCTCCTCCGTCTCGATCGAGCAGATCGCCGACAGCGCCATTCTGACGCACGGCGACCCCAAGGTCGCTTCGCGCGCACTCGCCAAAACCGCCTTCTCCGAGCTGTTTGACAATGAGATGATGGACTTCATCGAGCATTATTTTGCTCCCGAGCAAATGCGTGAGGATCAGGCCACACTGCTTTGCAACAGCTTCCGCTGCGCGATCGAGCAGCGAAAGGACTTCTGGAAAGAGATCTTGATGCACGAGATCCAGCCGCGCAACGCCTCTCACCCCATTTTCCGCTTGCGTTTGCAGGCGCTGGGCCAAGAGGACTTTGACGTCACCCTGCCGCCCGCCGAGGGTGCTTATTTTGAGGAATGTCAAAAGGGCAAGACCGCGCTGGACCGCGAGTGCTACGAGGCGCGCAAGGAGACCTACGCAGAGGAAAGAGAAGCGGCATATCTTGCCCCCTTGAAGATCGTCGAGCAATGGCGAAAGGCCGATCGCGTCGTCGCACCCGAGGAGTCACGCCCCATCATCGATGCCCTTCGGGCACTGAACCTTAACGACGAGCTGGAAGCGCTGTGCGATCGTCTGATCGCAGAAAGTGAGAACCCCTTTGCCACGCCCCACGCCCACATGACCAAGGGCGCTCTCCTGCTCCGCCGCTACGACAAGGCGGGCATCGACCACATCTACCGCGCCATCGAGCTCAACAACAATTACATCGATGACGGCATCGAGCTGATCGGCGAGTTCTGCTGTCGCATGGGCCTACAGGAGGAGCTGGACGAATACCGCGAGCGCGCAATCAAGCTGCATCAATTCAAAAAGGACGAATACGACAAGATCTCTTTTTTGCGCCCTGACGACAATCTGGTTATAGACACCATGCCAAAAGACATGCTCGACAGCATTCTCGCTTATATCCACAGCGTGTCCGATCAGCAGATCTCGCGTGTGTATCTGGTCCGCAAGATCGTTTCTCCCAATTTCTTTGCCAGCGTGTTCGTCATTCGCTTCCGCGAGGATGCCGAATTTGATCGAAACAAAGCAGGGGAGGTCATGAACAAAATCTTCAATCATCTCGACACCCGTCCCGAGGATTGGCATTTTTCCCTTTTCGTTTATGACATTCAAACCGCGCAGGCGGTCGGTAAGATACAAAACAGCTGCGTTTACGACTGTCTGAACGGCTTGGCAGAACGTGAAGAAGCCTGACATCAAACCTTTTTTTACAAAGAAGGGCTGTGCATCGCTTGATGCACAGCCTTCGTTTATTTCGTCCTTCCCCGTAACAGCCTTGTGATCAGCAGCCCTAGCGTCGCGCAAACAGACGAGCAGATCCAGATGGGAACGACCACCTCGAACGGCTGCGTCGCCCCCGCCCGCTGTCTCAAGGCCAAAATGGTCGACGGGATCAGCGCCACCGAACAGGTGTTGAGCACCGTCAGCGTGATCATATCTCCCGTGGCAGTGTCAGGATCGGGATTGGTGGCCTGCATCTTTTCCAGCGCCCGCAGAGCCATCGGAGTTGCGGCATTGCCTATTCCAAGTAAATTGGCGGCGAAATTGGCGCAGATCTCCTCCAGCCCCTCCCCACGCGCGGCCGCATCGGGAAAGAAAAAAGACAGCGGACGGTGCAAAAGCCGCGCCAATTTACCGATCACCCCGGCCTCCTCCAGCACGCGCATGACGCCACACCAAAGGCACATCATACCGGAGAGCGTCAGCGTCAGCTCGATCGCACGCCCCGCGCCATCCAGCGCCGCGGATGCCATCTGCTCGCCCGTTCCGTTCCAAAAGCCAAAGAAAACCGCAACCAAAACGATCACGCCAAACACTTTCCCAAGCATAAAACCACCTTTTCATCGCATTATTTACCATTTATTTCCAATTCGTGCTCAAAAATCTGCTAATTCCGCTCTAAAAAAGGAAAAAAGAGGAATTTATACATATTTTTACACTATTTTTACACAAATTAGGACAAAGTTCTTGACAAATGGAAATTTTCACTTTATAATAGAGCCACCAAAAGATCGACGGTAGCATGGCTACGATCGATTAGAGCATGAAAGGAGCACCTATGAAGTCTACCGGTGTTGTAAGAAAAGTTGACGAGCTGGGACGTATCGTCCTGCCCAAAGCCCTGCGTGAAATTATGGATATTCAGGAGAAGGATCCCCTGGAGATCTTTACCGATAATAACCGCATCATCCTCCAGAAGTACCATCCTGCCTGCGAGTTTTGCAGCAATGCAGACAACGTGGTCTATTTTGGCGAAAAGCGCATCTGCCGCGAGTGCATTGACAAGATCAAGTCCATGTTCTGACGCTTACATTTTATGACGTAGCGATCCAGATAAGAACACCGCCCCGTTCACCTTTTTGAACGAGGCGGTGTTTTATAGTTTTATATTAAACAACGTCTTCTTTTGACGCTCATACTGCGCGACATCGTCGCGCGCTGAGCTGTGCGGCATTTGATGTTACTTCTTTGTCATTCAACAAAGAAGTAACCAAGAAAATGAACCAAGACGTTCCCCCTTGGATCCCCCTCGGCATTGCCGCGCTACATCGTTAACCACGAGAGAGTACATAGACATCTTTCATACCCTGCCCCAAATCCTGCCATCACGCGCGGCAGTCGAAGATAGCAAAGGGGTTGCGTTCCGTTTGCTTTGAAATTTTTATCTATCACAGGGAGCGTCGCAGAAAAACAAAAAATTTGCTTTCGTTTGTTGCGTATGTCTTCTGTGTCGGCGTTTTTCTTTGAAACGCCGACGCAAGTGCTGAAGAAGTTTAACTTCGCGCAAACATGAGCGGAGCGCGAGCGCAGCGTCGTTTGCGCATTGCGGGAATCCAAAGGGCATTAGGCCCTTTGGCGACCTTCTTCCGCCACTTCTTGGGGCGCGCCAAGAAGTGGCAGCAAACCGCACACCGAGCGCGTGCGCAGCACTGTGTGAGGCCGTAGAAGAAGGAGTGGAAGATTCAAATTATCCTTTTCTCCCTACCCGCGCAAAAAAATACCGCCCTGCTCACACAAACGGTGAGCAGAGCGATTTTATTCAACGGAAATGCCGTGCATGGAAAAAATATTTTTTTCGTCCTCTTGCGCCACGCGCAGATAGATCTCGGCACTTTCATATTCTACGGTCGAAGCATACGTGACCGTGATGCGAATGGTACCGCTCGAATACAGCATCAACGAAGTGGAAGCAATCGGAACCTCCGTCTGCTCCCATGTGACATCGCATACCTCTCCCACACCGCTGGCACACCATCCGTCGCAATTCAGGTCGTCGGCCGTCGCCGTACTGAGCAGTTGTCGCAGCCACTCCTTGTTTTGGTTCCATGCTTGGGATAGTCGCTCCTCGGTCATATCGCCGTCCTTGGCCACATGACTTTGTCCGTTGCGACGGATCAAAGCGCTATTCCCTATGACGAGAATATAATCCTCCTGCCAGCACGCCTCCTCGCTTGCCGTATCGGCAACGCAGGTGTAGATCCGCCGCGCATCCTCCTGCGAAAGCGGTCTGCGGCTGTCACAAGCACACAGAAGCAAAAGCAGTGTCAGGGCTAAAACCATCCGTTTGGTCGCATGCTTCATGGGCGATCTCCTTCCTCATTGTAATATCACGCCTCACTCAGATCCACCGTTTCGATCGTTTCGAACCACCCAAACACCTCTCCCGTCGGCAAGGCGGCGATATCCACCATTTTGCCTTTTTTTCTTGGATGGGCAAATGTCAGCCGATACGACCATAGGCCAATGGGCAATCCGTGATCGCGGGCGCCGTATTTGCCGTCGCCGATCAGGGGCAGTCCGCGCGAGGCGCATTGCACGCGGATCTGGTGGGTGCGCCCCGTGTGCAGACGGATCTGCAACAGCGAGCACTCGCCCGCAGGAGCATCGCTCCTCGTCGCAAGCGCGGCGTAGGCAAGGCTTGCCTCCTTGACGCCCTTGCGCTGACGCTCGACAACGAAGGTCTTATTCTTGGCGGCGTCCTTGTAAAGATAGTCCTTCATAACACCGCTGTCCTCACTCGGTCGGCCGTGAACGACCGCCAGATACTGCTTGATTAGCGTACGGTTGGCTACGGCGGTCGAGAGCGCTCCTGCGACATCCTGTCGCTTGGCAAACACCATCACGCCGCCCACGCCGCGATCCAGACGATGGACAAGCCCGATATAGGGCTCCCCGCCGTCACGCGCCTTCAGCTGATCGTGCAAAAGCGAGAGCATATCCTCGCCGCTTCCCGTGACGTCGGGCTGGGAGAGGACGCCTGCGGGCTTGAGGCAGACGAGCAGAAACGGATCCTCGTATAAAATATCGATCATTCTCCGCCCTCCTCATCTTTTTCTTCCGTGGGTGTGAGAATGGCAGGCAAGCACCGCAACAGCCAATACTGTGTTTCGGGCGGAAACATCAGCGTATAGGTCAGCGCGCCTGTACGAGGGGAAAGGCGAGGCTTATCGTAAATGCCGACCTCCTCTGCTCTCTCACCTGCGCGCAAAACCCTGCGCTCAACAAACACGCTCTCCACACGTCCGTCCGCAAAGCCCGCTTGCATCAAAAAATGATTGATTGCGCGGGGCGGGATGGGCGGCTTTCCTGCCGCCACGGCTGCGGCATTGAGCCGCTCGTAAAATTCCGCCGCAGGGACATCCTCCTCACAGCATATGCTTGCCGCCTGCTCGTCGGTGGGATGGAACGCCTCCTCAGCATCAGCCGAGCGCTCCAGCTCACGCTGAAGGTACGCCGCCACAAAGGCAAAGCAACGGCGCAGTCGGGGCTGGGCGAGCACCTCGTCGTCCACGGTGCGTCCCGTCAGCGGGTCACGCCCTTCGGACAACTCGCGCAAATAATCCCGCGCGCGGGCAAGCACGGCTTTTTCGTCTGCCATATCAAAACTCCTTGTTTAACGTCACTGTTGTACTTCATAGAACCGATGGTCGTACGCGTTTCTTTCGTAAGCGTAGCCCTCGTGCAGCTTGGGCAGCGTCACGCTGTCGACCGTCACAGTTTCCATCGTTTCGGAATCGGTATACGTCAAGAACACCGTCTCATCGCGGGAAAAATTGAAATCCAGCTGCAGCTGTCGCAACGCCGCCGTGGGATCGTAGTTCTTTCCGTAGATGACAACCGACTTGCCTGCCTTGATGGTCATTACGGGCAAGCGGAAGCGCACGCCAAGCGCACGGTCATCTGTCAGGCCGTAGCCCAGCGTGGACACGTCCTCGCTGCCATAGTTAGTCAGCACGATATAGTCCTCACCGCTCATGTAATCGATCTTGCTGATATACAATCCCTTTACCGGACGCAGCACCAGCGTCACCTCGACCTTGCCCGTTTCCACCGCCTTCAGCGGAATGGTCCGCTCTTCCACATGATATGTCTTGTCGTTGATGATCCAATGGTCAAATTCGTAGCCAAGCGGTACGATGGGGCTGATGGTCGTGTCATAATTTTCGTAGTAGGTTCCCTTGAAATCGCCTTGTCTTGCGATCGTATTGACCTGCACACCCGCACCCTCGGGCACGTCGACGGTCAATTCATACGCCCCTCCCAGATCGTACACTCCGCCCACGTTGAGTATCATCGCCTCGGTGCGGAGCCGGACGTAGGTGCGGAGCGTTTCGATGCGTCGGTCAAATTTATCCAGATCAAAATTGGCGGGCACATAGGGGCTTTCGTCCAAATACAGCGCCAGCGCGTCGCGCATGTCATCCACCAGATCGTCCAGCACGTCCTCCATGTGGTCGGGCGAAAAAGCATCGTTCGCCATATCCAGGAAATAGGTCACGTAGGTATGGCGGCAATCGTCACGCTCCATCAAATGGCAAAACAGCGGGCTGTACTGGATGGCAGTCTTGTCATAATAGCGCAGCAATGTATTTTCAACCGTATTACCGCGAAGCCCCCAGTCGGTATCGTGCGGCACAAAATACCATTTGCCGTCCATGCCGTACACGTCCGAGAAATCTTCACCCTCGGCGGCGAAATATTTGAACACGCGGTTATTGTTCTGCGGCCAGTCGCCGTTGTTGACCAGCGCCATAGTCGCGTTCAATCGCAAATAGCTGTCCACGTCAAGCACGCGGCAGAGCGCCTCGTAGTTTTTGTCGATCGTCAGATCCTTCTGTGCCAGCGCCAGCATGGCATTGTAATCCTTAAGCGGATCGAAGCCATCGTGCTCCTTGCCGTCGGGCTGTTTGGCCTGCTCGTGTCCGTCCAAAACGACGAACTCGCCCTGATAATCGTATGAGTCAAAGCGGCGCTCGAAATACGATTCCTTATATGGCTCATGCGTCCAGAAAAAGCCGTACAGCGCGCCGTTGATATAGACCAGGCAAGGGCGGACAGGCTCGGTAAACACGAAGCCCTGATGCGCCATGAGAGTATGGATATACTCATCGCGCAGATGCGCGTCGCCGAAATCGTTGCCCGTGTTTCGGATGACAAGATCCTCAAAGTGATCCATCAGCACACCCTCGTCGTCATAGTGCAATCCGAACAGGTCGATCGAATTGAAATCGTCCAGCACCGCGTCGTATTCGGGGCGGGCGATGATGCGCATGGACTTGAGCACGTGAGCGCGCGAATAGCCACCGTAAATGCGGATGCCCGCGGGCATGTCGAAGACGAGCGAGCCGTCCGAGTCAAACAACCGGACCTGGATCTCGCGCTCCCACTCGCGGCCGTGCTTATGCTGGTTATTGTTATGCAGTACGCCCGTGACGGGATCCCACAAGGATTCCTCGGGCGCGGTGATGGAATAGACCATCACACCGCCGAACTGATCATCAATGTCTTTACCGACGAAATACGTACGGTAGGTGACCTCGGACCAGCTGTTGGTGCTGCTGTAAAAAACGGACGCGGCGATATGATAAACAATCGGCGCGCCCCTGCCCGCCTTGAGCTTGATGGGCTCAAGATAGCGGCGAATGCCATCACTCGTTCGGGGGTCGCTTCCGTCCGTCGTATAATAGATGCGGGTAGAGCCGTCGGTAGCGCTCAGCTCAAGCGTCTGATCGCCCGACAAAAACGCACTCCCCGTCGCATCGATCGAAAAGCGAACGACCTCGACGATGGGCGCGGGCTCTGCCTCGGGCGGCATGGTCGGCTCCTCCAAGATCGCGTCGTAGCCCTTGGAGAAGGCCTCAACGCTGATAGGGGCGCCCAAGGCTCCGGGCGGCTCGACGTAGGAGCGGTCGTTATGCCGATAGACCAAAAATACGATCACAGCCAACACCGCCATCACCGCGGCGATGATACATTTTCGTTTATCAATGGAACGAAGCACGACTCTCCCCCCTTTCTAAAAAAATCATTCAAGCGAAAAATCAGATGTCACCCGTATACTCGACCAGCATGCAGTTGCTCACACCCTCAATGGCGGCAACGCGGCTGTCGATGTCGCGGTTGATGTTAAACCAGATAAACACACTCGCAGTGATCTCGACGGTCTCACCGCCCATTGTGCGACTGCGGATATGCGCGTGCGCCTGCTTCAAGCAATCGCTCACCTGAGCGGCCGACGCGGCATCGGTGCGGATAATGAGCAGATAGGTACGGGCGCGGCCGCGCAGCAGCTGAAGCACGACGTAGACCAGCGCGATGAACAACGTCCCCATCAGCGAGAACATATAAAGTCCCGCGCCGCAGGTAATACCGACGGCGACACTCCAGAACAAAAATCCGACGTCCAGCGGGTCTTTGATGGCCGCGCGGAATCGGACGATGCTCAAAGCGCCGACCATGCCCAGTGAGAGCACGAGGTTGGCGGAGATGGTCATGATGATGGTCGTCGTAATCAGGGCCGTCATCATGAGCAGAATGCTGAAATTGGCGCTGAAGCAGGCACCGCGGTAGAAGAAGCGGTAGACCAGCAAAATAACAAGCGCGCAGGCAAGCGCGACGGACA
>JAZLDE010000170.1:0-2345 GCA_045614625.1 Eubacteriales bacterium
TGCCGCGAGATCGCGGACGAGGTGGGCGCTTATCTCATGGTCGATATGGCCCACATCGCGGGGCTGATCGCCGCCGGCGTTCATCCCTCGCCCGTCCCCTATGCGGACGTGGTGACCACCACCACCCACAAGACCCTGCGCGGCCCCAGAGGCGGTATGATCCTTTGCCGCGAGGAGCTGGCAAAGGCCATCGACAAGGCTGTATTCCCCGGCACCCAGGGAGGGCCTCTGATGCACATCATTGCCGCCAAGGCCGTGGCCTTTGGTGAGGCGCTGACCGATGAATTCAAGGAATACCAGCAGCAGATCGTCAAGAATGCCGCGGCTCTTGCCCAGGCACTGACCGAGGGCGGCATCAAGCTGGTTTCGGGCGGCACGGACAACCACCTGATGAACCTCAATCTCGTAGACGAGGGCATCACGGGCAAGGAGCTGGAGCACAGACTGGACGAGGTGCACATCACCGCCAACAAGAACACCATCCCCAACGACCCCCAGAGTCCCTTTGTCACCAGCGGTCTGCGTATCGGCACGCCTGCGGTCACGACGAGAGGATTTAAAGAACCGGAAATGAAGCTCATCGCCGGCTGGATCATCGACGTGATTCGTGACTTTGAGAATAGTAAGGATAGAATTTCTGCGGAAGTTCAGGCTCTGTGCGAAAAGTTCCCTATCTATAATTAAGTTAGCCTAAAATTCCCAAAACTGCTCCTATTGACGTGCGTACAGCTAACGCGCCGCGCTGTGCGGCAAGGATGCCATTTCTTTGTCGCTGAACAAAGAAATGGCGAAAGAAAATCAGCTTAAGGGCCGAATGCCCTTAAGGAACCCGCAAGACTTTTCGCTTTCCATATCTGCCGCTCGTGTTGACTTTGTGGCGAGAGATGCACAAAGGGAATATATGTCTTTCTCCTCTGTCCTCTTTGCAGAGCGGCAAAGAAAGGGAGATCCAAGAGGGAACGTCTTGGTTCCTTTTCTTGGTTACTTCTTTGCGGAACGGCAAAGAAGTAACATCCAAAACCGGCACACCGAGCGCGCGAAGCTGGGCGAGGCCGTAGAAAAAGTTGTAAAAGATTTAGCTAAACCCCAAAAATCCACCCGAAAGGATCCACTACCATGGCATACCTCTCCGATATCGAAATCGCACAACAGTGCCAAATGAAGCACATCCGCGACATCGCAAAGAAGGCCGGCGTCGACGAAAAATTCATCGAACAATACGGCAACTACAAGGCTAAAATCGACCTTTCCCTTCTGAATGAGGACCGCCCCGAGGGCAAGCTCATTCTCGTCACCGCCATCACCCCCACCCCCGCAGGTGAGGGAAACACGACCACCACCATCGGTCTTGCTGACGGTCTGTCCCGCATCGGCAAAAACGTCACCGTCGCGCTTCGCGAGCCTTCTCTGGGCCCCGTGTTCGGTGTTAAGGGTGGTGCGGCAGGCGGCGGCTACGCCCAGGTCGTCCCCATGGAGGACATCAATCTGCACTCCACCGGCGACTTCCACGCCATCGGTGCGGCCAACAACCTGCTCGCAGCAATGCTGGATAACCACATCCAGCAGGGCAACGCGCTCGGTATTGACGTCCGCAAGATCACCTGGAAGCGTTGCGTCGACATGAACGACCGCCAGCTCCGCTTCATCGTGGACGGTATGGGCGGCAAGGCCAACGGTGTGCCCCGTGAGGACGGTTTTGACATTACCGTTGCCTCCGAGATCATGGCAGTCTTCTGCCTGGCCTCCTCCATCACCGACCTCAAGGAGAGACTCTCCCGCATCATCGTGGGCTACACCTACGACGACAAGCCCGTCACCGCCGGCGATCTCAAGGCTGTCGGTGCTATGACGGCGCTCTTAAAGGATGCGTTCAAGCCCAATCTGGTTCAGACGCTGGAGGGCACCCCCGCCTTCGTTCACGGCGGTCCGTTTGCTAATATTGCCCACGGCTGTAACTCTGTCATGGCAACCAAGCTGGCACTGCGCATGGGCGACTACGCTGTCACCGAGGCCGGCTTTGGTGCCGATCTGGGTGCGGAAAAGTTCCTGGACATCAAGTGCCGCATGGCAGGACTGACCCCCGACGCCGTTGTCGTGGTCGCAACTGTCCGCGCGCTGAAGATGCACGGCGGTCTTCCCAAGACTGCCCTTAACACCGAGGATCTTGGCGCGCTGGAAAAGGGTATTCCCAACCTGCTCCGTCACGTTTCCAACATCAAAAACGTCTACAAGCTGCCTTGCGTGGTGGCTGTCAACCGCTTCCCGACCGATACCCACGCCGAGATCGACTTCATCATCGCCAAGTGCCGTGAGCTGGGCGTTAACACCGTGCTGTCGACCGTCTG
>JAZLDE010000171.1:0-3453 GCA_045614625.1 Eubacteriales bacterium
CCCAGTGTCGTGAACAGCAGCGAGAGCCAACGCCCGACCACCTCGACCGCGCCCGGGGCACGCAGCATGCGGATAGCCACCAACAAAGCGGCCAGCGGCGGACAAAGTCGAACGGCCGTATCCAGCCCCGAACGCGCGCCATTTAAAAAAGCGTCAAAATAGGGGCGTTTTCCTCGCAGCATGAGCAACCCGACAGCGCACAAAAGCAACGGAATGAGATACGCCGTGCTGCGGTTGAGGCCGTCGAGCAACGACTTTATCGTGATCATATTCGCCACGCCCCCAGCGCATCGACGATCCGTGCGCTGACCCGCCCGTCACCGTACACGTCGGACGGTCGTGCCATGCAAAGACGACTCCGTTCGTTGTCAAGCAAATCAGCCAACGCCGCACAAACGCTCTGCCCGTTCGTCCCGACAAGGCGAAGCACCCCGGCCTCTACCCCCTCGGGGCGTTCGGTCACCTCGCGCAAGACCAGCGTGGGGATGCCGAGATATGTTGCCTCCTCCTGCAAGCCGCCGCTGTCGGTCAGCAGGATTTCGGCACGAGCAAGAAGATGCTGTAGTACGGGAAGCTCTAACGGCTCGCTCAACACGACGTTGTCACATCCCTCGAAAGCAGATTGTGCCGCCGCACCCACCGATGGCGAAGGATGCACAGGAAAGACGACGATCACGTCCCGCCGTCTCTCCACCTCCGTGCGAATAGCACGAAAGAGAGATAGGCGCTCCTCTGGCGCCATCTCCCGCCGATGAGCGGTCAAAAGGATCAGCCGCTTCCCTGCCACCGCATTCGTCAAAGAGTGCTCACAGCGTCGCGCAAGGCACAGTCGCAAAGCGTCCGTCGCCGTATTTCCCACGACAAAGATGCGTTCCGCCGCCTGACCCTCGGCAAGCAAAGCCGCCCTTGCCCGTTCGGTCGGGGCAAAATGAAGATGGCTCATGGCATCGATTGCACGGCGATTGAATTCTTCGGGAAAAGGCGCGTAAATATCGCCCGTTCGAAGCCCCGCCTCAATATGCACCACGGGAATACCCGCATAAAAGGCAGATAGTGCACCGACAAAGGCGGTGGTCGTGTCGCCGTGAACGATCACGGCGTCGGGCGCAAAGCCGCTCGTTTGCAAATCGTGCGAAACTGCCCAAAGCAAGCGCTCGGTCAAGCTTGTCAGTGTCTGTCCCTGCGTCATCACGCCAAGGTCAGCGTCGGCACGCACACCAAAAAAATCCAGGATGGGTAGCGGCATATCGCGATGCTGCCCCGTAAGCACCACCCGTAAGCGCACGTCCTCACGGCGGCGCAGCTCCAAAATCAAGGGGCACATTTTGATGGCCTCGGGGCGGGTGCCAAGAAAAATCAAATAGCGCTTCATATCATTCCTCCTTGTCCTCTGCTTCAATGTATGAAACCAACAGGTTAGTTATGAACCGCTTGACAATGCCGCCGCCTTCGTTTATAATGTTGATAGAAAGAAAACGTTACGCATCGAGGAGGTCGTCATGCAAAACGAACAAAACTCCCGTACCGCCATGCTGCTCGGAGAAGCAGCGATCGAACGGCTTGCCAACGCCCGCGTTGCCGTCTTCGGCATCGGCGGTGTCGGCGGCTACCTCGCCGAAGCGCTTGCCCGTGCCGGCGTGGGCGCGCTGGACCTAATTGACAACGACACCGTATCCGTATCCAACATCAATCGCCAGATCATCGCCCTGCGCTCGACCGTAGGACGACTCAAGGTCGAGGTCATGGCCGAGCGCATCCGCGACATCAATCCCGACTGCCGCGTGCGTGCCCTGCCCCTCTTTTATCTGCCCGAGCAGGCCGACCAATTTGATTTTTCCCAATACGATTATATCGCCGATGCCATCGACACGGTCAGCGCCAAGCTCGATCTGGCCGTCCGTGCCCACGAGGCAGGCGTTCCCATCATTTCTGCTATGGGGGCGGGCAACAAGCTGGACGCGGCCGCCTTTGAGGTCGCCGATCTGTCCAAGACCAGCGTATGTCCTCTGGCCCGCGTCATGCGCATCGAGCTGCGTAAGCGAGGCATCAACCACATGAAGGTTGTCTACTCCAAGGAAGAGCCCCGCACGCCGCTTGGCAGACAAATCACCAACGAAAACGCTCCCCGTCGTGCCACACCGGGCAGTATCTCCTTCGTTCCGGGCGCGGCAGGACTGATCATGGCAGGGGAGATCATCAAGGATCTCGCACTGTCTTAACTTTCCCGGAAAGGAGCAATCCCATGCAAAACCAACCGAATCAACCGCAAGTCCCCTCTCGCGAGCCGCTGATGCGCGCCCTCGCGGCATTTCTCCTTACGATACTGTGCGTCGTCATTGGCGTCTTGCTTCGCCCCAAGCTATCCGAGCCAACGATCGATGCGCTCGGCTTCGTCGCGCTGGGTGCGATTGGCGTGATCGTCTTGCTGATCCTATTCAACGTCATCGCCGCCCGTATTTATAAAAAGAAAAAAGAAATGAGCGTCCGCCAGGCACAGGACTATTATCTGGAGCGCCGCGACCGCGCGCAGGCCGATCTGCCCCGCGCTGTGCGCAAGATCGTCTTTTTGCGCCGCTTCATCGGCGTATACACCGCCTTGATCTTACTGCTCAGCATGCTTCTTGCCATTGGCATGGGCATCGGCGGTGCATCCTTCGGTTTGACCGTCTTTCCCCTGTACGTTCTGCTCGGATTTTTCAACCGCATCCAGGCAGGCGCACCTAAATTCAAGTTTGAGGGCTACACCAAGCCCGAAGATTATCCTGCGCTACATGCGCTGGCGCACCGCGCCGCCCGTGCGCTTGGCAAGGACGGCAACATTCGCATCATCCTGCTCTCCAACTGCAATGCAGGCATTGCCAAGATCGACAAGACGTATTCCTTGCAGCTGGGCATCATGCTGCTGGACGTGCTGAGCGAGGAGGAGCTGTATCAGGTTCTGCTTCACGAGTTTGCCCATCTGACCAAGGACGGCAACCCAACCGACCGTGAGTTCCGCCTGTTCGCCTATATCACGGAGCAAGCCCCAAGCACCCAAAAATCCGTTCTCGGCCTACTGTTCACCTTTTTCGACATGCTCTACGTCTACGAGTATATCTTCTACCGTCTGACCTCTTCCGTCTCGATCGAGCAGATCGCCGACAGCGCCATTCTGACGCACGGCAACCCCAAAGTCGCTTCGAGCGCGCTCGCCAAGACCGCCTTCTCTGAGCTGTTTGACAATGAGATGATGGACTTCATCGAGCATTACTTTGCTCCCGAGCAAATGCGCGAGAATCTGGCCACACTGCTTTGCAACAGCTTCCGCCGTGCGATCGAGCAGCGAAAGGACTTTTGGAAAGAGATCTTGATGCACGAGATCCAGCCGCGCAACGCCTCTCACCCCATTTTCCGCTTGCGTTTGCAGGCGCTGGGCCAAGAGGACTTTGACGTCACCCTGCCGCCCGCCGAGGG
>JAZLDE010000172.1:0-9777 GCA_045614625.1 Eubacteriales bacterium
ATGGCTACGATCCGACTTCGTTTGTAGGGGCGACCATTGGTCGCCCGTTTTTTTGCGGTTGTTTGCGGGCGATCGCCGAGCTTGCTCGGATATGATCGCCCCTACGAAGAACCCAAACATCCTTATGAGAAGGAGCCCAAAGTCGGGATTTTTTATTATTTGATTTTCGGCAACCCGTATGCAATTTGCCGGCATACAAGCGGGAGGAGCAAGCCCCTCCCCTACCGTCATGGCAAATTACCTCAACACGCCCACACCGTACGTCTTCTCGAAGCAAGCCTTGCACAGCTTCTGTCGGCTGCCGTAGGGCAGGATGCCGCCGCACATGGTACAGCGCTTTGCGTAACGGCGCTTGCCGCGTTGGAGTTGCTCGTCGATGGCGTCCTCCAATTCGCGCCGGCGGCGAGTGAGATATTCGTAGTCGTAGTGGCGGCTCATACGCCGACCAAACTGAAAATACAGGTCGAGGCAGCGGTACTCGGTCTCCAGCGCCCGCAGATCCTGCGACTTACACTGCTCGGGCGGTGTCAATTCCATCTGGCGCAGGTATTCGCCGCAGTAGGCAATCCACTGGGCAACCATAGCCTCGTTTTTGATGTTGACCGAGCAGGTGATCATGCGGTAAAGCGTTTGCTTGTCCAGCACGCCAAAGGTCACGCGGTCGGCCGTGGCAAGCGCATCGTGCAGGGTGAGGATTTCACCCACGTCCATTTTCTGATAGAAGCCTGCCGTTTCGGTCTGCGACCAGTCGGTCATAATGCGGCGGAGCGAGCTTTCCATGCCCATGAGGATCTCAGGAAAGCCGAGATAGGCCGTCGTAATAGGCTCGACGTACGCCTCCAGCCCTGCGCGGATGACGTCGGCGTCCTGTGCGGCCATGACGATGCCCTCATCAAAAATACCAAAACGTCCGGCACGGCCTGCAATCTGCTTGATTTCAGACGGCTTGAGCAGACGGTATTCGACGCCGTCAAACTTGCGACTTTCGACGAAAATAACGCGTTGGATGGCCAGATTCATGCCCATGCCGATAGCATCGGTGCTGACAACCACCTGCGTCTCGCCCTCCATAAAGCGGCGCACCTGCTCGCGGCGGGAGGCGGGCGGCAAATCGCCGTAGATGACGCTGGCGCGTATCTTCATGCCATCCAGCTCGGCGGCAAGCTCCAACACGGAGCGGCGGGAAAATACGATAAGTGCGTCGCCCTGCCGCACGTCTTTGAGCTTAAAGCGGGTCGGACGGAAGGTCAGGGGCGTTTTTCGCTCGTGATAGACGACCTCGACTTCGTCGCCGCACTCCTCGACCATACGAAGCACGATGTCCTCGGCCTCGGGGGCCAGACACACGTGAATCTCATCAGCCGCCACGCCAAGGATTGCTTTGGTCCAGTTGTGACCTCGAAAGGGATCGGACAGCATCTGCGCCTCGTCGATCACCGCCACGTCGTACAGCTTGGTGCTGTCCATCATCTCGATGGTGCAGGCAGTAATACCCGCCTCCTCGTCGATAAACGACTCCTCGCCCGTGACCATAGAGCACGGGATATCCTCCGCGCGGAAGCGGTCGTAAATTTCAAGCGCGAGCAGACGCAAGGGACCCAGATATACGCCCGACTCAGCAGTTTTGAGGCGTTCGAGCGCTTCGTAAGTCTTACCACTATTGGTCGGGCCCACATGCAGATAGAAATGCCGCTTCATGCCTCGCGCCAGCGGATACTCGTCCTTAGGCGCGGCAGTAGGGGAAAGCTGCTCCATGCGGCGCAGAAATTCCTGCATCTGACGCTCGCGGCGCTTTTTCTTCTGCAGCTCCTGCGTCAGCATGGTACGGAATTGCTCACTGCTCTCGGTAGCAAGCACGTCGCGCTCCCACCAGAACCGTTCGCTGTGCGCGCCTCCCTTGCCGTCGGGCACGTTGACGCGTCCTGCGGGCGGCAACAGCTTTTTTCGCATATCCACCGTCCAGCCGCGGCTCTCCAGCTCACTTTGCAGGATCTGACGCCCCGTCTTGGGCTTTTTGCTATGACCGTGTCCGCGGTGGTGATAATGTCGTCTTTTGGCACACATAGGCAGCCTCCTTTCATACATGGTAAGAGGGGAAACCGCGTGTGTCTCCCCTGAATTGTCTGTTTATTGTTTGGGATTTCTCACTTTGACCGTTTCAAGCACACGCAAGCCGTACTTGGCGGCATACGCCTCTCCTGCACGCAAAGCCTCCGGATCGGCCACGTCCTTGACGTGATGGGCGTCACAACCGATAACAGCATCGTTGCCGACCTCACCCGCGATGCGGAAAAAGCGGTCGGACGGATAATGGCGATGTCCCATCAACCCCAGCAGATTGACCTCAAGGGGAATGCCCATAGCCTTACAGCCCTCGCACAGCCGCTTCATGTGCTTGTAATAGACGGTCTCCTCACCCGTAAAGTTATACACGTCGGGGTGAGCCAGATAGGTATACTTGCCCGTCGACAAGCCCTCGAGCACTTGATCAACGTAGCGCACAAGACAATCCTCGTCCGTCACGGGCGTTGCCGCGTAGCGGGAGGCCTCGTTGTCAATGAAATGCTGGCCGAGGATCATATAGTCATAATCGTACGGTGCAAGCAGATCAAGCATCGCTTCAAAATAGGCGGGATAGTATTCAGCCTCAAAACCGATCAAGATCTGAATTCGATCCTTATATTCCTCGCGCAGAGCCTCGAGCGTGCGGACGTAGTCCTCCAGCTCCTCGATGCGCACGCGGAAGCCCGACTGGTGTCCGTCGGGAAAGGGCATGGGCACGTGATCCGAAAAGCCCATGATGGTCAAGCCCTCGGCGATTGCTTTTTCGATATAGTCTCGTTCAACACCGCTGGCATGATGGCAGCGGTAGGTGTGGGTATGATAATTGGCGATCATGGCGATCTTCCCTTCTGTCAATTCTTCTTGCTTAATTTGTTGTATTGTGACTGCAATTCGTCAAGCTCCAGATCCTTTCGGTACTGCAACAGCGTTTCCTCCAGCGCGGCCAGCTTTTGCTTGAGCTCCTTGCGGCGGCCGAAGGCAGTCAGCGGCGCACAGCGCAGCTCCTCTTCCCAACCCTCGCGCTGATCTTCAAATTGTGCCTCGAACGCCTCGTAGCGCTCGCGGGCATCCTCCAGTCGCATCTCCAGCTCGGCCAGATCCAGCTCGTGCAGCTCGCGGTCGATCTCGCGCTTGCGATCGCGATGAAACCAGCCAAGTCCACCGCGCTCGTACTCCAGCGCCTGACGGTCGTCTCGCAGACGATCCTCGTAAGCGATGCGGTCGAGGAAATATTCGTACAGCTCCATATAGGCGTGATGCTCGACGCTGACGGCACAATGCTTTCCACCGTGCTCACGGTACCACGCGAAAGCTCTTTGATAGTATGGCTGATAGCGGCGGATCCATGCCTTGCACTTATCGGCCAGCTCGATGCGGCGGGATTGATAGTCCTTATAAATGAACTCGTCACAAAAGTAAAACTGCTCAAACGGATAACGCAGATCCACCTTGGTGCCGCCCTGCGAGATGTGGAACAGCTCGGCAAAGTACAGATCCTCCTCCAAAGAGATCTGTATGGGGGCGTGGCTCGAGGTGCCGTGCAGCTCGTCGTTGATAAAATCAAACGCCGCCTCGAGCAGCTCGTCGTCACATTCGATCCAACCGAACCATTGCTCGACCGTTTGCTCCGAGCCCGTGCAAAAGACGTGGGCAAGCTGGCGGTAAGCCTCAGGACGGGCGCGGCAAGCCTGCAGGGCACCGCGTAGCAGATCGTTGTATTCTTCCCTCGTTACGTCGCCTTCGCGTTCCGCGTCCACAAAGCGCAGCACGGGAAGCAAGTAGCGGTTGACTTCCATGCGATTCCATTCCACGGCATGGGCGCTGCCCAGCGCGGCTCTCTTGTCTGCCATACGTCCCTCCTGCGTTTTAACTCGATCGGATATAGTGTCATCCATCCTGCAAAAAGTATACCACAAATCGCGCGATGTGTCAATGTTTGACAAGCCCTGCCGTGGAAAATTTTATCATCTTTTTGGCTATATCTTGCAATCCGACAAAAAATTTGATATACTTGATAAAAATACGATATTGGAGATATGATCATGAACCAACGTACCCGCCTTGTGCGTTTTTCCGCTTGGTTATTACTGCTTTGTCAATTATTCGTTTTGATCGGCTGCAAGCCGCCCGTCGCAGACACGCCCCAGGATCAGGAGCCGCGTCCCCCGTTTGAGGGCTGCGTCCACGTTGACGAGAACAACGACGACCATTGCGATGACTGTGGCATCACGGTGCTGGTCGTGCTGGATCTCTACGCCATCAATGATCTGCACGGCAAGTTTGCCGACGGCGACACCCATCCCGGTGTGGACGAGCTGACCACCTACCTCAAATCGGCCATCGCGTCCGATGACAGTGCCATTCTTCTCTCCTCGGGTGACACCTGGCAGGGCAGCTCGGAGTCCAATCTGACCCGCGGTTTTATCCTGACCGACTGGATGAACGAGATGGACTTTGCCTGCATGACGCTGGGCAACCACGAATACGACTGGGGCGAGGAAGCCATCGAGCAAAACGCCGCGCTTGCCGAGTTCCCCTTCCTTGCCATTAATATATACGACCGCGCCACGAATGAGCGCGTGGATTATTGCGAGCCCTCCGTTCTCGTCGAGCAGGACGGGCTTGTCGTCGGCATCATCGGTGCCATCGGCGATTGCTATTCCTCCATCGCCCCCGACAAGGTCGAGGACGTGTATTTCAAAACGGGACGCGAGCTGACCGAGCTGGTCAAGGCCGAGTCCGAGCGCTTGCGTGCGCTGGGCGCGGATCTGATCGTCTATTCGTTGCACGGCGGTCACAGCCAAAGCAGTTACGACGATGTTTCGGTGATTGCCACGTCCAGACTTTCCGCTTATTACGACATATCCCTCTCGGACGGTTATGTCGATCTGGTTTTTGAAGGTCACACCCACCAAAGATACGTACTGAAGGACGAGCACGGCGTGTACCACCTACAAAACGGCGGTGACAACAAGGGCATCAGCCACGTCGAGCTGGCGGTCAATCCCCTCAACGACACCTGGCATATCCAAAAGGCCGAGTTCATATCAACCGACCGCTACAGTTCGCTTGCCGACGATCCCATCGTAAACGACCTGATGACCAAATACGAGGATCAGGTATCCCTGGGCGCGACAGTGTTGGGACATAACGCGACCTCACGCGACAGCAAAACGCTTCGCTCGCTGGTCGCCAAGCTATACTACGAATTTGGTGTCTCTCGCTGGGGCGAGCAATACGATATCGTGCTGGGCGGCGGCTATCTGACCACTCGCAGTCCGGGCTATCTGCCCGCCGGTGAGGTGACCTACAGTCAGCTGCAGTCCGTCTTCCCTTTTGATAACCGTCTGGTGCTCTGCTCCATCAAAGGGCGCGACCTGTCCTCCAAATTCTTTAACACCAACAACAGCAACTACTTTATCCATTACGATGCGTACGGTGCTTCGATCAAAAACAACATCGACCCCAACGCAACCTACTACGTCATCGTCGACAGCTACACCTCGTCCTACGCGCCCAACCGCCTGACCGTGGTAGAGGAATATGAGGTGGATTATTTTGCCCGCGATCTGCTGGCCGATTATATCAAAGCAGGCGGTCTGCAAAAATAGCTCTATACAACAAAACGGGCGACCGCGCAAAGGCACGATCGTCCGTTTTTGATTTGCTTATTGTTTCTTCATCGCCTTTTCAACTTCTTCCACGCGGCTACTCAGCGGCGGGTGGCTGTACTCCAGCACGACGTTGATCTTAGAGGGGGCAAGGTGGGCGAAGTTGTCCTTGGCCAGCTTTTTGAAGGCCGTGATCATGGCCTCGCCGTAGCCCTCCTGCACGGCCTGACGGTCAGCGCGATATTCGGCGCGGCGGCTGACGGCGTTCATGATCATGCCCGTCAACGGATTCAGAATACCAAGGCCAATGCCCGTGAGAATGTAAGCAAAGCCGTAGTTGACGCCCTCAAAGCCAAAGGCAGTATGCAGCATCGGCTCGCGGACGGTCAGCCAAACGACGACGCCCATCAACAGCATATTGCCGATGTTGAGAATCTGATTTTTGAGAACGTCCTTGTGCAAACCATGTCCCAGCTCATGCGCAAATACGGCGCAGATCTCGTCGGGCGTCATGGCGTTGAGCAAATTGTCAAACAGCACGATGGTCTTCATTTTACCAAAACCCGTAAAATAAGCGTTGAGCTTGGTGGTGCGGCGGGAGGCATCCATGACCTCGATGGCCTTGACGCGGTAGCCGTGCTTGGTCAGCAGAGCCATGAGGCGATCCTTAAGCTCACCCTCCTCCAGCGGCACGAACTTATTGCCAATGCGGCTGAACACGGGATACAAAAACGTGACAAGCAGCGAAAAGAGGAACATCGCACCGGCAAACAGCAAAAACAGATAATCCCCCGTCAGGCGGTGAGCAATATACATCAGCCACGCAAGCGCCAGGGACAAAATGATCTCGAGAATAGCCGAGCGAATTCTGTCAAAAATAAAGGTCTTGACGGTTGAGCGGTTGAAGCCGTATTTTTGCTCGATAATCATGGTCGAGACGTAGCTCTGGCAGATTTCGACAACGATGCCTACAGCGCATTCCAAAAGAACGACGGCAAGCAGCTGCCAAAACACACCCTCGGGGAACAGCGCGGCAAAAGCGGCGTACACCTCGGTCAGCAACAATACCAGCGAGATCACGCAGGAAGCGACGGACGACACCAACGCAAGACGACACCGCTCTGCGCTGTATTTTTTCCATCTCAGATACGTTTCGGCATCGTACACGTCCGACACGTTTTCAGGCGTGGGATTGTTGGCCGAGCGATGCTCGACGATATTCAAGACAACACGATAAAGACCGCCTAAGATCACCAGCAAAATAACCCCGATTTTCCAAGTCATAAGATATTCCTCCAAAGGTAAATTTGGGTGCTTCGTGCACCGAAAGGATATTTCATCCTTAATTATAGCAAATCGCTCGTGACATTTCAAGTTCTTTTGCGAATATTGCGCCATGAATTTGCCGCCTTGAGGCCGAACAGACGCAGAAAATGACCGAAAGGGCAAAAATCAACATTTCTTTGTTTCAGCATGCTATAATGGCAGCGCAGAAACTTCTCAGGAGGCCACATGAAATACACTCTCATCATTGATCGTGAAAAAGAACCCGAGGTCGTCGTCACTGCGCACGCCCAAAGTGAGCTGACCGACAAAATCGAAACGCTCGTTCGGAGCTATCAGGGGGCTGACACCATCCTTGCCTACAACGAAGACGAGCTGACGCGCCTGCCCTACACCGACGTCGAGTGCATCACCGTCATCGACCGCAAGGTCATCGCCATCGATCAGCACGGCACGCACTACCGCCTCAAGGAACGGCTGTGCGAGTTGGAAGATGCACTTCCCTCGTACTTTATCCGCATCAACAAATCCACGCTGGCCAACAGCCGCCGCATCGTCCGTTTCAAGACGGCATTCAGCGGCGCGGTCGACGCCGTATTTCGCTGTGGCTACGTCGAGTACGTCTCTCGCCGTTGCTTTTCTGATATCAAAAGGAGGTTTGAACAACAATGAAAAAGTACGTATGCGAATTTTGCAAGCGAGGGCTTGTCGCCATGGGCTTCGGTCCCATCATTCTCGCCATCATCTACGCCATTCTCGGCGCGAGCGGCGTCACGCAGAGCATTGATATTTACGAGACTGCCCTTGCCATTGTCAGCATCTCCGTGCTCGCCTTCATCGCCGCGGGTATCACGGTCGTATATCAAATTGAGCGCTTGCCGCTACTCTATGCCATTTTGCTGCACGGGCTGGTGCTTTATGCAGACTATGCGCTGATCTATCTACTCAACGGCTGGCTGAACGACGGCATGCTTCCCTTTCTCATCTTCACCGCATGCTTCTTCGCAGGTTATGCGCTGATCTGGCTCATCGTCTATTTCAGCACCCGCAAAAAAACAGATGAGCTCAATCGCCATTTGAAATCCGACCGATCATAAAAAATCCCCCTTGTCAAAAGCAGCGTAATCTGCCATGACAAGGGGCATTTCCTATTGACAACCTCCCCGGTTTCATGCTATACTACATTGTGCTTTCAGCATGGATAGAAAATAAGGAGTGAGTATAATGAAAGCCATTCAAACAGAGCATCTGACAAAATTTTACGGCAAGACGCGTGGCATCAAAGACGTTTCTCTTTCGGTAGAGGAGGGCGATTTCTTCGGCTTCATCGGTCCCAACGGTGCAGGTAAAAGCACCTTGATTCGCACGCTGCTCGGCCTGATCTCGCCGACCGAGGGTCACGCCGAGATCTTTGGCAGAGATATCGCCAAGCACAAAATAGAAAATCTCAACGATATCGGTTACCTCCCCTCCGAGGCCGTCTTTTACAGCGGCATGCGAGTGGGCGAGCTACTCAAACTGTCCGCCGATCTGCGCAAGCGTGATTGCACCGAGCAGGCGCGTGAGCTGTGCGAAAGACTCGAGCTGGATACGGCGCGCAAGATCGATGAGCTCTCGCTTGGCAACCGCAAAAAGGTAGGTATCGTCGCTGCTCTTCAGCACGAGCCAAGGCTATACATTCTCGACGAGCCGACCAGCGGCCTTGATCCTCTGATGCAAATGGAGTTTTATACCATTCTGCAAGAGCGCAACCGAGGCGGAGCGACGATATTCTTGTCCTCGCACGTGCTGCCCGAGGTCATACGCTACTGCAACCGCGCGGCCATCATCCGTGAGGGACAGCTGATCGTGTCGGATACCATTCAAAATCTAAAACAGGTCGGCACCAAGCAGGTCGTTCTCCACGGTATTGGCATGCCGCCCTTGATTGCGGGAATCTCGCACGTCCGTGCCAAGGGCAAGGCAGTGCAATTCATGTACAGCGGTCGCCCCGATGCGTTAATCCGGGCCTTGGCCGACCAGCCCATAGAGGATATCAGCATCACCGATCCCAATCCCGAGGAGATCTTGATGCATTACTATGAGAACACGAAGGAGGGCAACTGATATGGCTTTGTTGTTACATGAGCTCAAGCAAAACAAACTGTCCCTCATCATCTGGTCAGCCGCCATCGCCTTTATGCTGGGTGTGTGCGTATTGATCTATCCCGAGATGGCCGCGCAGATGAAGGAAATGAGCGATATGCTCGCCAACATGGGTGCCCTGTCTGATGCCTTTGGCTTAGATCAGCTCGGATTTACAGATTTCATGGGCTATTTTGCCTTGGAATTCGGCGAAATGCTGTGCCTTGGCGGCGGCTTGTTTGCCGCAATTTTGGGTGCGGGAATGCTTGCCAAGGAAGAAAAGGACCACACGGCAGAATTTCTGCTTACTCACCCCATTTCGCGTAACAACGTTTTGACAAGCAAGCTGCTTGCCATGCTCATCCAGATTATTCTACTCAATTTTTCCACGGTCATCGTGACCATCGTTTGCATCCTTGCCATCGGTGAGCAGGTGCAGGCAGGCACGCTCGCGCTGCTGTTTTTAGCCGCACTGATATTGCAGCTTGAGATCGCTGCTATCACCTTTGGTCTGTCTTCCTTGATGCGCCGCGGTGCGATTGGTGTCGGTCTCGGTCTTGCGCTGGGATGTTACTTTATGAATCTGATGGCTAATTTGTCCGAGGAGATGAAATTTCTCAAGTTCATCACGCCCTACGGTTACGCAGATTCTGCGCAGATCGCAAGCGAAGGAAGCATCCAGATCAAATATCTG
>JAZLDE010000173.1:0-4873 GCA_045614625.1 Eubacteriales bacterium
ACGCCGCCCTTGTTGATCAGGTCGACGATCAGCTTCATCTCATGAATGCACTCAAAGTAAGCGTTTTCGGGGGCATAGCCTGCCTCAACCAGCGTCTCAAAGCCGCAACGCATCAGATCCACAACACCACCGCACAGAACGGTCTGCTCGCCGAACAGCTCGGTCTCGGTCTCCTCCTTCATGGTCGTCTCCAGAATGCCGGCGCGTGCGCCGCCGATACCGGCAATGTAAGCCAGCGCGATGTCGTAAGCCTTGCCCGTGGCGTTCTGCTCAACGGCAACCAGACAAGGAACGCCCTTGCCGGCAACGTACTGAGAGCGGACGGTGTGACCGGGTCCCTTGGGAGCAGCCATGAATACGTCGATGTCCGCGGGAGGAACGATCTGCTTGTAGCGGATGTTGAAGCCGTGTGCAAAAGCGATCGCCTTGCCTGCGGTCAGATTGGGCTCGATGTCCTTTTTATACATATCGGCCTGGGCCTCGTCGTTGATGAGGATCATGATAATGTCGGCCGCCTTGGTTGCCTCGGCAACCGTCATAACGGTGAAACCGTCCTTCTCTGCCACGGGCCAGCTCTTGCCGCCCTTGCGCAAGCCCACGATCACGTTGCAGCCGCTGTCGCGCAGGTTGAGTGCGTGTGCGTGGCCCTGAGAGCCGTAACCGACGATGGCGATCGTCTTACCGTCAAGCTTGGAAAGATCACAGTCCTTCTCATAATACATTTTTGCCATAATTAAATTCTCCTTTTTCTTTGGTTTCATCATGGATGGTGTTCTGACCTCGTTCAAGAGCAATGACGCCTGTGCGGACAAGCTCCATGATCTCGAACTCCTTCAGTAAATTTATCATGCCCTCGATCTTCTGCTCCTCACCGATCACGGCGATGGACAGCGTCCCGATGGAAACATCAATAATAGAGGCGCGGAAAATGTTTGCGATCTGAGTGATCTCGTTGCGCACGCTCGCATCGGGGGTACGCATCTTGATGATGATCAGCTCGCGGCGAATGGATTTCTGATCGGTCAGGATCTTGACCGAATGAACGGGAATGAGCTTGCGCAGCTGGTTGGACAACAGCTGCACGTGGGCATCGTCCGTCAGAACCTCGATGGTGATACGGGAAAGATTCTCCCGCGCGGTGGCACCGACGGCCAGCGACTCGATGTTGTAGCCCTTGCGGGAAAACAAGCGCGACACCTGCGAAAGAACGCCTGCCTCGTTGTCAACCAGCACGACCAGCGTTTGCTTTTTGATCTGATCCATACGGTTCCCTCCTTAACAAATAATAAACTTGGTGATGGGGCTGCCGCCGCCGACCATGGGACGAACCATCTCGTCCATGTGGATGGCGCAGTCAATGACGTAACCGTGTCCAAAGGCCAGCGCGTCCTTGATCGCCGCCTCAAGCTGCTCGACGTTGCTCACGCGGGCACCGCGCAGGCCATACGCCTCGGCCAGCTTGACGAAATCGGGGGCGCGGTCAAGCGTCGTCTGAGAATAGTGCTTGTCGTAAATGAGCGACTGCCACTGGCGAACCATACCCAGCACGCCGTTGTTGAACACGAAGGTGATGATGGGCAGATCGTAATACTGCTCGGTCGCCAGCTCGTTGCAGTTCATGCGGAAGGAGCCGTCGCCCGTAATGTGAATGACCGTCTTTTCGGGATTGGCCACCTTAGCGCCGATCGCCGCACCCAGACCAAAGCCCATCGTACCAAAGCCGCCCGAGGTCAGAAGCTGACCGGGATAGCTGAAGTGGAAATGCTGAATGGCCCACATCTGGTGCTGACCGACGTCGGTCGCAACCACCGTGTCCTCGGGCACCATTCTCTGGATGGTATTGAGGACCTGCTTGGGGGTCAGGGCGTCGCCGCCCTCGTCGTACATGGTTTCGGTCGGGAAGGAGAACACGTATTCCTTCCACTCGTTATGCTGTTTCTGTCCGACCTTTTCGTTCAAGAGGGCCAGCACCTGTGCTGCGTCGCCCACGATGTAGTGATCGGTCAGTACGTTTTTATTGATCTCGGCGCGGTCAATGTCGATCTGAACAATCTTGGCCTGCGGCGCGAAATGGTCGGGGTTGAGGGCTACGCGGTCGGAAAAACGGCAGCCAAAGGCGATAAGAAGATCACAGCTGGCGGCCGCGCGGTTGGAGGCCTGCGAGCCGTGCATACCCAGCATGCCCGTAGCGAGCGGACCGTCGCCGGGATAGCCGCCCGCGCCCATCAGCGTGATGGCAACGGGAGCGTCCATCTTCTCGGCAAACGCAGCAAACTCATCCTGTGCCCGTCCGCGCACGACACCGCCGCCGCAGATGATCAGGGGCTTGTCCGCCTCGTCGATCAGACGAACCAACTCGGCAATATCGTCAGCGTTGGGCTCGGGGGCAACGAAGTTGTCCGTCGCACGCTCCTTGAGTGTCGCCAATCGTCCGCCCTGGAAATGACGGTCACGAGGCAAGGGCTCAAAGTCAGCCGTCTCGGCCGTGACGTTTTTGAGAATGTCGATAAAGACGGGGCCGGGTCTGCCCGAGCCTGCGATAGCAAAGGCCTCGCGAACGGTGTCGGCCAGCTTGTTTACGTCACGCACCAGGTAATTGCTCTTGGTGATGGGCATGGTGATACCCGTGATGTCGACCTCCTGGAACGAGTCCTTGCCGATGAGATTTTCGGCGACGTTGCAGGAAATAAAGACGACGGGCGAGGAGTCCATATAGGCCGTCGCGATGCCCGTGGTGAGGTTGGTCGCACCGGGACCGGAGGTAGCAAAGCACACGCCAATCTTACCCGTACTGCGAGCGTAGCCGTCGGCCGCATGGGCCGCGCCCTGCTCGTGGGCGGTGAGGATGTGGCGGATGCCGTCGCATTGATACAGCTCGTCGTAGACGTTGAGGATGGTACCGCCGGGGTAACCGAAGATGGTGTCAACGCCTTGCTCGAGGAGGCATTCCATTAAGATTTTTGCACCGTTCATTTGCATGGGGTGGGGTTCCTTTCGAGGAGAGATATTTTATGTGGTTGGGATTTTTTACTACTGCTTCTTTTGACGATCATACTGCGCGGCAAGCCGCGCGCTGATCTGTACCGGTTTTGGTGTTCATTCTTTCTCATCCGAGAAAGAACGAACCAAGAAAGCGGACTTAAGGGCCTAATGCCCTTAAGAAACCCGCAAAACTTTTTGCTATCTGCGTCTGCCGCTCGTGGTGGCAACATGGCGAGAGATGCACATAAAAACTTTATGTCTTTCTCCTTCTTATCCTTGAAGAGCGGCAATGCCAAGGGAGGTCTTGGAGGGAACGTCCAAGTTCCTTTTCTTTCGCCATTTCTTTGTGGAACGACAAAGAAATGGCAACAATGCTTTTACCGAGCGCGCGAAGCTGTGCGAGGCTGTAGAAACGGTTGTTTGAAATTTAGTTTTAACTCTTACTGAATCTCACTAATATCATACGGTGTCGTCTGGTAAACAAAATAATTCAACCAGTTGCACCAAAGAAGATTCGCATGAGCGCGCCAGGTGACCAGCGGCTGCTTTTCGGGATCGTTATCAGGAAAATAATTCTTGGGAATAATGGGGTTCAACCCTGCCGCCAAGTCGCGCAGGTACTCATTCTTGAGGGTATCGGCATCGTACTCGGAGTGCCCCGTAATGAACACCTGACGACCGCCGTCCGTCGCGATGGCATACACGCCCGTCTCGTCCGACGAGGCCAGCAGCTTGAGCCCCGGCACGGCCAGCACATCCTCGGTGCGCACCGTCGTGTGGCGGGATTGCGGCACCATGAACACATCGTCAAAACCGCGGAAGAGAATCGACCGCTTATAATCCACGCGGTGGGGATACACGCCCGAAATCTTCTCGGACAGCGGCACCTTTTGAATACCGTAGTGATAATACAAACCGGCCTGCGCACCCCAGCAAATGTGGAGCGTGCTGTGCACGTGGGTCTTGCTCCACTCCATGATGGTGCAAAGCTCGTCCCAGTATTCGACCTCCTCAAAGGGCATCTGCTCCACGGGGGCGCCTGTGATAATCAGACCGTCGAAGGTCTTGTGCTTGACATCGTCAAAGGTCTTGTAAAAGGCCAGCATGTGCTCGGGTGAGGTATTCTTGGACACGTGATCTTTGGTTTTGATCAGCTCCAGCTCGATCTGCAAGGGCGTGTTGCCAAGCAGACGGGAGAGCTGGGTCTCAGTCTCGATCTTTTTGGGCATGAGATTGAGCAAAAGGATCTTCAAAGGACGGATGTCCTGGGTGATGGCGCGCGTTTCGGTCACCACGAAAATATTTTCGTCCGCCAGCGTCTTAACCGCAGGCAATTCGTTAGGAATTTTAATCGGCATACGTCACCTCACGCATCCAGCGCGTCGAGCGCCTGACGGATGTCGGCGATCAGATCGTCGCTGTTTTCAATGCCGCAGGACAAGCGGACCAAGTCAGGAGATACGCCGGCGGCTACCAGCTCCGCGTCGTTCATCTGGCGGTGGGTCGCGCTTGCGGGATGCAGGCAGCAGGTGCGGGCATCCGCTACATGAGTCTCGATGGCGGCCAGCTTCAAATTGCCCATGAACTTCTCTGCCGCCGCACGACCGCCCTTGACACCAAAGCTGACAACGCCGCAGGTCCCCTTGGGCATGTATTTCTTCGCCACGTCGTAATATTTGTCGCCCTCAAGGCCGGGGTAGGTCACCCAAGCGATGCGGTCGTCGCTCTGCAAATACTTGGCGACCGCCAGCGCGTTTTCGCAATGGCGCTCCATACGGACGTGCAGGCTCTCAAGACCAAGGTTGAGAATAAATGCGTTCTGAGGCGACTGGATCGAACCAAGGTCGCGCATCAGCTGGGCGGTGGCCTTGGTGATATACGCACCTGCCAG
>JAZLDE010000174.1:0-32834 GCA_045614625.1 Eubacteriales bacterium
TTTCGGTCACACTCGGGGCCGTACGGCGGGAGCAGATATGTTGGCTTGTGAGCTTTTTTATGGGAAAACAATAAACGTAAAGCTATAGCAAAAGAACCACCGCGCAGCGGTGGTTCTTTTTGAATTCACCCTCAGAGCAAATTCTCTTATCTCATGAAAATTTCGGCCAGCTTGATCTTGAAGGCGGCGGCCAGCTCACGCAGCATGGGACGGGTGATGGTCTGCAGCTTGCTGTGCGAAATGGAGCGCACCTTGACGGCGACCTCGGCGCTCTTTTCGATGGTATGGCAAAGGCCAAAGGCTTCGTCAAAGGTAGTGCCCGACACGAAGATACCGTGGTGAGCCCAGACGACGGCGTTGTAGTCCTTCATTTTCTTGGAGGTGGCCACGGCGATCTCCTTTTGACCCGGCACCATCCAAGGCAACACACCGATACCGTCGGGGAAAATAACGGGACATTCGGTCATCATCTGCCAAAGCTCCTTGGTAAAGGCAGCGTCTGTCAGGGGCAGAAGGAAGGTCAAAGCGATGAGGTTGACGGGGTGGCTGTGATAGATAACGCGGTTCTTAGAGCCCGTCGTTCCCTTCTTGACGGCGTGGTTCATCAGGTGGGCGGGCAACTCACTCGTGGGGCGTCCGCCGCTCTCAAAGCCCCAGAGAATACGGAACTTCTCGCCCGTGGGGTCGACCTCGATGATACCGCAGGTATTGACGGTGTCGTCCTTGATGTGGCGGAAGAAGCAGCCCGTGCCGCTGACGAGGAAATACTCGCCCGCCAATTCGGGCACTTCGGTGCCGATGTCCATCCAGGGACGGCTAGGAATAAGATTCTCACGTACCTGGGCAATCTCCTCGGGCAGGATCCAGTAAGAAAGGTTACCGCCGTTGCGCTCGTGATATCCGTGATTGTAGCCGTCGTTTGCCATCTCGACAAACTGACGGACGAATTTTGCTTGTAAAACTTCCATTTTTTATCTCCTTACTCTATCAGCGGGCAAGCTGTACGTCCTGCTCGTATTTTTGAATGCAATCAAACCACTCTCCGTCAGCGGGGACACCGGCGCGGCGGCAGAATTCTGCCCAGACTTCTCCCGTGGGCAACGTCTTCCACTCCTCCTGACGGACAAGCAACTCGGTCATACGGCCGTCGTTTTGCAGTTTCTTCCAGGCATCGTGGGGCATCAGCATGGCCTCAAGAAGTGCTTTGCGGAAGTTACGCGCGCCGACGATCCAAGCCGCGACGCGGTTGATGCTGGCGTCGAAGTAGTCCAATGCTAATGCAAAATCGTTAACACGGCCGCTGGCAACGATCTCCTTGGCGATCTCTCTCGTTTCGTCGTCGAGTCTGACTACGTGGTCGGAGTCCCAACGCACGGCACGCGTGACGTGAAGAGCCACCTTTTCGTTAAACAAAAGGAGCGAGGAAATCTTATCCGAAACCATTTCGGTGGGATGGTAGTGACCGTTGTCCATCAAAGGCATAATGCCCTTCTTTGCGGCATAGCTGAGAGTAAATTCAGCCGATCCAACGGTATAGGATTCAAGACCAATACCGAACACCTTGGATTCGAGGCACGGAAATACCAGCGAGTGATCATACGGCTCTGCCAGCATTTCGTCCAGGGACTTGGCAAAGCGGGCACGAGGAGCGATGCGATCGGCAGGAATATCCTTATAGCCGTCGGGAATCCAAATGTTCATGACACAGGGGATGCCCGTCTCGCGAGCGAAGTATTCCGAGATTCGCAGGCAGCACTTGCCGTGCTCCACCCAGAATTTGCGGATATCCTCGTCGGGCGAGGAGAGAGTAAACTCACTTGCCTTGGGATGCGAGAAGAAGGTGGGGTTGAAGTCAATGCCCATGCCTCTTTCCTTGGCGAAAGCCACCCAGGGTGCGAAATGCTTGGGCTCCAGCGCATTGCGGTCGGCATACTCACCGTCCTCGAAGATGGCGTAGCTTGCGTGAAGATTGAGCTTGAGAACGCCACCGATGTTTTTGATGGCAACGTCCATATCAGCCATGAGCTCATCGGGCGTCTTGGCCTTGCCGGGGTAGTTGCCCGTCGTCTGGATACCGCCCGAGAGAGCCATATCCGAATCAAAGCCGCCAACGTCGTCGCCCTGCCAGCAATGCAGAGAGATGGGAATATGGCGAACGTTTTCGATCACCGCGTCGGTGTCGATGCCGAGAGCGGCAAATTTTTCTTTTGCGTAAGTATAAGCATCAAAATTCATGGTTATATCCTCACATTATATCGTTACAATGGTTTGCTTGACGTCGAAGGAGCGGGCGACGGTATCTCTTGCCTCACATCTGTCGGTGAAAACGCCCGTAGCCAGCATCTGGCAGAGTAAGTTGCCCGTGGCGGTGGCCTCGACCACGCCGGTATAGACCTCGCGGCCGCTGATCTTGGCGGTCAGCTCGTTCAGATACGTGTCCTGACTGCCTCCACCGATGATGTAGAGTGCGCCCAGCGTTCTTCCCGTGCGGGCTTCGAGCTCATTCAAGGTGTCGCGATAAGCCTCGGCAAGGCTGTAATAGATGACGGCCAGGAGCTCGGGCAGCTCCATGTTCTTGCCGCAGGAGGTCTTGACAGCCTCGGCCATGCTCGAAGGCGCCAAGAAGGCGTCGTCGTTGACGTTGATACGGCAATTAGGCTCACCAAACTCGCGTGCCATGGCCGACAATTCGCCAAAGCTGTATTGTCCGTTCAACTCGCGGCGAACTGACTGGATCATCCAAAGGCCCATAATATTTTTGAGGTAGCGGTAACGCATATCGTAGCCGCCCTCGTTGGTGAAATTGGAACGACGGGAGTCCTCATCATTGGTCGGTTCGGTGCGTTCCACGCCCATCAGCGACCAAGTTCCCGAGCTCAGATAAGCCGCGTCCTCGCGCTCTGTCGGCAGTGCCAGCACCGCAGAGGCGGTGTCGTGCGAAGGAGGCAGAATGACCTGCAGGTCAAATCCGACGGCTTGTGCGATCTCCGGCTTCAAACCACCAAGCACCGTACCCGGCTTGGAGATTGCGGGGAAAATATTCGTGGGATAGCCCAATTTTTCGAGCAATTCCCTATCCCAGTCGCCCGTTTTGACGTTCAGCAAGGCAGTAGTGGAGGCATCAGTATATTCAACTGCGCACTTACCCGTCAGACGATAATTTAGAAAATCGGGAACCATCAAGAACGTTTTGGCTCTTGCCAATTCATCCGGCTTTTGCAGCTTATGCGCCATAAGTTGATATACGGTATTAAAGGACAGCTTTTGAATACCCGTGCGGCAATAAAGCTCCTTATCCGATACGTAGCGGCGCACCTCGTCGTCCATGCCAATGGTGCGATCGTCACGGTAAGCCGTCAAAGAGCCGATCAGTGCGCCGTTTTCATCCAGCAGCGCATAATCAACGCCCCATGTATCGATGGCCATATACGAAGGAATTTTGCCCTTGTCGCGGCAAGCCTTAAGACCCTCGATCAAATGAGCATATAATGCTTCGCCATCCCAACAAAGACTTTCGTTTTTCTTCGTCGCTCCATTGGGGAAGCGATATACTTCTTCAAGGCAAATCTTGTCGTTTTCCATCCAACCAAGCATATGCCGCCCACTGGACGCACCGATATCCACGGCGAGATAATAAGTCGTGTTTTGTTCCATACAAGCCTCCTTGACATGGACATAAATATACAGATATATTATACCACATTTTTCTCATATCGTCAAGGGAAAAACGGCAAAAAAAGAAGAGCGTACTTTACAGCACGCTCCCTATTTCAATCCTGATATTGCTTGCTTTTCATCTGTCTGTCAATGTCGCGATTTGCCTGTTTTTCGGCGGCAGAATCACGCTTATCGTACAGCTTTTTACCGCGGCACAGACCGACTTGCACCTTAACGTGCGAGCCCTTGAAATACAGCTGCAACGGCACGAGCGTATATCCCTTCTGGGCAACCAGACCGAACAGCTTGAGAATCTCTTTTTTGTGCATCAACAGCTTTTTGGGGCGCATGGGATCGCGATTAAAAATATTGCCGTGCTCGTATGGGCTGATATGCATCTGACGCACGAACAGCTCGCCGTCATCGATCGAGCAGTAAGCATCCTTCAGATTGACGTTTCCCGCGCGCACGCTTTTGACCTCCGTACCGAACAGCTCGATGCCTGCCTCGTAGGTTTCTTCAACAAAATATTCGTGCCACGCTTTTTTGTTCTGCGCGATGATACTTCCGCTTCCTTTTTTCTCCATGGTACTCTCCTTCGCGCTCAGTTCTGCTCGCCCTGCCCCGAATAAATAATGGTATCATCCGGGAAAGCGAGATTATACTTTTCACGCGCAATGCGAATAATGTCTTCATAGTCAATCGAACCGTCCAAATAGTGCTCCATGCGGTCGATCTGAGCCTGATATTTATCTTTTTGATCTTGTAGATCGTTTTTCTGCTCGTTGAGCTGATGGAAGGTCAGCATGCGCGAAGCAAATACCACGACCGAAATGACTAAAATCAGCAAAAGGAAGCAGCGAAGGCCAAGGCTCAAATTGCCGCGTGAACGCAAAGTATTATTTTCTATGTTCCGGCGATCGTCCATGAATTTCGCCCTCCTTTCTTTTTATTCTTCATATACTAAACACATAGTTGTGTAACTTGCAACATTAATTTAATTTTCGCTTGCCGCCCAAAACGAATACTCGTTTTCCGTCGGGGCTCTGCCCGACCAGCTTTCGTTTGTTAGCAAACTTTTCTGAGTTATCTTTTTCTTTTGCTTGCTTTCGTTGAATGCGTGCCTGCTTTTTTAGCTCAAACCTTTGTTTGACTCGATCACAAATGCCCCGCACTCGTCCAATCAACCAGCTAAAAGGCTTTTTCAGCCATCGCAACAGCAGGCGCACGGGATAGATCAAAAGCGCGACAATCCAGCCTAATATAGACGACAGCAGAATCGTCAATATGATCCAGAAGCGTTTGGCCAATCGGCCGATCGTTGTCAGGTACAGCGCAAGTCCAAGCGACATAACAACGATCGCGCTCATACGCAGCTGGCCGTCGTTGGTTTGATAGAACAAAAGTGAGGCGACAACAGCAAACAAAAGACAAAACAAAAGGTCTTGTATAAACAAAACGACAGCCGATAAAATGGCTTTCTTTTTGTTTGAAGGCCGCTTGCTTTTTCTCTTAGGCAACCGTAGCGCCGAAGGCATAGTTAATCGATCTCGAAGTGCCTTCATGCGAGGTGAGAGCGCAGTTGGCTCGATGCCGTCAATCCAAAAGCGCGTCATGCGCAGCACGTCGTAAACACAGCCCAAAGCAATACCGCAAAGCAGCGCGCAAAGCAGCATGAAGGCAAGCGCGTTTTGTGATACTTCCATCGTGACGGTCAGTGAAACAGACGTCCAAATAAGCCGCGCGACGTATCATTCGGTTCGCTGTCCTGGTAATAAATGCTGTCGATATGTCCGTCGACGGTAACAGTTCCTTCCTTAACGTCCAGCACCCCTACACGCAGTTCCCTGCCTTCGATCATCATGCTTCCGCTAGTCGTTGCCAGCGAAACGCTGCTTTCGTCAAAGCTGAGCACTTCTGTCATACCGCGGATCTCTACGTGAGCTCGTTCCTTGACAATAAAGCCATGCTCCGATTGTTGTGCTTCTTTTCTTGTATTTTCGCTCATAACAGCCCTCCCGCATACATTCTTAATGAAATATATGCGGGAGTATTCACTGTTATTCCACGACCTCGTAAAGTTCGGTCGCGCCGGCCTTAGTCACGTGCTCCTGCACGGCAAGGACGCGGATTTTCAGAGTACGCTCACCAAAGGTGATCTCGAGAATATCTCCAACCTTAACGTCGTAAGACGCCTTGGCGGGGCGGCCGTTTGCCGTGACGTGTGCGTTGTCACACGCTTCATTGGCAACCGTGCGGCGTTTAATGACACGGGATACCTTCAGAAACTTGTCCAATCTCATATATCAGGACAAATGCCAATCTAATCCCTTTACGGGAAGCAATTAGTTCAGCTGATCCTTCAGAGCCTTGCTGGCGCTGAAAGTGGGATGCTTGCTTGCGGGAACCTCGATGGTCTCACCGGTCTTGGGGTTACGGCCGGTTCTTGCGCTGCGCTCCTTTACTTCAAAGGTACCGAAGCCAACCAGCTGTACCTTCTCACCGTTCTTCAGAGCCTCTGCGATGGTAGCGGTTACTGCGTTAACAGCAGCCTCAGCGTCCTTCTTCTTCAGGCCGCCCTTAGCGACAACTGCATCGATCAATTGAGATTTGTTCATTTTTCTAAAATTTCCTTTCACATATTGAAAAAAGTACTGCACTTTGCAGCTTTCTTTTTTTAAATTATATCATATCTTTGCTTTGTTTTCAAGGGTTTTTACAATATTTTCTTTGAAAATCCCTTGATTTTTCAAGGTTTTTTTCTCACTTTAGAGGTTTGACTCAATCGTCGATCTTCTTTGCATCATTCGACGCTCTTAATCTTTTCTTCCGTTGCGACAGTCAAGGCTTCTTCCGCCTCCAATCCCAGACGGCGGCATAATGTTGTCATGCGAAACAGCACCTCTCCCATGACCTGTTTTTGCTTGTCGGGATCCGTATAATCAGAAAGCTGTTTCATATCTTCGTTCAATTTTTCAATCAATGCGGCATCCGAAAGATCTGCATCTGCATTCATTTTCTTTCCTACCTTCTGCGCACGCATCAAAGCCGGCAATATGGGCGGAATCGCTTGCAACTGATCCGAAAGCGATACTCTTTGTTTTTCCTCGGTTTTAATGACCTCCCAATTGGCAAGAACCTGCTCCGATGTATCTGCCTTGACCTGACCAAATACGTGCGGATGTCGGTGGATCATTTTTACACATTCATCATTGGCAACGTCGGTGATATTGAAATGTCCCGCGTCGTTTTCCATGTCAGCATGGAAAACGATCTGCAGGAGCACGTCTCCCAGCTCCTCACGCAGCAGCGCCGTGTCGTCACGATCGATCGCCTCAACTACCTCATAGCACTCCTCGATCATTCCCTTGCGGATCGAGTGATGATCCTGCTCTATATCCCAAGGACAGCCGCCCACACCACGCAAAATGGTTACGATGTCACAAAGATCCTGAAAATCATACGAAGATTTGGAGAGTAGCTCCGCCATTTTTTCATCGCGCCAGGCGATATACGCTTGTTCTTTCATGTAAATTTCTCCTTAATTATGTACGTCCTTTATTTTCAGGGGCTGATCAGCCCCAAGTATTCATGATTCGTTTGTTTTACGGCAGAGCCGTGTCAATTGCTTTGAGATTCCCTTGGGAAGCATGGAAATCTCGGTCTCGCCAACCAACCCACCACGCAGGCAAAGCACAAGATACAGCGCCAGCGTAACGGGGACTACGCTCAAAAAAAGAGGGGTTTCCGCATAGCCAAGACGGGCAAAAACCGCATATAAGAGGCCCGGCAGACCAACGGCAAGTGCTGAAGTAAACAAGGGACGGATGAGAGCAGATTTCAGCGATCCCAGCACGTCGGTGTGCTTGGCGATCAAATAAAAATTGATTCCCACGATCAAAGCATCGCAGATAAACGTGCTGATCGGTGCGCCGTATATATTGACGTCTTGTATACCGATCAAAACATACGCCGCACAGAGCTTGAGCGCAGAGCCTGCCAGCATAGAAACAATGGGTGCATTTACTCGACCGTATGCTTGCAAAATGGCGTTCGTAGTCGTGATTACGCTGGAAAAAAAGACGGAAACCGCCAAGACGGAAAGCATGGGCGCAGATTGCTCCACAGCCACCTCTTGCCCGTGAAATAGTAAGGACAAGATCGTGCGGCTGTAAATAGCGACTGCAAGTGAGGCGGGCAATGATAAAAGCGCGGTCAATCGAATGGCCGTGCCGACCGTTGATCGTTGTGTTTGCCGATCCCCCGCTTTGATGGCCGCGGTCAAGGTAGGCACCAAAGCCAGGGCGACCGAAGTGATCAAGGACGGGATCAAGTTAAAGATAGGAACGACCATGGTCGTATAGTTACCGTACAGCGCATTGGCCTGCGCGCCGTCATATCCAATATACTGCAAGCGGCGCAGGATCATAGCCATATCAAATAGTCGTGTTAAGCTCATGACAGACGAGCTGATAGTCACGGGGACGGCAATGCCAAGCAAAGCTCGCAAAGAAACGGTTTCTTTTTCGACAGCTTTCATTTGCGAAACCGAGGCACGGGCGGCCTTATAACCTTTGCGATGCAAAAAAAGATACATCGTGGAAATCGCTACACCGACGGACAGCCCCAGGATCGCCCACGCAGCAACGTGCGGCGCGTCAAGCCCTCTGCGCCAAGCAAGGATGGCAAAGGTCAATCCAAGAAGCAATTTGCCAGCCGCTTCAATGATCTGCGAGATCGCGGTCGGCAGCATATCCTGATACCCTTGAAAATAACCGCGATAAGCCCCGGAAAGGCAGGAAAACAGTATAGTCGGCGCAACAGCCATCAAGGCAAATCGCGTTTCGGGACTACCGATCAAACGCGAAATAGAAGCTGCACCGAAAAACAAAAGCAATGTGCCTGTTACGCCCATCAAAATGAAAACGCGCATGGCAAGCCGCTCCACGCGGCGAACAGCAGTTGCATTGCCGGCAGTAACGGCGCGCGCGATCAGCATAGAGCTCGCCAGAGGAAGTCCTGACGTCGAGATAATGCAAAGCGTAGCATACCATTCGTATGCTGCATTGAAATATCCCATCCCCTCGCTCCCAAGATAATGTAGCATGGGGATTTTGAAAAAAAGGCCGATCAGCTTGACCAGAACGGTCGAAAGCGTCAAAACCACGACACCTGACAAAAACACGCGTCCCGTTCCACCATCCTTCTGTGAAGATTTGGACGATGATGTACAGACTTGCTGATTGTCGGCTGTGGCTTTGACGCTGAATCTCATACCTTCCCTGCTCCTTTAACGGCTACTTCAATCGAAATAGTGACGAATAATCTGTCTGGACTCAAAGCGCAGACATTCGATATCAATCGAAGTATACTCGCCATTCTCGAAAAGTATGCGTCCGTCGCACATGGTAAGTAATACATTGGAAGTATTTGCACTGTACGCAAGCGTGGTCGCAAGGTCATAGCACGGAATATTATTGATGGCGTTAAGATCGATCAGGATGAGGTCAGCACGGGCACCAACGGCAACCATGCCGCAATCCTCACGTCCCTGTGCAAGGGCGCCGTTGCGGGTGGCAATCGCAGGAAGCTCCGCGGCACGGATGTTTTCGGGATCGCGATGAACGCCCTTATGAAGAATGGCAGCCGTTTGAAGCTCACGCAGTATGCTGAGTTGATTGTTGGAAGCAACACCGTCCGTTCCCAATGCTACAGTCAATCCCGCATCGATCATATTGCGCAGGCGCATGACACCGCTCCCCAGCTTGAGATTGCTGACAGGATTGTGTACGGGAACAACGCCCTTTTCCTTCATAATGGCAATATCTTCGTCCGTAACGTAAACGCAATGTGCGGCCGTCGTGGGAACATCGAAAACACCAAGAGAGGCAAAATACGCTGCAGGCGTCATGCCGTGGCGCTCAATGCACTGCTCATGCTCGGACTGGGTCTCGGACAGGTGCAGCTGCATACGCAAGCCCTGCTCCTTGGCATACTCGGCAACGTAACGACAGCAAGCATCCACGTTGGAATACTCTGCGTGAAGTGACATGTCGACCTTAAGGCGACCGTCACCTGCTCCATGATACTGCTCAAACAGACGAACAGACTCGGCAAATCTTACGTCCTCTTCCTTTTTGATATTTGGATCGAATGAAACGATACTGCGCGCGATGTTGGCCTTGACACCAGATTCGAGCACGGCTTCAGCGGTAGCTTCCTGGAAGAAATACATATCGCTGAACGAAACGACACCGTTGCGGATCATTTCAGCGATAGCCAGCTTGGCCCCATAGTAAACGCGGCGGAAGTTCAATTTTTCCTCGGCAGGAAGGATCTTTTCGTCCAGCCAGCGGCGAAGCGGAAGGTCCTCGCCATAGCCGCGAAACAGCGTCATGGCGCTATGGCAATGCGCGTTGTAAAAGGCAGGCATGAGCAGGTTTTCTTTACAATCTATCACACGGTCGTAGGTATCCTCAGGTACACTCGCCCCAATGTAGGTGATGTATTCGTCGGTCACGACAACGTGTACGTAATCCTCAGCGCGGGTGCCGACAGGCATATCCTCGGGAAGCAGACGTGCGTTTTTGAACAATACTTTCATTTTAACGTTTCCTCTTTTGCAGGTGTAATTTGAATGGTTATACCAGCGGAACGAATTCTCTGTAGAGTGCGTGTTCTGGCAACCAATCGGAAATCAACGGTTGAACGGTAGATATATCATGAAGAATGGTATCGGCCATGGGGCGGTACACACTCGAAAGCGGGAGCTGGCTGAGGATAGTTTCCAGATGAGGACGCAGCATGCCGACCTCATAGCCCATTAGCGAATCCAACTGCTCGTCACAGCTGTCGGCATACGGGAAGATGCTTTTTTTCTCATTTTCGCGGACGCTTTCCCATGCGAAAAAGGTAAACGCAGCATCCGATGCGCGGAAATGATAGTCACGCACCAATCGGCGCATCAGACGAATTTTATTTGGCTCATACAAGCTGCCTCCTACCTCCAGTGAGCGGGCGGGACGAATGAATATACTTCTGTAATCGTACTCATGCAACAGTGCGCTGACCTCTGGGTAAACGACCTGAATGCCTTCGATCAGAAATACGTCCTCATCTCCCATGGCATTGAGCTCGACAAAGCCTTCACGCACACCTGCACCGATATTAAAACGAGGCATCATGGCGCGTCCAGTCTTCATCAGTTGGTCCAGACTGCTTGAAAACAAGTCGAAATCCAGCGCATCGATGGAGTCAAAATCCAACTTGTCGGCACCGTCGGGATCGTTCATCAGATCCCGTCCGTGCGGCTGTTCGCGGAAGAAGTCATCCACAGATATGATATGAACCCGACGGCCTGCCGCTTGTAATTGCTTGGTGATGATATCGGCCGCCGTCGTTTTCCCCGCACAGGTCGGTCCGGATAGACCAATCAAATGCAACTCGGGATGTGCGGTCAATCTGTCTGTCAGAGCAATAACCTGACGACGGAACGCATTTTCACATTCAGCAATGTATGCGATTGCGGCAGTAGCATCAGCAAACGTACTCGGAGCTTTTAATTCTGTCATGTGTATCCTCCTTGTCAGCCGAGGAGCCCACGCTCCTCGTAGAATTTTTCAATAAATGCGATCTTTTCATCACTTCCGTTATCCCGCAGATATTCGTAGGGATATTTGTGATTGAAATACCGATCGATCAAAGGCGATTTTCCTTCTTCGGGACGATAGTCAACGACCTTGCTGACGGCCCCCGCGCCTGCGGCGAAGATGGAATGATACTCTTCCATCATATAAATATTGTATTTTCCCTCCGTTCCCGGAAGTGCGAAGCCTACGTTTTCAAAATTACCGACAGTATTCTTCTGACGGTACATGTAATATGGTACGTAGCCTCGCTTGGGAGCGCGAATCTGGGTGTAATCGACGCACTTTCCTGCATCACCGCCCTGTCGGGAATACACGTCACTCTGTTGGACAATGTCCGCCGCCTTTTTTACGCAGAAGGTATGTACAGTGATATTTTCGGGATTCAGATCCAGAATTTTATCAAACGAACGAGCGAACGTAGAAAAGCGGTCTCCCGGAAGACCGACGATCAAGTCGGTATTGATACATTGTATGCCTGCTGTGCGAGCGATGTCAAACGCGCGAAGAAAATCGTCCGCGGTATGGTCACGGCCTATGCGCTGCAGCACATCGTTACACAACGTTTGCGGATTGACGCTAACGCGCGTGACACCGTATTCCTTTGCCACAGCGAATTTATCCGCGGTGATGGTGTCGGGTCTGCCTGATTCCAGCGTAAATTCCTCAAGCGTCGAAACATCACAGCCCTCGGCTACGGTGGACAAAAGCAAGCGTAGCTGATCGGGCGTAAGAATGGTAGGCGTACCGCCACCAATATAAACGGTCTTTAAATTCAAATTGAGCTTCTTGATTTCATCCAACAGACGGCGAATATCACTCGTCAGAACTGTCAGATATTCGGGAATAAGGGACAAAAGGCGAGGTGAGGTGTAGGAAACAAAGGAGCAATAGGAGCAACGAGTAGGACAAAACGGGATGGAGATATACATACTGCAATCCCGCTTATCAGGTGTTCCCACCAAAGCGCGCTCAGCCAAAGCTACGTCGGTTGCAAGGGCCGCCTTTTTGGGAATGGCAAAATAATCCTTTCGCAATATCTTGCGCACTTCATCCGGTGTTTTACCTTTGGACAGCAGATCCATGGCCATCTTGGCAGGGCGAACGCCCGTAATAATGCCCCAAGAGGGACGATAGCCAAGCAGCTTGCCGCCTGCTGCAATAACAGCGGCACCAACGGCCAGCTTAGCCGTTTTTTCTTTGCTTGCGTCGGGACTGAAGGCCGTGAATTGCTCACCCTCGGCGCTCTTTCCATCAGCACTCATCATAGCCAAGGCATGGCAGCCGTTCTCACGTTCTTCTACACGCACGAACAATGAAGGATCGCCCTCCTTTGACTCCTGCTGTTTGAAATTGGTACCCGGAAAGAAGATCATACACAGCATTTGCACGTAGTATGCGTTGATCTTTCCTTCAATTTGCACTTTCATGAGAATGACGTCCAACCTTTCCTAATAACATAAATGAGATAATTGTGATTATTTTTTGTAATTGGCCGAGTTCAAGATCAAAGTAACAGGGCCGTTATTGAGAAGCGAAACTTCCATATGCGCGCCGAATTCACCCGTTTCCACGTGAATTCCCTCAGCGCGAACCAGCTCGACAAAATATTCGTACAGCTCCTTAGCATGCGCGGGGCTTCCTGCGCCGATAAAGCTAGGACGGTTGCCGTGCGAGGTATCGGCCAGCAAAGTGAATTGCGAAATGATCAGCATATTGCCGCCGACGTCGCGTATGGAGAGGTTCATTTTATCGTTTTCATCGGTAAAAATGCGTAGCTTAACGAGTTTTTGCGAAAGAACGCGGGCATCAGCCTCGTCATCCTCTGCCGCAACGCCAAGCAAGACCATAAAACCTTTATCACTTTTACCGATAACAGATCCGTCAACCACAACCTGTGAGTGGTCGACGCGTTGTACAACCGCGATCATAGTTTAACTCCTTTTTTACGGGGCAAAGCCGCGAACCACATCGATCACTCCTGCCAGTCCCTTCAAACGAGACATGATCGAAGTGTAATGTTCGGTGTTCTTACAGCTTACCTTCATGGAAATGGTGGCAGTATCATCCGAGCGAGACGCACAGTTGACCTGCAGGATAGAAACCTTCATATCGGCCAATGCGACAGTAATATCTGCCAGCATACCGATACGGTTTTCGGTATGGATCTGGAGATGCGCCTCGTATAGATCCTTACCCGATACATTAGCGCCGTGCTCCCATTCGGCCGAGATCCAACGACCTTCGTTTTCGGATTTATTCAAGCCCGTCGTAACGTTAGGACAGTCGCGCTTGTGAACCGAAACACCGTAGCCCTTGGTGATAAAGCCAATGATATTATCACCCGGCAACGGATTACAGCACTTAGCAAATTTGACCTGACAGCCGCTCTCACCGTCAATGATAATACCGCTGTTGGAACGCAGATTTTTAGGTCTACCCGCGCTTTGGTTGGTCACACGTGCCTGCTCCTCGTTGTCAATCGGTTCGGCCACAACGCGAGCGCGGAAGGTGCGCACGTACTCGTCGTGCAGCTTAATTGCGATCTTGGAAATGGGCATACCGCCATAACCAATGGTGTTATACAGGTCGTCCGCCGTGGCAAAACCTGCTTTTTTGGAAACGTTGTTAACGACCTCCGCCATTTCGTCTTCCGTCAACGATTTGGCGTACTTCTTCATTTCCGTATCAACGATAGCCTTACCCGCCGCCACGTTCTCTACGCGAGTTTCTTTTTTGAACCACTGGCGGATCTTATTGCGCGCCTCACTGGTACGTACAATATTAAGCCAGTCACGGCTGGGGCCTTTACTGTTGGAAGCGGTGATGATCTCAACGATCTCACCGTTTTCAGGACAACGGTCGATGGGAACAATCATGCCATTGATCTTGGCACCGATCATCTTGTTACCAACCGCCGAGTGGATCGCATACGCAAAGTCGATAACAGTTGCGCCTTGAGGCAACGCGATCACATCACCCTTGGGCGTAAAGACGAATACCTCATCCTGGAAAATATCCGTTTTGAGCGCGTGCAAGAACTCGTCGGGGTCGCGCGTTCCGTCCTCGGTTTCGATCAGACGAGCGATCCATTCCAGCTTCTTGGTCATTTCCTCGCGAGAAGATGCGCCGGATTTGTATTTCCAGTGTGCCGCCATACCGTATTCGGCGAAGTGATGCATCTCCCAGGTACGGATCTGCACTTCAAACGGAATACCGTCGTTACCGATAACCGTTGTGTGCAGTGAGCGATACATATTGGGCTTAGGTGTTGAAATGTAGTCTTTGAATCTACCGGGAATAGATCGGAACATTTCATGGATATATCCCAGTACCGAATAACACTCCGTTTCATTTTCGACGATCACGCGCAATGCGTAAAAGTCATAGATCTCATCAAAGCTCTTATTTTGATTGTACATCTTGCGGTAGACCGAATAGACGGATTTGATACGCCCTTCCAATTCAAAATGAATATTATTCTCTTTGAGCTTTTCCTCTACCGTGCGACGAATATTCTCAATAAATCCTACGTTTTGTCCGTATTTACGCTCAATATCGTCCTTGACTTCAGCATAACCGATAGGGTCAAGGTAAGAAATACTTAGATTTTCCAATTCCAATTTGAGCTTGTGGATACCCAGGCGGTGTGCCAGCGGAGCATATACCTGCATGGTCTCCAGCGCCGTCAGACGGCGCTTATTCTCGGGTTTTGCGTCCAGCGTACGCATATTGTGCAGGCGGTCGCACAGCTTGATGAAGATAACGCGAACGTCGTTGGACATGGCAAGCAGCATCTTGCGCAGGTTTTCGATGTGCGCTTCTTCCTTGTCGTCCACCTGCAGCATAACGATCTTGGTCAAACCGTCGACCAAGAGAGCCACATCCTTGCCAAATTTCTTTTCAATTTCCTTGAGATTGGTCTTATCCGCACAGTCTTCGACTGTATCGTGTAGCAATGCGGCACAGATGGAGTCGGTATCCAGTTCCAGTCCCGCCACGATCTCCGCAACGGCGATCGGGTGAGAAATATACGCCTCACCGCTGGCACGGCATTGTCCATCGTGCAGAGCGTTGGCATATTCAAACGCGCGCTGAATCTTTTCCGTATCATAATTCTTGCCTGTAGCGGCAAGCATGATCAGCAAGCGCGAAATATCAGTATGTATCGGACTGGCCATAACAGTGTGTTCCTTTCTGCCGCCATACGGCAATCGTCACTTTTTCCGACATTGACTCCGCAGCTTCTTGAGAATTGACGATTTGTCAATCGACGTTTTGGTCGGAGTAAAATAGATATCGAAAATATAGTATCCTTCTTCGGGCTCGGTAACACCGCAAATGCGAAGTTCCTGAAGCACACGAACAATGTATTTTAGCTTGATATAGTTGATTCTACCAGGCGCTTCGTTTTCCAGCGCCATAAGCAGAGCCTGATCGGAATAGGTCGTAGTTCCCTGCCGAAATTCACGACGCAAGAAGGTATAAAGCAAGGCGAAATCCTCTCGCGACGGGATATAGATTTCCTCCTCCGGCTCCAAAAAAGCACCCGCGCGGATCTCCTCATAACGGTCGCGCATGCGCTTTTTCTCTGCGAGATAGGCATCACTCTTGCGCAAATCCTGAACGATCATCTGCAAGCTGCGCTCGTTTTGAAACTCGTTGATATTCAGCTGGAACAGCACGTCAACGCGCTCGCCTGCCGTAATGTGCAGCTGTGCGGGCGAGATGCCGAAATAAACCGCGTAAATTGAGAACTCTCCCTTGGTCAACAGCAGCTTCGTGTGCTTTCCACCGCCCATGGCGATGATGCGAGATGCCGTCATATCATTGGCTATAAACTGGGGGACAGGATTGGCAACGCCAAACGGTTCCATCCGCTCCAGCTCTTCGGCAAAGCGCATCGTCATTTCCTCCGGAGCCAATTCACATTCGGCGTTGAGCTGAAGGGCCAGCTGTTCCTCGCCCAATTGCGCTCTGGCAACCTCGTTGATACGACGACGGAAGCGTTCGATATTGCCTCTGGCAATCGACATACCGGCCGCCAACTCGTGTCCACCGAAGCGGATCAGCAGATCCTCGCAAGCCATCAACGACTCGACCAGATTCATTCCCTTAATACTGCGCCCCGAGCCCTTACCGATATCGTCGGAAGTAGGAGTATCGTTTTGGACAGAACCATCAAAGGAAATCAAAATGGAAGGCAATCCGTAACGCTCGGTAACGCGTGAAGAAACAATACCAATAATGCCTTGCGGCCAGTTATCGCCATCCAAAACGATGATTCGGTCGTTTTCAAAATCAACACTCTCCTCGATCATAGCGTACGCTTGCTCGGCCACGCGGTTTTCTTCTACCTGACGGCGCACGTTGATCTCACAAAGCTCTTGCGCCAATGCAACAGCCGTTTCATCCGTGTCAGCCAGCAGCAGCTCAACCGCTTTGGAGGCCGTGCTGATGCGTCCTGCCGCGTTAATACGAGGCGCCAGACCAAAGCCGACAAAGCCGGAATTGACACGCTTTTTTCGCTGCTGCACTCGTTCCTCGGGCGTCAACGGTACGGGAAAACCACCGCGCATACGAGTAGACGGCAGTGCCGCATCGATCAACGCGGAAAGACCACGGCGACGGGTATTAGCGATCATGTGCAGACCGTAAGAGACGATGATTCGATTTTCATCTATGATGGGCATGACGTCGGCGATGGTGCCGAGTGCCACAAGATCAGCATATTCGGAGCAGATGCGGTGTGCACCTTCGATCAAGGCTTCGCCTCTTTCAAGGCATTCGGTCATTTCATACGCACACAGCAATTTAAAGACGACTCCAACGCCGGCGAGCTCCTTGAAGGGATAGTCGCAATCGGCTCGGTGAGGATTGACAACAGCGCAAGCATCGGGCAATTCCGCATGACATTCATGGTGGTCGGTGATGACCACGTCGACGCCTTTTTCACGCGCATGCTTGACCTCGTCAATGGCAGTGATGCCCGTATCAACAGTAATAATTAGATTGACACCGCGCTCGTCTGCCAGCATATCGATCGCGCCCATGGTAACGCCGTAGCCGTCGCGGATACGGCTGGGAATGTAATAGCCGACGTCCGCACCGCGTTGCGACAAAAACAGATACAGCACGCTGACGGAGGTAACACCATCCACGTCGTAGTCGCCATAAATAGCAATGCGCTCATGACGTTCAATCGCCTGACGAATGCGTGCTACCGCGCGATCCACATCTTTGAGTAAAAAGGGATCGTGCATTTTTTCGGCACTTTGCTCCAAAAACGCGCGTGCGCTTGCCGCGTCACGACAGCCACGGTTATACAATACCTGGGCCGTCTGCTGCGTCAATCCAAGTGCAGCGGCAATGTCGGCCGTAGCCGCGCGGCTTTGCTCATCCGGCACGTAGCCCTGCACCCAGATCTTATTTCGTTTCACTTTATTTTCCATTATATCCTCATTGTTTCCCTGTCAAGCCGCAAGACGCGGCACAAACAAATCACAAAATTATTTTTCAAAAGGAGAATAGCTCGCCATAATAGACAGCGCAATTTTAATACCGTCGACCGCAGCGCTGGTAATGCCACCGGCATAGCCTGCGCCCTCACCGCAAGGATAGATGCGCTCGTGTCCCAGTGCTCGTCCATCCTCACCGCGCAAAATACGAACGGGGGATGAGGTTCTCGTTTCGGGCGCTGATAGCACAGCATCGCCTGCGGCAAAGCCTGCAATCTTGCTGTCAAAGGAAGACAAACCGTAGCGCAGTCCGTCGGTCACGTAACTCGGTAGCACGCCCGAAAGATCCGCTACACGCACCTTTACGCCATTTCGATAGGTCGGCACAACGCGTGATGGCTCATGCTTCACGATGCCTGCCATAAAATCGCCCACCGTTTGAATGGGGGCACTGTAATCACCACCGCCAACCAAAAAAGCGGCTTTTTCAATCGTTCGCTGATAGGCAATCGCCCCAAGTGCCAGATTTCCCTCTACAGGCTCATAATCGTTAACACCAACTGAAACTGCCACGGCGCAGTTGGCGTTTTTACCATCACGAGCGTAATGGCTCATGCCGTTAACAACCACACCGCCCTCCTCCGAGGCCGCCGCGACAACTTGACCGCCCGGGCACATACAAAACGTATACACGCCACGAGCGCCCTTGGTATCCGACAGCGCGTATTCAGCCGGGCCGAGCGCAGGGTGACCCGCATAATCGCCATACAAAGCGCGGTCAATATCCGATTGCAGATGTTCAATTCTTACGCCGATCGACATGGGCTTGGGTTCGATCGCAAATTGATGAGAGATCAGCATGCGGTAGGTATCACGCGCACTGTGACCAAGTGCCAGCACCAGCGCACCGCAGAGAAAATTGCCACAATTGGTCTTGGCTGTCAGCGAGCCATCGGCATTTTCGCATAGCTCGTCCAGTCTGGTACGGTAATGAACCTCACCGCCAACCTCCTGAATACGAGCAAGCATACGGTCAACCACATTGCGCAAAATATCCGTACCAATGTGGGGCTTGGCCTTGGTCAGGATTTCATCGGGCGCGCCAAAATCATGCAGACGCTCGAGCACGTAACCGCAACGAGCATCGTTGATGCGCGTGATAAGCTTTCCGTCCGAAAACGTTCCGGCTCCACCCGCGCCAAACTGGATATTACTATCCGGATCCAGCACACCGTCAATTACAAAACGGTCAACTGAGCGCACACGATCCGCAACGCAATCTCCACGGTCGATCAAAATAGGCGCATAGCCATTCTCGGCCAGCAAAAGCGCGCAAAACAGCCCCGCCGGCCCCATACCGACCACCAGTGGACGCTCCAATAGCTTTTCGGTTCCCTTTTGAACCGTCAGATCGCTCGTGAGAGTTAAGCGCACGTCTGGCATCCGTGACAAAATTCTTTTTACCTTATCTGTCAGCGGTTCTTCCGATTGTGCCAACACAGTGCAGACCAAGCGAATATCATCCTTGTGGCGCGCATCGATAGAACGCTTATATAAACGGAAATGAAGCGAGGATACCGGTGCTCCGGCTCGCTTCATTGCTTTACGGGCATGCTCTATGATGGTATGCTCCGACGCATCGGGAGACACACGAATGCCGCCGATGAGTATTTGCGTTTTTTGATTCGGTTGCAGCATTCGTATCCCCCCTTTTTCGCTACGATTTCATCGTTTATATTTGCTCTGCGAAAACCTCGCCAAGGCATGATTGATCGACATTTTCACCCTTTTGCGATCTATGTTCAACTGTATTGGCAACGATCAGCCAGATTAAAAGAGCCAGAACGGCACTCAATACTTTCAGCTTCCAGCGGCTGCGATACTTTTTGGTGTGAACAACGACCTGCTCCGTTCGCACGTCGCCATGCGTATGCTCCACACGTTCAAAATTCGTGTTTTTCATTACCAACTGCCTCCTTATTCGTTTTCTTGATCGTCGGCGCTGTCCTTGGATTCTTCCGGCTTGCCGAAGCTTTTCAAAATGCGTTCGTTGTCCTCTTCCGTGCTACCTGTCAGCAGCAGAAACAGATCGTCCTTGAGGGTACCTGAGTTATAATCACGCTTGAGAATGCCGTTATTGGCAATCGAAATGGTTCCCGTTTCCTCGCTGACAATGATAACGACCGCGTCGCTCTGTTCGCTGATACCAACGGCTGCGCGGTGACGTGTGCCAAGCTCCTTGGGGATGGCCGAGCTCTTGGAAGACGGCAGGATGCATCCTGCTGCGGCGATCTTACCATCACGCACGATGACGGCACCGTCGTGCAGAGGCGAACGATTGAAAAAGAGATTTCCAAGCAGTTCACACGACAGCTGTGCGTCCAGCTCGATGCCCGTCTTGATGTAGTCACCCAGTTTGGTGTTTCGCTCGACGACGATCAATGCACCGCACTTCTCGCGAGACAGCTCGCAAGCCGCCTCGGAAAGTACGCCAATGGTTGCCGTAACGTTAGCGAGCGACTGGGTGGGCATGCCGATACGGCGAAGCTGCAATATCGTGCCACCAATCTTTTCCAATGCGTCACGAAGCTCGCGTTGGAAAATGACGATAACAAAAACAATATACATGCTCGAAAAAGCGTGTAAAAGAGTGTAAACCGCGCGCAGATCCAGTAACCAAGTCAAAAAGTAAAATGCACCCAAGGCCGCAAAGCCAACCAAAAGCGTCCACGCGCGACGGTCGCGGATGAATCTCAAAATCAGATACAGGATCACCGCAAGCAAGATGATGTCCAAAACGTCTCTCCACTCGATGGACATAATTGGGTTGATCACATATGTAGAAAAAAGATCAGCAAATTTATTAATTACAGACATTACAGCAGTCATAACAGTTACCATCCTATGCTCGAAAATATATACACATTAAAAATTCGATCTTCAAAATTCATCTATACGTGCAAACACAAGCGCACAATTAGATAGCATATATTATATCATACAATCACAACTTTTTCAACGAGTTTTTTTGATTTTTTTCATATTTTTTTAAAATAAAAAAGCAGAGCCCCGACGTCACGTCAAGACTCTGCCTAACTATTCGTTTTTGACAATCAAAGCCCATTACAAAGCGTAGCCGCCATAACAGCCTTGATGGTGTGCATTCGGTTCTCCGCCTCGTCGAAAACAATGGAAGCTTCGCTCTCAAAAACCTCGTCGGTAACCTCCATGCAGTCAATACCGAATTTATCGAAAATTTCCTTTCCTGTCGTTGTCTTGAGATCATGGAATGCAGGAAGACAATGCATGAAGCGGCACTGCTCTCCGGCGTTTTGCATGAGAGTCGAAGTGACGCGGTACGGCGTCAAATCCCCAATACGCTCTTTCCAAACCTCAGCAGGTTCGCCCATGGAAACCCACACATCGGTATAGATCACGTGCGCGCCTTTGGTGGCCATCGTCGGATCCGAGATGAACTCCAACGTCGCGCCCGTTTCGGCGGCGATCTTTTGACACTTGGCAACAAGCTCGGCGTTCGGGAAATACTTTTCGGGAGCACAGGCAACGAAATGCATGCCCATCTTGGCGCAGCCAACCATGAGCGAGTTACCCATGTTGTAGCGAGCATCGCCCATGTAGACCAGCTTGATGCCCTCAAGAGAGCCGAAATGCTCTTTAATCGTCATGAAATCCGCCAGAATTTGGGTGGGATGGAACTCGTTGGTCAGGCCGTTCCATACAGGAACGCCTGCATACTTGGCCAACTCTTCCACAATCTCCTGACCGTAGCCGCGATACTCAATACCGTCAAACATACGGCCAAGCACACGCGCAGTGTCGGCAATGCTCTCCTTCTTGCCAATCTGCGATCCCGTAGGATCGAGATAGACGGGATGCATTCCAAGATCTGCCCCTGCAACCTCAAAGGCACAGCGGGTTCTGGTACTGGTCTTTTCGAAAATCAATGCTATGTTTTTGCCCTCGCACAGGCGGTGTGCAACGCCGGCCTTTTTCTTGGCCTTTAGCTCCAGAGCTAAGTCGATCAAGCCGCCGATCTGCTCGGGAGTGAGATCCAATAGCTTGAGAAAATGTTGTTTGTAAAGTCCGATTTCCATGGTTTTTCCCTCTTCAAACAAAATCAATATTTGTCAATATATTACGAATTAATTTTTTCTCTGACATAGGCGATCTGCGCCTCGACCGATGCCGGCGAGGTGCCGCCCTCCGAGATGCGCTTAGCCACGCAGGTAGCAAGATCGATCTCACCATAGACGTCCTCGTCGATCAGATCGCTGCACGCGCGGTATTCTTCCAGCGTCAAGGTCTCCAGCACCTTGCCCTCGGCGATGCACTTGGCAACCAGTTGCCCTGCGATCTTGTAGGCTGTGCGGAAGGGCATTCCCTTCTTAACCAGATAATCGGCAAGGTCTGTGGCGTTGATAAATCCCTTTTGTGCCGCCAGCTTCATATTGTCTGCGAGCACAGTCATGGTAGCCAGCATGGGTGTAAGAACCTGCAGGCATTGTACGACAGTATCAGCGGCATCAAACACGCTTTCCTTATCCTCCTGCATATCCTTGTTGTAGGCCAACGGCAGACCCTTGAGAGTGGTCAAAAGAGCCATAAGATCTCCGTAGACACGGCCTGTCTTGCCGCGGATCAACTCAGCCATATCCGAGTTCTTTTTCTGGGGCATGATGGACGATCCCGTTGTATAAGCATCAGACAGCTCAACAAACTTGAACTCCCAACTCGACCAGAGAATGATCTCTTCGGAAAGTCTGGACAGATGCATCATAAGGATCGAGCAAAAACTCATAAACTCCACGCAAAAATCACGGTCGGACACACCGTCAAGGCTATTGCGGCTGATATCCGCGAAGCCCAGTTGCTTGGCTTCGAACCAGCGATCGGTATCGTAGGTCGTTCCCGCTAACGCGCAGCAACCGATAGGAGACACGTTCATGCGCTTCACGGTATCATCAAGGCGATCTACGTCGCGCAACAGCATCATGGCATAGGCCATTAGATGCTGTCCGAAGGTGATGGGCTGGGCTCTTTGCAGATGAGTATAGCCCGGCATGATCGTGGCCTTGTGCTCCTCCGCCTTGTCTGCGATAACGGCAAGCAGCTCTATAAGTTGCGTACGAATACCGGACGACACTTCGCGCAAATACATACGCAAATCCAGCGCGACTTGATCGTTGCGGCTTCTGGCAGTATGCAACTTCTTTCCCACGTCGCCAAGTCGCTCGGTCAAGACCTGCTCAACGAACATGTGAATGTCCTCGCAGGTCATATCAAACGTTAACTTGCCAGCATCCAGGTCAGCCAGAATTCCTTCAAGCCCGACAATCAGCGTTTGCGCTTCATCCTGTGTGATGATGCCTTTGGCCCCCAGCATTGCGGCATGCGCCATCGAGCCCGTGATGTCCTCGCGGTACATGCGTGAGTCAAAGTGGATAGAGGAATTGAAATCGTCTGCGATACGGTCAGTGTCTCCCGCCGTTCTGCCGGCCCACATTTTTGCCATTGAAATACTCCTTTCGCTCGCGGGACTTCCCCGCTTCACCAAAAAGCCCGTCCCGCGGAAAAAGGTTCGTGGGACGGAAACTTTTCGGTTTTATCTGTCAATCAGTTATTTTTGCTTGCGTTCTTTGCGTCAACAATTGCCTGAACCTTGATGGGCAGACCGTACAGGTTGATAAATCCTGCACTATCCTTCTGGTCATAGTCAGATTCACCGAAGGTAGCAATCTCCTCGCTGTACAACGAATAATCAGACCAAACACCTGCGTTGATCATATTGCCCTTGTACAGCTTTAATCTAACCTTACCCGTGACCTTCTCCTGCGTCTTGTCAACGAAAGCAGCGAGAGCCTCACGCAAAGGCGTGAACCACTGACCATTGTATACCAGCTCAGCGTAGGTGATAGCCAACTTCTGCTTTTCGTGCAGCGTCATCTTGTCAAGGCAAATGCTCTCCAGCACGCTGTGAGCCTTATAGTGAATGGTTCCACCGGGGGTTTCGTAAACGCCGCGGCACTTCATGCCGACGAGTCTATTCTCGACGATGTCGAGCAGACCGATACCGTTCTTTCCACCCAGCTCGTTGAGCTTGAGAATGATATTCTTGGCGCTCATCTTCTCACCGTCAAGCGCTACGGGAATACCCTGAACAAAGTCGAGCTCGATGTAGGTTGGTACGTCGGGCGCCTGCAAAGGAGATACGCCCATTTCAAGGAAACCGGGCTTTTCGTACAGGGGCTCGTTGCCCGTGTCCTCAAGATCAAGACCCTCGTGCGACAGATGCCACAGGTTCTTATCCTTGGAATAGTTGGTCTCGCGGTTGATCTTCAAAGGCACGTTGTGTGCCTCTGCATAGTCGATCTCTTCCTCACGGGACTTAATATCCCATTCTCTCCAAGGAGCGATGATGGGCATATCGGGGCAGAAATGCTTGAGCGTCAATTCAAAACGAACCTGGTCGTTGCCCTTACCGGTGCAGCCATGGCAGATTGCGTCAGCGCCTTCCTTGATGGCGATGGCTGCCAACCCCTTAGCGATGCAAGGACGCGCGTGAGAGGTGCCCAGCAGATATTCCTCGTAGATGGCACCGGCCTTCATGCAAGGAATGATGTACTCGTCAACGTACTCTTCGGTCAGATCGAGCACGTACAGCTTGGATGCGCCCGTCTTGAGTGCCTTTTCCTCCAGGCCCTCCAGCTCGTCTGCCTGACCGACGTTACCCGATACGGCGATAACCTCACAGTTATTATAATTTTCCTTGAGCCACGGAATGATGATGGACGTATCCAGACCACCCGAGTACGCAAGAACTACCTTTTTGATGTTTTCTTTGTTCATAATAATGCCTCCGAGAATAAAAATCCATTAATTTTGAATTCAACGTCCACAATTATACACGTTTCGCTATCGTTTGTCAATAGATTCTTGAATATTTTTTCTTGTTTTTCAATATTAAATTGTAATTGTCGCATTATTCGGCATAAATATTCATTTTCCGTGAATATTATTCTTAACTTGCAGGAAATTTCACAAAATAACGTATAAAATTGAACAAAAGTATTGACATTTCGAAAGCATCGTGCTATAATATGCGCATATTTTAAATACTGTGAAGGAATTACGTTCTGTTGTCCGAGCGATGCAGAGAGTTGATGGTAGGTGCGAATCAACACGTCGGCACAGATACGGCCTCGTTCCCGAGTAGAGCTTCTGAACTCAAGCGTGACAGTAAGAAGCTACGGATGCCCCGTTATCATGGCTGACGACTTATTCGAGTCGAACAAAGAGATCGCCCATTGGGCGATAATCGTGGGTGGTACCGCGGCATTTACTGTCGTCCCTGGAGCAGAAGTTATATCTGCGTCAGGGCTTATTTTTTTACAACTTTCATGGAGGTATATTATAATGAAAAAAATCCTTATGACCGACACCACGCTCTGCGGCGAAAACGTCGCGGCTATGAGCTTTCGTGAAAAGCTGGAGATCGCCAAGCTACTGGACAAAATGAACGTTGACTGCATCGATTTTGGTAAGATTAAAAACGTCAAGACCGATCCGCTACTCATATCCACCATCGCTCCTCTGCTCTTTCACAGCACGCTTTGCATTTCGGTCGGATTTGATGAACAGGAAGTCCTCCTTGCCTCCCGTGCGCTTGCAGGCGTGAGCAACGCAAGACTTGCATTGTGCGTCCCTGTATCGACCGTTGGAATGGAATATACCTGCCACAAAAAGCCCACTGCCATGCTGGAGGCTGTTGAAGCTCAGATCCGCTATTGCCGTTCCGTTATGGATCAAGTGGAGTTTTGCGCGATCGATGCTACCCGTAGCGAGCCCGAATTTTTGAATGAAATTTTGGAAGTTGCCGTCAAGGCCGGTGCTACTCACATTACGCTGTGCGATAACGCAGGGCGTATGCTGCCCGGTGAAGCGGCACAGTTTACGATCAACACGCTGTCCGCACTTCCATCGCGTGACAGAATCAGCGTCTCCGTATCCTTCCCCGATAACATTCAAATGTCCGTTGCGTGTGCCGTTGCCGCATTGACTGCCGGTGCAGACGGTGTCAAAACTGCGGTGGGCAGCAACGACTGCTCCGATATTTATCCGTTATCCGAGATCATTCGCGACCGCGGCGAGGCACTTGAGATGTATTGTGCACTCAATACGACCGACCTGCGCCGTTGCATTCGTCAGATCGAGCAGATCACTCGTCCCACGGCTGAAGCCACCGGCGCGGCTACCACGGGCGTCAGCGTATCAAACGAAGATATTTCGCTCGATAAGAATGATGATTCTGTATCCGTTGCCCGCGCTGTTCGTAAGCTGGGCTACGATCTAAATCCCGAGGACGAGGTACACGTATACGAGGCCTTCATCCGCGTAGCCGAGAAAAAGACGGTCAACGCCCGCGAGCTGGAAGCTATTATCGCCAGCACCGCTCTGCAGGTCCCCCCCACCTATCAGCTCGTCAGCTACCTAACCACCAGCGGTAACACGACCAGCTCCTCTGCACACATTCAATTGGAAAAGAACGGCAAGCGTCTGGAGGGTATCACCATCGGTGATGGTCCCATCGACGCAGCGTTTATGGCCATTGAGCAGATCATCGGTCATCACTACGATCTGGATGATTTCCAAATCCAATCGGTCACGCAGGGTCATGAGGCTATGGGTAACGCCCTCGTCAGACTGCGCAATGGCGGTAAGATCTATTCCGGCAACGGTATTTCAACCGATATCATCGGCGCCAGCATTCGCGCTTACCTGAATGCACTCAACAAAATCGTCTACGAGGAGGCGGCAGAATGAAACTCTCCTTTTCCACCAAAGGCTGGCAGCAGCTCGGTTGGCAGCGCCTGTATGAATTGGCTCGCGACGTTAAGCTGTCCGGCATGGAAATACATGATCCGTTCGATCCCATCATGAGTGACCGCGTGCTTGACACACAAAACGTTCCTGTATCCCGACGTCAGCTTCAGGAAGCCGGACTTCAGATCGCCTGCGTCGACCTTCCCGTCGATATGGCTGATCCTGACAGCGATTTTCTCGACAAGCTGGATCGTGCTATCACGGCGGCAGTCAATATGCGAACCACGCACATCCGTATCCATACCCGTTCGGCAAGCGAGAACGGTCAAGTCCCCGAGGCGATGATGAGTCTTTTGTCCTCTGCGTTGAAAAAAGCAGAAAAGGCTAATATCACACTTCTGCTCGAAACGGCTGGTATGTTCTCGGACACCAATCTGCTCAAAAACACGCTTGACACCTACGCCAGCGACAATCTCGCTGCGCTGTGGGATATGCACAACACCTATTTTGTTGCCGGCGAAACGGCGCAGAAAACCATTGAAAACCTCGGTGCTTACGTTCATCACGTCCATATCAAGGACGCGATCGTAGATGAAGCGAGGGGCAATCACCAATACTGTCTGGTCGGTAGCGGTACGTTGCCTGCGGAGGACATGATGCGGGCGCTTCGCTCGGTTAACTATGACGGCTTCGTTTCGCTGGAGTGGAATCCCGATTGGCTTCCCGACATCGATGATCCCGAGATTATTTTCGCCCATTTTGTTCACGTCATGAGTCGATTTGATCCCACCGCACGCAAGCGTAGTACGCTATTCTCCAATGCAATGGGTACCGGCGTCTTCCCTTGGAAAAAGGATACACTGCTGGATATGACCTTCCCGCAGGTGTTGGATCGCATCGTTGAGGAGTTTCCTGATCAATATGCCTTCCGCTACACTACGCTGGACTACACCCGTACCTATGCCGAGTTCCGCGACGACGTAGACGATTTTGCTCGCGTTCTGGTGTCCATGGGCGTTCGTGCCGGTCAAAAGGTTACCGTTTGGCTGACCAACCTGCCCCAGTGGTACATTGCTTTCTGGGCGACTACAAAAATTGGCGCAGTGCTGGTCACCATGAACACCGCCTATAAGATTCACGAGGCTGAATATCTGCTGCGTCAGTCGGATACGCATACGCTGGTCATGATTGAAAATTACCGCGACTCTGACTACAAGGGCATTATGCAGGAGCTTTGCCCCGAGTTGAAGAACACCAAGCCCGGTCATCCCCTTCATTCCAAGCGTCTTCCCTTCCTGCGCAATATCCTTACCGTCGGCTTCCGCATGGACGGCTGTCTGACGTGGGAAGAATCACTGACACGCAAGAACCTTGTTCCAATTGAGGAAATTCAGCGTATGGCCGCCGCCGTTGACAAAAACGACGTCTGCAATATGCAGTATACCTCGGGTACGACAGGCTTTCCCAAGGGCGTTATGCTGACTCACTACAACGTCGTTAACAATGGTAAATACATCGGTGACCACATGGATCTCTCGACTGCCGACCGCATGATGATTCAGGTTCCCATGTTCCACTGCTTCGGCATGGTACTTTCCATGACCGCCTCCATGACGCACGGTGCGACCATGTGTCCGCTTCCCTATTTCTCTCCCAAGTCTGCGCTGGCTTGCATCAACCAAGAAAAAATCACAGCCTTCAATGGCGTTCCCACTATGTTTATCGCTATGATGCAGCATGCCGATTTCGCTAAGACGGATTTTTCGCATATTCGTACCGGCATCATGGCAGGCGCTAACTGTCCTGCAGACTTGATGAGAAAAGCGACTGAGGTCATGAACATGAAGCAGATCGTCAGCGTTTACGGTCAGACCGAAGCGTCTCCCGGATGTACCATGAGCAGCTTTACCGATCCGCTGGACGTTCGTACCGACACGGTCGGCTCTGCCTTCGCCAACGTTGAATGCAAAATCATCGATCCCGAAACAGGTGAAGAATGTCCCGTCGGTGTCAACGGTGAGTTTGTCGCCCGCGGCTATAACATCATGAAGGGCTACTACAAAATGCCCGCCGCAACTGCCGCCGCCATCGACGCGGACGGTTGGTTGCACACAGGCGACCTTGCCGCCAAGGACGAAAACGGCAATTACCGTATCACGGGACGTCTGAAGGATATGATCATCCGCGGCGGTGAAAACCTGTATCCCAAGGAGATAGAGGAGTTCTTCTACACTCATCCCAAGGTACGTGACGTTCAGGTCATCGGCGTCCCCGACGAGCGCTACGGTGAAGAGGCTATGGCTTGCATCATTTTGAAAGAAGGTGTTGAAGCCACCATAGAAGAGCTGCGCGATTATGCCAACGCTCACATGGCGCGTCATAAGGTCCCCCGTTATCTCGAATTCGTCAGCGAGTTCCCTATGAATGCCGCAGGCAAAATCCTCAAATACAAAATGCGCGAGCAAGCCATCGAAAAGCTCGGGCTGAAAAAATAATCCATAACACAAGGAGATACTATCATGGATATCAGATTTGAAAAAACAACCAATCCCGCCGCCAAGCCTGACAGCACCAAGCTGGGCTTCGGTCGCTATTTCACCGACCATATGTTCATTATGGATTATTCGCCCGACAAGGGCTGGCACGACGCGCGCATCGTTCCCTTTGCCAATTTGTCGCTGCACCCTGCTGCTACCGTATTCCACTACGGTGCGGAGGTGTTCGAAGGTATGAAGGCTTACCGCCGCGCTGACGGCATGGTTCAGCTTTTCCGTCCTATGGAGAACGTTAAGCGTCTGAACTCCTCGGCAGAACGTCTGTGCCTGCCGCAGATCGACGAGCAGGATGCGCTTGAGGCCATCATGAAGTTCGTTGAAATTGAGCAGGATTGGGTTCCGTCCAATCCCGGTACCTCGCTGTACCTGCGTCCTTTCCTGTTTGGCTCGGATGAGCAGCTTGGCCTGCACACCATCCAAAATGCGATGTTTATTATCATCGCCTCTCCCGTCGGCAGCTACTATGCCGCCGGCATAAATCCCGTTAAGATTATGATTGAAACCGAAGACGTTCGTGCTGTCAAGGGTGGCACCGGCTACACCAAGTGCGGCGGCAACTATGCCGCCAGCAACCGCGCTGCGGCTCGCGCTGAGGAAAAGGGTTATTCGCAGGTGCTTTGGCTGGACGGTGTCCATCGCAAGTACATCGAAGAGGTCGGTGCGATGAACGTTATGTTCCGCATCGGCGACGAGATCGTCACGCCCGAGCTGTCCGGCTCGATTCTTCCCGGTATCACGAGAAAGTCTTGCCTTGACGTTCTGCGCAACGAGGGCTACAAGGTAAGCGAGCGCAAGATTAGCGTAGATGAGCTGCTCGAGGCCATGAAAAGTGGCACGCTCAAGGAGGCATGGGGCTGTGGCACGGCCGCTGTCGTTTCTCCCATCGGCGAACTGGCATACGGTGATATGAAATACACCGTCAACAATTTTGAGATTGGTGAGGTTACCAAGCATCTGTATGACACGCTGACCGGCATTCAGTGGGGCAAGACGCCCGACACCTATGACTGGACGGTCGAAATTCCCGCGAACAAATAAGGAGTTATCATGTCTGATCGCAACAATCGTTTTCCCATGGCGACCATGGACGGCAACGAAGCCGCCGCCTACGTTGCCTATGCCTTTACCGAAATCGCGGCCATCTATCCCATCACGCCCTCCTCTCCTATGGCGGGCAAGACGGACGCATGGAGTGCGCACGGTAAGAAAAATCTGTTTGGGCAGAGCGTAAGCCTTGTCGAGATGCAATCCGAGGCGGGCGCTGTCGCGGCCGTTCACGGTGCACTGGAAACGGGCGCTCTTGCCACGACCTTTACCTCATCGCAGGGACTCATGCTCATGATCCCCGTCATGCACCGCATCTCGGGCGAGCGTCTCCCGGGCGTCCTACACGTCGCCTCCCGTACCGTCGGCACACATGCGTTGTCCATCTTCGGTGACCACAGCGACGTCATGAACTGCCGCCAGACAGGCTTTGCTTTGCTGTCTACCGGCAGCGTGCAAGAAATCATGGATCTGTCCCCCGTGGCGCATCTGTCCGCCATCAAGGGACGCATCCCCTTCCTGCATTTCTTTGACGGTTTTCGCACCTCGCATGAGATCAGCAAGATTGAAACCATTCCTCACGAGGAGCTGGGCAAGCTGATCGACCGAGAGGCGCTGGACGCTTTCCGCGCACAGGCGCTCAACCCCGAACATCCTCGTCTGCGCGCTACCGTACAAAACGGTGACGTCTATTTCCAGGTGCGCGAGGCCAACAACGGCTTCTATGAGGCTCTCCCCGACATCGTCGAGGATTATATGCAAAAGATCGGCGAGCTGACCGGTCGCAAATACCATTTGTTTGATTATTACGGTGACGAGGACGCCACCGACGTGGTCGTGGCCATGGGCTCGGTCAGCGGCACCGTCCGCGAGGCTGTCGATGCTTTGCGCGCGACCGGTCGTAAGGTGGGCTTTTTGCAGGTACACCTGTTCCGTCCCTTCTCACAAAAGCATTTCTTGTCAGCCCTTCCCGCAAGCGTGCGCCGCATCGCCGTGCTCGACCGTTGCAAGGAGATGGGAGCTCTGGGTGAGCCGCTGTATCAGGATGTCTGCACCGTTTTCTCGGGTTGCTCCGACGTAACGGTGGTGGGCGGTCGCTACGGTCTTTCCTCCAAGGACACCGATCCCTCGCAGATCGTGGCTGTGTTTGACAATCTCGCTGCTGATACGCCCAAGAATTCCTTCAGCATCGGCATCGTGGACGACGTGACCTATCGCTCTCTCCCTGCGGGTGTGCCCGTGGCCGAGAAAGCAGACACCGTCGCCTGCAAGTTCTGGGGGCTTGGCTCTGACGGTACTGTCGGTGCCAACAAGAACACAGTCGAGATTATCAACGATCACACCGAACGATATGCACAGGCCTATTTTGAATACGACGCCAAGAAATCGTTCGGCGTAACCAAATCGCATCTGCGCGTCAGCCCCTCTCCCATTACCTCCTCCTACTACGTCAAGCAGGCCGATTTCGTGGCTTGCCACCATCAAAGCTACATAGGAAAATATGATATGGCGGGTGAGCTCAAGGTGGGTGGCACGTTCTTGCTGAACTGCACTTGGACGCCTGATGAGCTTGACGAAAAGCTGCCCGCCGACGTCAAGCGCACGTTAGCCGACAAGAAGGCGACGCTGTATATCATCAACGCCACCGATATTGCCGCGCGCCTTGGCCTTGGCTCACACACCAACACGGTGCTTCAGGCCGCTTTCTTCCATATTTCGTCTATTCTGGACGAAGAGACTGCCATCGGCTACATGAAGGACGCCGTTCGCAAGACCTATTTTGCCAAGGGCGACGCTGTGGTCGAGCGCAATCTCGCGGCTATTGACGCCGGTGTCGCAGAGGTCCGGCGCGTTACCATCCCTGCCGATTGGGCAACGGCCACCGACGATGTGATCGTCAATAACGAAAACAAGCCTGCCGTGGTTCGCAACATTCTCGAGCCCATCAACGCGCAAAAGGGCGACGATCTGCCTGTCAGCGCCTTCCGCGGCTACGAGGATGGCACCATTGACCTGGGTCTTACCGCCTATGAAAAGCGCAACATCGCGGCCAAGGTGCCCGTATGGAACGCTGCGGCCTGCCTGCAGTGTAACCGCTGCTCGCTCGTCTGCCCTCACGCGGCCATTCGTCCTTATCTGTTGACGGACGATGAACTGACAAATGCCCCTGCCGGTCTGATTGCCGTTCCTGCCAAGGGCGGCGCGGCCAAGGGCTATCACTACACACTACAGATCAGCACGGCGGACTGTACGGGCTGTGGAAGCTGTGTGGCATCCTGCCCCGCCAAGAAAAAGGCTATTGAGATGGTGGGTAACACCTTCCCCATCAGTTCTCCTACGTGGGCTTACACGTTAGGTCTTGACGATAAGGACGATCTGTTTGAGCGTTATACTGTCAAGGGCTCGCAGTTCTGCCGTCCCCTCCTTGAATTCTCCGCCGCCTGTGCGGGCTGTGGCGAGACGCCTTACGCCAAGCTACTCACCCAGCTGTTCGGTGACCGTGTCTACTGGGCCAACGCCACGGGATGCTCGCAGGCTTGGGGCTCGCCCATGCCGGGTATTCCCTACACCACCAACAAAAAGGGAGACGGCCCTGCCTGGTCCAACTCGCTGTTTGAAAACAACGCCGAGTT
>JAZLDE010000175.1:0-5216 GCA_045614625.1 Eubacteriales bacterium
GACAAAAATTGTGTTATAATATAGTTTGGTATATTATGTTTCAGGAGTATATAAATATTATGATTCAAGAAAAAATTGACCGCATCAACGCGCTTGCCCGCAAGTCCAAAACTCCCGAGGGCCTGACCGAAGAAGAAAAGGCCGAGCAGGCAGCACTCCGCGCCGAGTACGTCGCTGAATTTCGCGCGTCCTTTGCCAGCCAGCTGGATCACACCGTCATTCAGCGTCCCGACGGCTCCAAGGAAAAGCTGAAGAAAACGGATAAAAATGATACCTGATCACGGAGGACATCATGTCGTTTGATCTTCCCACCAAACAACCAACCCACTCGGTCGAGCAGACAGAGGCGATGGGTGAGCAGCTGGCGCGTGTCCTTTTGGACGATGCATCACTTCCCCGTTATATCGCCCTGCGAGGCGATCTCGGTGTTGGTAAAACAGCCTTTGTGCGTGGCTTCACCAAAGCAATCGCCCCCGGTGCGCTCGTTCGTTCCCCTACCTTCGCGCTGGTGAATGAATACCGCCCGACACCTCGCGGCAAGCTTCCCCCCGTGTTCCATTTTGATATGTATCGCATCACGTCCGAGGACGATCTGTATTCCATCGGCTACGACGACTATCTCGACCGCGGCATTTGTCTGGTCGAATGGAGCGAGAATATCCCATACGCTCTGCCCGACAAGTATCTGCGCGTTACGATCGAAAAGTGCGGTGCGGACACGCCCGACGAGCGTATCATCTCGGTCGAATTGGTACAACAATGAAAAACAAGGAGTAATTTTCCATGTATATTCTTTCGCTTGACAGCACGGCCATTGCCGCAACCGTCGCGCTATGCGACGACGAAAAGTTGCTGTCGCTGACCACCGTCGAAAACGGCAACACCCATAGCCAAACGTTGCTTCCCATGGTGGAGCAGACGCTTGCTCGCTTTGAGCTTCGTCCCACCGACATCGAGCTGTATGCTTGCTCGGCAGGTCCCGGCTCATTCACGGGCGTGCGCATCGGCGCATCGACCGTCAAGGGGCTCGCGTTTGGTACGATCATTCCCTGCATCGGCGTTTCCACGCTGGAGGCACTGGCGCAAAATCTGATCGGCTTTGACGGCATCCTTTGCCCTGTCATGAACGCCCGCCGCAATCAAGTGTACAACGCGCTGTTCGAATGTAAAAACGGCGTCATCACCCGCCTCTGCGAGGACCGCGCCATCGCGCTGGACGCGCTGGACGAGGAGCTGGCAGCCCTTACCGATCAGCCTATCTATCTTGTGGGCGACGGTTACGATCTTTCGCTCTCACAGCTGACAAAGTGCGCTTCGCGCATTCGACAAACGCCCGTACTTCTCCGCACGCAGAACGCCTATTCGGTCGCGCAGGTCGCGCTGGCGTTGTATGAGAGCGGTGTCCGCACGAGCGACAGCGAGCTAGCCCCCGTCTATCTGCGCCCCTGCCAGGCAGAGCGCGAACGACTTGAACGTCTGGAAAAAGAACAATCCAATCATGCATAAAACAAACAAAGGAAGGACAATCATCATGGCAAACAAGAGCATCGTCATCGCCTGCGACCACGCAGCCCTCGACATGAAAAAGAAAGTCATCGCCCACCTGGAGGGTCTGGGCCATACCGTCACCGACGTCGGCACCCACACCACCGACTCCTGCGCGTATCCCGAATACGCAAGCGCTGCTTGCAAAAAGATCCAGAGTGGCGAGGCAGAGCTTGGTATTTTGATCTGCGGCACAGGCATCGGCATGGGCATGGCCGCCAACAAGCACCGCGGCATTCGCGCCGCCATCTGCTCGGACACCTTCAGCGCATCCGCCACCCGTCTGCACAACGACGCTAACGTGCTGTGCTTTGGCGCTCGCGTGGTCGGTGAGGGACTGGCAATGCAGCTGGTCGACGCCTTTATTACCACCGAATACGAGGGCGGCAGACACCAGTCGCGCGTCGATATGCTTACCGCCATTGAGGAGAACGAAGCGCGTCGCTGATTCTCATACATACCGTTATTTTTTGAAAGGAAGAGTTCTCATGGCTTTTAAGGCGTATAAACTGGCGGATATTTTGCGCACGGCCGTCGGTGCCCCCACGTCGCACCGTCCGACCACGGCGATCATTGTCGCGGCAGGCTCGTCCACCCGTATGGGAGGCGTGGTGTCCAAACAACTGCTCGAGGTGGACGGCATTCCCGTGCTTGCACGCGCACTGCTGGCGCATCAAATGGCAGACACAGTAGACGAGATCGTTCTCGTCGCCCGCCGAGAGGATTTTGACGCCTATCTTGCCCTTGCCCAAACGTACAGCATCACAAAGCTCAAGCGAATTACGGCAGGCGGCAGTAGCCGTCAGGAGTCCGTCCTGCGCGGCTTTGAGGCCGTGTCTGACAAGACCGAGTTCGTTGCCATTTCAGACGGTGCGCGGTGTCTTGTCACCCCCGAGATGATCGACCGCGTCAATCTCACCGCATGGAAGCATGATGCCGCTTGTGCCGCCACCCCCGCGACAGATACCGTCAAGCTGGTAAACGAAAAGCGCTATACCCAGAGAAACTCGCCCGATCGCGAGAGTGTTTGGCTTGCGCAAACGCCCCAGACCTTTTCCCTACCCTTGTATCGCGCGGCGGCTTATCACGCCAAGGAAAACGGCTACTCCGCTACCGATGACACGGCGCTGGTTGAGGCCATTGGACGGCGCGTTAAGCTGGTCGATTGCGGTAGAGAAAACATCAAGATCACCACACAGGACGACTTGTATTTTGCCAAAGCAATCTTACAGCGCCGCGCGGATGAGCAAAAAAAGGACGGTGACAAGGAATGACGTCGCTTCGTATCGGTCACGGCTATGACGTTCACCGTCTAGTCGACGGCCGCCCCTTGATTCTGGGCGGCGTGAATGTCCCCTTTTCGCAAGGTCTGCTCGGTCACTCGGATGCCGACGTTCTCACCCACGCTATCATGGACGCACTGCTCGGTGCCGCCGCACTTGGTGATATCGGCCGTCATTTTCCCGACAACGACGAAGCCTTTGCAGGCGCAAACAGTCTGAAACTCGCAGAGCACGTTGCCGCGTTGCTTCAACAGCACGGCTACGCCATTATTAACGTTGACGCCACGCTCATCGCTCAACGCCCCAAGATCGCGCCCTATATCGAACAAATGCGACAAAACCTTGCTGATGCACTTGGCCTTGCGATTGGACAGATCGGAGTCAAAGCCACAACCGAGGAGCATCTCGGCTTTACGGGCGAGGGTCTTGGCATGGCGGCGCACGCCGTATGTTTGATTGAAAAAGTATAAACAAAAAAGACGCCCCGCGCGATTGCCCGAGGCATCCTTTGCACCGTGCGGAGAGTGACCAAACTCTTCTCACGTCCCTGTCTTTCGCTTCCGATCACGCCGCGCGGTTGTTGTGTCTATGCGCTGTAGGACGTCTGCTCCTACAATTTTAGCATATGCCCCCCACGCTCATACGTTACAAAATTCGACAAATTTCTGACAGCTCCGCCTGCGCGGCGGACGGAAAGGACGCTCATGGTACATATTTCCCCCTCCATCCTGGCCGCTGATTTTGCAAATCTTGCCGCTGACGTCGCTCGCGTAGAGGCGGGCGGGGCAGACTGGCTGCACCTCGACGTTATGGACGGCGCGTTCGTCCCCAATATCAGCTTCGGCGCGCCCGTCATCGCAGCTCTCCGCCCCCATTCCAAGCTCTTTTTCGACGTGCACCTGATGATCTGCGATCCCGGTCGCTATTTGAAGGATTTTTTGAAGGCAGGCGCGGATCTCATCACGGTACACGCAGAGAGTGCCGACAATATCCCCGAATGCCTGAAACAGATCCGCGAGGCAGGCTGCCGCGCAGGTCTTGCCATCAGCCCCGACACGCCGGCGGAGAGTATTCTGCCCTTGTTGCCGCTGTGCGATTTGGTACTGGTCATGACGGTCTATCCCGGCTTTGGCGGGCAGTCGTTTATGGAGAATATGATGCACAAGGTTGCCCTTCTCCGCAAAGAGATCGATCGTCTGGGCCTTGCCATCGACCTTGAGGTCGACGGCGGTGTCGGCCCCAAAACAGCCGAGGTCTGCGCCAAGAACGGCGCCAACGTACTCGTCGCCGGCTCGGCCATTTTCAAAGCCGAGGATGCGGCAAGCGTCATTGCCGACATGAAAGAAGTTGCAAATCGGTATTTTTGATTTGGCACATTTCACAGATTGGGGATAACAAATGAAAACATTTGAAAAAATCAATTTGATCGTTCATTTTGCATCTTATATAGATTTTGTCATTATTGTTTTTCTACTTTCGATATATCAACAATCATCCTTGGAATTTATTCTTCACCTCACACTACTCTCTCTTTTACATAGGCTGATATGGCTGATTCCGATTCTGGCGCTGTGTGTTGCAACGATCAGAGAAAAAATTAAACGCAGCTGTAGCATGTGGATTTCCCTCTATCCCTGTTTGCTTTTCCTCGTTCAATTGATGTCGTGGGTTACACAATGCGGCCTGTTTGTTACCATCACAGGCGGTGTATAAACAAAAAACGATACGCCCTACCAAACTCGGTAGAGCGTATCGTTTTTTATCAATAGAAATAATCCAAATGTTGCTTGACGTAGCGAAGCATTCTGCCTCTCAGATACTTTTGGTTGCCCTTGAGGAAGTCGCGAAGATTTTCGCCCTCCTCGCCTTCGCCTTTATACAGCTCGACAATGGCCTGCGCCATGTCGGCATCGCCGCCCTGCTTGAGCGCACGGGTGAGCAAGCGAATGGTTGTGACCTCGGCAAACTCGAGCAGACGCCACTGCACGTCGTCGTCGCGCTCGGTCAGGTCATAGAGCATTTTATAGGCGACCAGCGGACGGTAGATATCCTCGCGGCCGAACGAGCCGTCGTTCTTGGCCAGCACACCGCCCTGCCACAGCTCCTCGTCCGAGTCCGAAATGAGCGACAGGTAAAAATCCATTCTCTCATTCACGATACTAAAGGTCAGCTGATCGACGGGGATGTTCTTGCGCGTGCTTTGATCGAACAAAAAGAAATTGGGATCGCTCTCGCGCGTCAGATAGAAGTAGTACAGCGCCAGCGCCATCAAGATGAAGAACAACACCGCCGAGATGCGAAGCAGCACCTTTTTATAAGAAGCATCGGCACTCGCCGCGCTGACAAGTACGATAATGGCCGCGATCAGCGAAAGAAACGCGATCAGCA
>JAZLDE010000176.1:0-4324 GCA_045614625.1 Eubacteriales bacterium
CGCCGTGGTGACGCCATACGTGGTTGCGCGCCATATCGTCGGGCTTGAGGTTATCCTCGGACAAGAACGTCTTCATCGTTTCAACGCTCATCATGCCGTCCACGCCGAATTCGCTGTGGAACAGGCTATCCGACTCGTTGAATACGCGATAGTGCTCGCGGGTTCCGTAGTAGCGCCAGCTACCGTGAACGTCGTGATTCTCTCCCTTATGCGCAGGATCGAGGAACTCGTAGGGGCCACTGGCCGAGGTGGGCAGCATGGGGATATGAGGCGAATAGTAGGCCACGTAGCCGTACAGCTCGGCGATGTTGCGGTCGGCGAAGGTCGAGGGGATGCCCTCCTCGTTCATCAGCTCGTTACCGCCGCTCCAAACGGCCAGCGAGGGATGGTTGCGGCGGGTCTTGATGGCCCACTTGGCCGTTGCCTCCTGACGAACCATAAACTGCTCGATCTTGGAAGGAACGTTATCCAGACCGCTGGAGGACTGGATGAATTCCTGCCACACCATGAAGCCCATACGATCGCACAGATCATAGAAAATATCGTCCTCGATGACACCGCCGCCCCAAACGCGGATGACGTTGATGTGCGCCTTCTTCATCATGGTCAAGAGCTGCTCCATTTTGGCAGGGTCATTGTAGCCCGTCATGTCGATGGGGGTGAGGTTGACACCCTTGGCATAAACGCGGGTGCCGTTGCAATTGAATACGTAGCCAAGCGCACCCAGAGGGGCGTTGTCGTTCTGTTCCAGTGAGATCTGACGGAAACCGACCTGTTTTGTCTGCGTTTCAACGGCTACACCATCTCTCATAATGGTCATGGTCAAATCGTACAGATTCTGTTCGCCCACGTCAAGGGGATACCACAGCTTAACGTTGTCCACGTGCAGTCTCGTTTTGGCTTCTCTGCCGCGGCTGTCCAGCGGGCAGTTGACAAGGCAATTACCGATGGACACCTCGACCGTGCAGCCCTTGGTATCGCCGTGCAGCGTCGCGTAAAACTCAGCATCGCCGTCCGTGCCAACCGGCTTGAAGTAGAAATCCTCAAAACGCACCTCGTTATAGGCGCGGACGTATACGGGACGATACAAACCGACGCTGATCAAGCGAGTACACCAGTCCCACTTATAGCTGAAGCGAGCCTTTTGGGTGAAGGTGCGGGAAGTATAACCAATCTGACCCATCTCGTCGGGGGCGTTTTCCAGCACGACGGTGACAGTGTTGCTACCCTTGCGGGCAATGTCAGTCACATCTGCCACGAAGGGAACGTACATGTTGTCCGACTGACCCAGCTTTTTGCCGTTGAAGAAGATATGGCCCATGCAGTCGATGCCCTCGAGCACCAGCTCAAGACGTTCACCGTTGCCCTTGGGGTCAAGATCGATCTTGCCGTCGAACACCCACCAATGGTTGGAAACCCACTGGCACTTAAGGCTATTCATTTCAAAAAAGGGATCCTCGATGACACCTGCCTTTTGCAGCGCGTCGTAAATCGAGCCGGGAACCTGGCAAGGAATGGGAGGAAGAATGGACTGATTTTTGACGTCCGTTTCCATATTCTGCACGCGGAAGGGCGTGTAGGGATAATGGGGCGTCATGGTCCAATTATAGCTTTCAAAACGTTTCATGATGCGTCCTTTCCGCACCGCGCGGGTGCTTGGGAGTTGTTGGCTTCATTATAACAAATAATGGAGGTAAATGCAAGGTGTTGAGCAAAAAAATTGTACGCGGAGTGTAGTTGAGAAGTTATTGGGAATTTTCTAACAACTTCTCCTTTTGACGCTCATACTGCGCTCCGTCGTCGCGCGCTGAGCTGTACAAGCTTTTGTGTTCATTCTTTCTCATTCAAGAAAGAACGAACCAAGAAAGTGAACTTAAGGGCCTAATGCCCTTAAGAAACCCGCAAACCTTTTGCTTTCTGCACCTGCCGCTCGTAGTAGCAAAATGGCGAGCGATGCAGAACAAGTATTTATGTCTTTCTCCTGTTCCTCTTTGAAGAGCGGCACGGAAGCAGTTTCCAAAGGCGTCCTCTTTCGGCAAGCCGAAAGTGCAAGTTTGCTTGTTCGCTAAACGCGAACATCGTGCTCCGCACGGGCGCAAACATTGCAGCCTTTGGCGCGTTTCTTGGCCACTTCTTGCCGCGCAGCAAGAAGTGGCATAAAAAGCCTGCACATCGAGCGAGTGCCGCAGGCACTGTGTGAGCGCCAAAAGGAGAAGTTGTTCAAAATTCCATTCCATCTCCCCCACACAAAAAATCGGCCGTTGCCTCACAGCAACAGCCGATCATTCTCCTTACGCGTCCGCGCTTTCAATTACGATCTCCTCGACGGGAGCTTCCTCTTCAACGACCACACAGCCCGCCTCTTCATCATACAGGCCGTCGTTGTAAATCTCATCCAGCTCTTCGTCATAGTCACAGCATTCCAGCAGACAATACTTGCGATACAGCTTCATCGCAAACCAGATCACTGCACACGCACCCGCCACAAAAGCCAGCGTAACCGCAATAATCTTACCGTAATTTGTTCTCTCGTTCTTCATTTGACCACGACTCCTTTCATTTGATTACAATAATAGTATACCATGCTTTTCGAAAAAAGCAAGGAATTTTTCAAACATTCACAAAAGTTTAAAATTTGGAACCTCGCAACGTCAGATTGCATATCCGCCGTCCACGCCCAGAATTTGTCCTGTGATAAAGCCGGCTTCCTTCGATGAAAGGAATCCAACGGCTGCCGCTACCTCCTCGGGAGCGCCCATTCGGCACAGCGGTGTTTCATCGCAAAGCGAAGCCTTGGTTGCCTCATCCAGCGCGGCGTTCATGTCCGTTTCAATGACACCCGGCTCAACGCAGTTGACGGTAATGCCCGACGGCCCCAGCTCCTTGGCCAGCGCCATGGTCAAACCACGCAATCCCGCCTTGGAGGCCGAATAATGCACCTCGCAGGAGGCGCCGACCTTTCCCCACATCGAGCCAACGTTGACAATACGTCCGCTTTTTCGGGAGATCATATCAGGCGCGATGGCACGGCTCAGATAAAAGGCCGAGGACAAATTGGTGTCGATCATACGTCGCCACTCCTCGTCGCTGACGTCGGTAAACAGCTTGATTTGCGCGATGCCCGCGTTGTTGACCAAAATGTCCACACCGCCCAGCGTCTCGATTGCCGCACTTGCGGCACGCTTTGCCTCATCGGGATCGGACACGTCGGCGCGGATCGCCAGCGCGCCCGTCTTTGCAGACAAGTCGGCAGCCGCATCTTCGCTTTGACGGTAAATAAATGCCACCGCATCGCCCTGCGCCCTGAAATATTCCACGAGCGCGCGACCGATGCCGCGCGAGCCGCCGCTGATGAGCACTCGTCGCATATCCTAGCTCCTTATTTTACAAATTCGTGGTAGATCGCGCCAATGGCCGTTTCGTAGTCAGCCTCCTCGACGCCGATGATGATGTTCAACTCACTCGAACCCTGGTCGATCATGCGGATGTTGATGCCCGCACCTGCCAGCGCGGTGAACACGCGGGCAGCCGTACCCTTGGACTTGGTCATACCGCGGCCAACAACAGCGATCATAGCAATGCCATCTTCGATGACAACGCTATCGGGACGTGCGCGGCGTTCGATGGAAGCCAGCAGCTTTTCGCGCTTGCCCTCAAGAGCAGCCGTGGGGATGACCATGCTGATGGTATCAATACCCGTGGGCAGATGCTCGATGGGAAGATCGTGATCCTCCAGCACGTCGAGAATACGGCGGGTAAAGCCGACCTCGGCGTTCATCATATCCTTTTCGATGTTGATAAACGAAAAGCCCTTGCGTCCTGCCACGCCCGTAATGATGCGGCTCTTGTCATAGGTCGAGGCAGTTGCCACGATCATGGTACCTGCGTCCTCGGGACGGTTGGTATTACGAATGTTGATTGGAATACCCGCAATACGCACGGGGAAGATCGCATCCTCATGCAAAACGGAAGCGCCCATATAAGACAGCTCACGCAGCTCGCGGTAGGTGATGGTTTCGATCGCGCAGGGGTTTTCAACCAGACGAGGATCGGCCATCATAAAGCCGGAGACATCGGTCCAGTTCTCGTACAGATCAGCACCGGCGGCATGAGCCACGATCGAGCCCGTCACGTCCGAGCCACCGCGCGAAAACGTCTTGATGGTACCGTTGGGCATCGAACCGTAGAAGCCGGGGATAACGGCGTATTCGTACTTTTTGAGCTCTTCCTGCCTCAGCTGCTGGGTACGCTCGGCGTCAAACTGTCCGTTTTCCTTGAACATGATGACGTTCTCAGCATCGATAAAGGAAAAGCCAAGGAACTT
>JAZLDE010000177.1:0-18152 GCA_045614625.1 Eubacteriales bacterium
GAGAATGTCCTCCGAAAGTCCCAGGCCTTGGATCAGTCTGGATGCCTCGGATTCGGCCTCCCAACCGTCCATTTCGGCAAATTCGGCTTCGAGTTCGGAGGCGCGTACACCATCCTCGTCCGAAAAATCGGGCTTTTCGTACAGGGCATCCTTTTCCTTCATGATCTCATACAAACGTGCGTTGCCCATGATAACGGTATCGAGCACTGTGTATTCTTCAAATGCGTAGTGGTCCTGACGGAGCACCGACAATCGCTCGTCCTCGGGAATGTGAACGTCACCCGTGGAGGGCTCAAGCTCGCCACAGAGAAGCTTCAAAAAGGTGGACTTGCCGGCACCGTTAGCGCCAATGACGCCGTAGCAGTTGCCGGGGGTGAATTTGAGGTCAACATCCTTGAACAGGACCTGACCGCCGAAATGAAAGCTGAGATTGTTAACAGTAATCATGTCTTCTCCTAAATTATCGTTGTAATTATGCAAAACTATATTATGTTACCATAAATATATATAATTGTCAAGCATAAACGGGGATTTGACAATCTGGATTTTTTGTGATTTTATGATTGCAATTTACGCGTGCATATGGTATAATGAATCGAATCGAGGGCAAAACGCCCTGAAATTTGTATCCGCTGAAAGGAACAAACCAAATGAAACCTTTTATGAATGAAGATTTTCTTCTGACGAGCCCCAGCGCAGTCAAGCTGTATCACAATTACGCCGAAAAGATGCCCATCATTGACTACCACTGCCACCTCGTTCCCGCAGAGATCGCAGGAGATAAGTCCTTCTCTAACATTACTGAGGCTTGGCTGTATGCCGATCACTATAAGTGGAGAGCTATGCGCGCTTGCGGTGTGGATGAAAAATACATCACGGGCGATGCATCGGATTATGAAAAGTTCCGTGCTTACTGCTCCATTATGCCGCGTCTGTTTGGCAATCCTTTGTATCACTGGAGCCATCTGGAGTTGCGCAGATATTTTGATTGCGAGCTGATCCTTTGCGAAAAGAACTGCGACGAGATCTGGCGCATCACCTCCGAGAAGCTGGCCGAGGGCAACCTGACTGCCCGCGCGCTTATGAAGAAGTCGGGCGTCAAGCTGGTGTGCACGACGGACGACCCCGCCGATACATTGGAATATCATAAGGCACTCGCCGAAGAAGGCTTTGAGATCAAGGTTCTGCCTGCGTTCCGTCCCGACAAGAGCATGAACGTTGAGCGCCGCGGTATCACTGAATATCTCAAAAAGCTGGGCGCGTCCGAGGGCATTGAGATCACCGACCTGCAATCGCTGTACGCTGCACTTCGCCATTCGCTCGATCGCTTCTGCGCGTTGGGCTGCCGCACGGCCGACCACGGTATGGATAACTATGTTCGCTTTGCTGTTCCCAACGAGTACACAGCAAATGAGATCTTGAAAAAGGCCATCGCCAACGACGGTGTCGGCGTGACCGAAGAGGAACTGGCGCTCTACCAGTCTCAGATGAACCGTTTCCTCGGTCAAGAATACAAAAAGCGCGATATGGTTCTGCAGATTCACTTTGGTGTTCTGCGCAACCCCAACCGCACCATGTTTGAAAAGCTTGGTCCTGACTCAGGCTTTGATACCATTCACGGACAGAACTGCATCGCATCCTTGGCAGGACTTCTCAACTATCTCAATGGTTGCGACGGTCTTCCTCGCACGGTTCTGTACTCCATCAATCCTTGCGATAATGAGGCCATTGGTGCTTTGTGCGGTAGCTTCTGTAAGAACAGCGACGGTCTGCCTACCGTCGTGCAGGGAAGCGCATGCTGGTTCAACGACCACATCGACGGCATGGACGCACAGATGCGCTCCTACGCCAATCTCGCCGGTCTTGGCAACTTCCTTGGCATGCTCACCGACTCTCGTAGCTTCATGTCTTACCCCCGTCATGAATACTTCCGCCGCATCCTGTGCCGTCTTGTTGGTTCGTGGGTGGAAGAGGGGCTGGTTCCGAACGACGAAGAAATGCTTAGAACTCTCATCGAAAATATCTGCTTCAATAACGCTGCGCGTTATTTCCGTTTTGAACTTTAATTTATCAAACAAATAACGGATGCTCAAGCCTTGGCCTGAGCATCCGTTATTTATATTTCTTTGTCTGTATAATGCAACGAGCGAAGAACGTAGTAGGCGACGATGGAGGCGAAGCCGTGGTTTAAGCTACACGACGGTGCGCTGTGCTCCCACAAGGTTCCGGTTCGTTTGGCCATGGGAAGATAATAGGTCTTGCTCTCGTATAGGACCTTGTCATACATCTCATGCTTCAGCATCAGTTCAAAACGCAAAACATTTCCGATAAACGCGTTGGAGGGGGCAACCTGCGGATACGTTAGATCGACGTTGCGGTTGGGGCCGAAATCGTTCATCAGGGTGGCAAACAACTCGGGATAGTCCTGCTTGGTTGCGATGCCAAAATAGAATGCGTAATACTGGCAGGTTTCCGTCAGGTTTCCTTGATTGATCAAATCGCCGTCCACTCTGATGGCGTTATCTTCAAAGAATTGTCCGTTGTACGCCAAGTGACGGATGGTTTGCTTGATGCGCTCACTTTGCGTCAGCAGGTTGTTATCGTCATATAGCTCGCCGGCGGCCTTCAATACGGCTGAATAGAGCATATTGGACGGATAATTGACCCCGCGGATGTGCTCAGGATCGTTGCATTTGCTCCATTCGATAAACACCCAGCTCTCAAGATTTTCGAGTAATCCGTCCTCATTGAGGAACCGCTCGAAGAAACGCAGTAAATTATATACTCGGTCCTTGGCTATCTGCTTCATTTCCATGTCGCCAGAACGGTTGATATGACTGTGAAGCTCCAAGACAAACCACATAGCCCAGTTGGGAATATAAACACCGTTGGGGTGGTCGGCAGGATAGCACATGGGGAGCATTCCATCGGGAAGATAGGAGAATTGCGGAGAGAGAATATAGTTTTCAAGAAAGCTTTTTTCAGCTTTGTTTTTGTCGGTGAAGAAGAACTCTGCACGGCCGCTGAAGAAGCTGTCACAAAGCCAACCGGCCCGCTCTCTGGAGGGGCAGTCAGTGAGAATGTCTACAGAGTTTTGTGCTAATGTGTTCCGCGCGGCAGATACGATTAGATCAACGTCCTCGTTCCCCGTTTCACAGGCACTGTCTATGACATCGGGATTTTCATAGGCAACAAGGCCAAAGCGCTTGATCTGCCCCTCGCCTTGCAGAAAGATCACGTTGACAAAACGCATAGAGCTTGCTTCAAAGGCGATCAGTTTATATTCTCCCGCCTTGAGCGAATACTTGATGACGTTAACGCAGTTGTCTCGCAAAGGACTGATCAGCGTGCATTGGTCTGTTTTCGTAACCAGCTCGTCAAACGTAAGATATACGACGGCGTCCTTGTTAATATTGAGCTCAATATAAGGAAATCCTGTCACCGTGCGACCAAAGTCAAACATCGAGTACCGGCCTTGCGTCATCGAACGCGTGGGGGCGGATGACGACGCGAAGTAAGAAAGCTGCGATATCTCATCGCTCAGGCATTCCTCCAGCTGCTCGTAAGGATACCCCTTGTAGTTGCCATGAATACCTTGTATAATATGATTTTTCCATTTCGGCTTTTCTTCATCGACAGTAACGGTACCGCTTTCAACCATGCTTTGATAAGCCAGGATATTTAGTTCGGGATAACTAACATGACGGGCAAGCAGGGAGGGGAGTTCAATTTCTTCCGTTTCCACACCGGGGAAAAGAGAAAAATTACCGTGATAAAAAAATTGGCGGCAGCGATTCATACGGTACGACTCGACAAACGCACGTTGAAAGCTGAATCGTTGGCTGGCCGAGACGCGGTCAGTCATAAGATATGCACTGAAATCCGTTGCTTGGGCTACGATTGTGCTATCGCGAATGATTTCAGCGGAAAAGAAGGGAGGCTGGTCAATGATATAATACGTATTGACGTTACTTGCAAATACCTCAACCGCAAGAACGACGGGCTTGCCCGCGTAATCGGACAAGTCGTATTCATCCACTCGTGCGTATCCGTGCGGTGCACGGGCGGGGCCGTAGCCTACCAAATCACCGTTCACCAGAAAGCGATAAAGACTGGCGGCAGCAATTTGGATCGTCTCATTCTTTTGGGGTGTTGTCTTATAGACGAACGCTATGGTGTGGTTAAGCTTTGTTCGAATACTTTTTGCCCATATTGCCTTCATAACGTATCCTTTCGTGGTATGTTACTCTTTGTTATTGTCATCTGTCTCTTCATCTTTGGCCTTTTTCTTTTTTTGAATCGGTTTTGAGACCGTGGACAGAGGATTCTTTTGCATCGCTTCTTGCATATGAGCGTCACTGACGTGGGTGTAGATTTGGGTGGTGTTGAGCTGCTCGTGACCAAGAATATCCTTAAGCACACGAACGTCTACTTGACCTGATTGATACATCAATGTGGCGGCCGTATGGCGCAGCTTGTGAACGGAATAGTGCTTGGCTTCCAAGCCCGCCATAGCCAAATATTTGTAAACGATATGCTGTACCGTCTTTACGCTGATGCTTTGCTCTCGGTTGCTGAGGAATAGTGCCTTACTCTTAACACTTGCATATTTAGGGCCGCAGCGTTCTTCGATCAGTTGGGAAAGCGCGGTACGGCAGGCTTGGTTTAAGTAGATAATGCGTTCTTTATTACCTTTACCGACTACGCGAAGGGAACGAAGATCAGGATCCATGTCTGTCAGCTTGATGCCGACAAGCTCAGACACACGCATGCCGCAGTTCAAAAACAAGGTCAGCATCGCGTAGTCGCGTACGCGGTTTTTGGACTCAACATCGTTTCGCACGCAATCAAGAAGGGCAATGCTTTCTTCCAGCGTCAAAAATTTAGGAAGCGCTTTTTTTGATTTTGGCGTTTCAATATTTTGTGCGGGATTGACGTCAAGATAGTTGCGCTTATTGACCAGATATTTGAACAGACCCTTGATGGAAGAGAGCTTGCGCGCCTTGGCAGAGGATTGATTGCCGCGAATGTTTCCTGTGTACATCAAAAAATCGTAGATCTGCGCTGTCGTGATAGCGGAAATGCGCTTAAGATCCACAACGCGCACGTCGATTTCAAGAAATTCATCCGATTCATAATCAATACCGCGTTCCTTAGCCAGAAGAAAACGGAAAAAGGTACGAAGATCCAGCAGATATTCGTCCACCGTTTTGGAGGAGCAGCCTTGAATACCGAGCTTGTAGGACGCGAATTCCTGTACGATATCAGAGAATTCCGCAACCGAGATTTCATTTGCCAAAGGTACCACCTCTTTTCGATGTTGATTCTAGTTTAATTATATCATAATTCCGACCTGATGGCAAGAGTTCTTGATATTTTAGTGGATAAAATGTAAACAATTTGCTAACATGGTTGCAAAGGGAAGCATTTTTATATATAATATTTGTATTGATAATTACACGTGCCCATTGGGCAGTTTAGAGGTATATAGATTATGGCTGATTTCTTTAAGAATCGCTCCTATGAAGCGGTAAAATTTCTGGTGACGCAGGTCGCTATTTCGATCTTTGGACTTGTTTTGTCGCTGGCTTGCGAATTGGCGAAAAACGATGCCTTGCAGTTGGCTTGCAGTATTTTTGCCATTTTGTTTTATATGTTTTTGATCTACACGTCCGCATGGGATCTGGGCAGCAAGGATCACATTCCTGTGCAGTACGGACACAAGCCCAACCAACCGCTGACGGGACTTTACATCGGTCTTCTCGCCAACAGTTTGAACTTTTTGCTGGCTCTTGGCTTTTCGCTGGGCTCCTGGTTCCAGGGCTCTGACGCCATGGTCTCCTTTGGCACGCTGTGCGGAACCATCGCTATGTTCATTCAGGGTATGTTTTCCGGTGTACTGGCCTTGGAGGTAGATATGGGAGCGGAAGGCTTGATGCGCTTGCATCGCTTGTGGTATATGTATTTTCTGATTACAACACCTGCCATTCTGATGTCCTCGCTCGGCTACTATTTCGGCCTTAAGGATAAGAGATTCGTTAAGTTTTTTGATGCCAAACCCAACAATAAAAAGTAAGAAAGAAAGCCTTGATCAGTCAAGGCTTTCTTTCTTTTTGTTGACGTTGCATTGATATTGATCGTCTTGCCATACGATCGTTACGTGATCGCCTGTTTGCAAGTTGCCTTTGAGTATTTCGGTTGCCAGCATGTTTTCGATCTGTTGCGTTACCTCGCGGCGCAACGGGCGTGCGCCAAGTGCAGGATCGCTCGCAGCAGCAGAAAGATGCTCGACCACGCTCTCCTCATACGAAAGCGAAATTCCCATATCAAGAAGACGCTCCCGACATTTTTCAAGCAAGCACCGTGTGATACCATACAGTTCTTCAGGTCCAAGCGAGGAAAAGGTCAAGATCGCATCCATGCGGTTCAAAAATTCAGGACGGAAGGTTTTTCTCAGTTCCGCTTGCCGTCGTTCTTCTTCCGCGGCTTGCTTTGATTGGGCCTCGGACAGCGGTGAAAAGCCAAGCGAGCGAGTCTTGCCGTCAGCGGAAGATCCTACATTTGAAGTAAGAATCAGAACCGTGTTGCGAAAATCAACGCGTCGGCCTTGCGAATCGGTCAGACAGCCGTCCTCCAATATTTGCAATAAAAGATTGTAAATATCAGGATGCGCTTTTTCTATTTCATCGAACAAAACAACCGAATATGGGCGACGGCGGATCTTTTCGGTCAGCTGACCGCCTTCTTCAAAGCCAACGTAGCCGGGCGGGGAACCGATCATGCGGGAAACACTGTGCTTCTCCATATACTCGGACATGTCAAGTCGGATTAGTGCATTTTCCGTTCCAAACAGAGCGGCGGAAAGTGCCAACGACAGCTCTGTTTTACCAACACCGCTCGAGCCGAGAAATAAAAAGCTGCCGATAGGGCGGTTGGGGTCTTTAAGCCCTGTGCGGCTTCTCCGTATGGCCTCGCATAAAGTGCGAATGGCCTCCTTTTGACCGACGACGCGACGGGCAAGCTGGTCTTCAAGAGAGAGTAGTTTCTCTCCTTCTTCGCTTATTAGATCGGATACGGGGATCCCCGTCCATTGAGTGACGACGTCAGCAATATCGGTCGCGCTTAATGTTCGCTGTACGCCGTTGAGGCCATTTTGCGCGTCTTGCTTTAGCGTTTCAAGCTGTGACTCATACTTGTGATAGACGTCACGAAGCGCTGCAGCTTGCTCAAAATCCTGCGCGATGATGGCTTGCTCCTTTTGCTCGCACACTTCTTTCATCTTTTGTTCGAGTAACAACCAATCTTCCGGCTTTTGCTCGACAATGATACGCAAGCGCGAAGCGGCCTCGTCCAAAAGATCGAGCGCCTTATCGGGGAGAAAACGGTCGGGAAGATAACGTACCGAAAGCTCAACGGCACTGCGAATGGCTTCGTCGCTGATCTTGATACGATGATGTGCCTCGTATTTGTCGCGCAATCCCATAAGGATCAAAATGCTTTCTGCCTTTGACGGTTGCCCCACCATGATGGGCTGAAAGCGGCGTTCCAGTGCGGCATCCTTTTCAATATACCGACGGTATTCGGAAATGGTCGTTGCGCCAATGACCTGCATCTCCCCGCGTGCAAGCGCAGGCTTGATGATATTGGCCGCATCGATCGCGCCCTCGGCCGCCCCCGCACCGACGATGGTGTGGATTTCATCAATGAACAAAATGTTATCTGGATTTTGTGCGATCTCGCTCAGGATGTTTTTGAATCGTTCCTCAAATTCTCCTCGATATTTTGCACCTGCGAGCATACCTGCCATGTCGAGCGAGATCAGACGCTTGGATTTCAGATGCGACGGCACTTGTCCTGAGACGATCATATTGGCCAGCCCCTCAACCACCGCCGTTTTACCAACACCAGGCTCACCGATCAAGCAGGGATTGTTTTTTTGTCGCCGCGATAGGATCTGAATCAAGCGCTCGACCTCTTCTTCGCGCCCGATCATAGGGTCCAGTTTGCCTTTTTCGGCAAGCTCCGTCAGGTCTTTGCCGTAGGAATGAAGGGTGGGGGCCTTGGCCCTTTTTGCGTCGGGCAGTTTGCTGTCTTGCGCTGTCAGCGCGGCGCTTTGTGCTTTGCCGGAAAGACTCAAAAAGCTTTGCACGTCTGCCTTTAATTCGCCAATGGGAATCTGTATTCCCTCGAGAAAATGAACTGCTACTGAGGAGCGCTCATTTAGCAAAGACAAGAGCAGATGCTCACTTCCAATGCGTGTTTGTCCTGCCTTCATCGCTTCAACCGCCGCGCCCTCGATGATCTTTCTCACACGGGGCGTCATATCGGCGGGCGTGAGATTGGTTCGTGCACCGACACCCGTTGCCTCAACGACAGCCGAACGCAATGCTTGTGCTTGAACGTTGCGCGACTCCAATATCTTACCGGCGATCGAGTCTTCAATCTCGCAAAGGGCAATCAGCAGGTGCTCCGAGCCGATATACGTATGTCCCAATCCCCTTGCGACCTCCAAGGAGAGATTGAGTACAGCTTCTGCTTTGGGTGTCAGATGGTTGATCATATGCGTACACCTCTTTATATTTTGGACGTGCGTCCGTTTGTTTCGTAACTATTTTAGACAAAGCAGCGCACGGTTATGCCAAACAAGAGGTATCACTGCTCAATTTCATTTAATAATCGGTTATGCTCCCGTATCAATGCATTCCACGTTGCACGGTCAACTCGGTCGTTTTCCGCCAATCCCAGGCGCCTTTGAAACGTCAAAACGCCTTGACGCGTTTGGGCATCGTAAATGCCGGATTGACTATTTTGCGGAATGTCGTCGTAAGCAATGCGCAATTCATTCAGGATATACTGAACGATCGTGACAAGAAAATCCTCGTCATCCGGATAGATAGCAAAATGATTCGGGCCATCGGGAAAGAGGAAAAATCCCTCGGAACGGGCTTGCTGATTCAGCGATGCCAGATAATCCTCGTATAGTCTCGTCCACGTTTCAATATCCACTCGCCCGGTCGGAGAAAAGCCACGCAGTTGCTGATACGTTCGCACGGCATCCTGCGTTGCAGTATCGTAAATCCCATCCAGTGGAGGCGCTTTGAGCGATGGCTCCGTAACGGAAAGTTGACGCAGGTAGCGTTGAAGATTCAAAATATATTCGCGCTCATTGTTTTCTTGTGGCATGATCATCCTCCTCGCTTATGTGGCTCCCAGCTCGTAGCCAGGGTATTGTCCCTCATTGACACGGTTGCCGTTATAAAGATCGCTGTATAAATCGGTTAAGGCGTTCCACGTCAGCGCGCCTACGACACCGTTGGCCGGCAATCCGATCAGCGTTTGAAATGCGATTACTGCTTCCTGTGTGCGATTGCCGAAGTACCCTGTGGGATTGACGCCCGGGATTTCCGGAAAGGAAATAGAAACGTAGTTTAAATACTCCTGCAACACGCGGACAACTTCGGATTCCGCGCCGAGACGCAACAAATAACCGGGATAGGGAAGGACGTTTCCCTCTGTGTAACGGATGGGAATACTCTCTATGATACCAAGATAGGCGTTGTAAATGGCGTCCCAAGTTAGCTCACCCACCACACCGTCTGCCTCCAGACCGAAGGTGCGTTGCGCGTCCTTGACCGCCTGCTCGGTCGAGGGGCCAAAGCTACCGTCTATGTTCAGCGGGGGAATACTGTCGTAGAAGGCAGAAAGATAGTCGATAAAATACTGCAGGTTGCTCACGCCGATGCCTGTTGATCCCAAGCGGAGAACCTCGGGATATTGCTTGGTGACCTCCTGGAGCGAAATTCCCTCGGAATTAAGTTCGTTGAGGCGCTTGACGCTGCTGTAGATGCGCTCGATCGCATACCACGTTGCGCGACCGACAACACCGTCTGGGGCGAGGTTGAAGATTTCTTGAAATTGCCGTACGGCATTCTCTGTATCTTCAAGAAATATGCCGTCGGTTTCTACGATTTTGGGGATGGACGGGAAGTTGTTGGAAATTCGATTGAGGCGGATCTGAATGGTGCGGACGTCATCGCTCGAGCTGCCCAAACGAAGCAGAACGGGGGGGACCGACGCCTCTACGCTCCCTACGGGTACGTCGGTAACAATCTCCAGATTTTCTCCGTAGTAATTTTGCAAGATCTCATAGGGAGTAAGATTTTGATTAGCCAACGTGACGCTTCCCCATTGAGAAAGACTGCCGGGGCAAGTGACGTTGATGCCGTCGCAATATTGGGCAAACAAGGGCTCAACGCTTCCGGGGCGGCGTAAGTAGGAATTGAATATTTCGGATACGATACGGTCGATATTCTCGAAAATATCACGTCCGTTGACAAAATATTGATCGTACGCGGTGGATGAGGTGATATCAAAGGGATAGCCGCGCGATCGGTAGTACTCTGTATAGACGCGGTTGAGTGCGAAGGAGATCTGGGCGTAAATGTTGGCGCGAAGCGCATTTTCCGGCCAAGTCGGATAGATTTCGCTGGACGCTACGTTTTTGATATAGTCAATAAATGGCAGCGTTACGTTGGGGGCTGTGTCGTCATTTAGTGCACCGAGATGCACCGTAATAAAATCGGGAATAAACGGAAGATCTGCGGGCATATGTCATCCTTTCTGCCAATCAGGTCTGCGGTGAGTGTGGGCGCAGCTCGGGATTGACGTTTTCATCAAAATAGCGATCCCCGTCCGTAATACGGTCAAGGTTAGGGTTTTGTGCCAACGGTGCTAGCGTTGCCGGTTGAATCGAGGTAACGCCATCGTATACGGGAACGTTGCTGAAATACTGGCTGTAAAAGCCATCGGCTTCGACGTCGATGTTGTACGTAGCATAGGGAATTCCGTTCCCTGGGGAGGTGCTGTTGGCGCGCGCCGGGGCGTTCAGCGCTATACGAGGTGTATTCCCGTCGCGGTTGCTGCTTAATACTCGAATGATCGAACCGCGATCTGTGCCCGGAGTAGCGGAGATAAGATGGCTTCGCACCGTGACCGTCGCGCCATCCACGGGGATTGCCCCAAGCGCAGTACTTACCCGAACAATGAGGTAGCCCGTTCCGCTGATGGGCGGTTGATTTGTTTCGTTCATACGTCATCCTCCTGATTTGATTTATGCCAGTATATGTGGTACGTTTTTGAATTGGGACAAAGAAAAAGGAACGAATCAAATCGTTCCTTTGAATTTTATTAGTTAAAATATTCTTTTGCTTTTTGGACGTCGCTCGCAATGGTATTGCGCAATTCTTCTACCGTATCAAATCGTTTTTCATCACGCAGGCGCCGGATAAATTCAATCGTTACGACGCGGTCGTAGATGTCGTCGTCAAAGCCGAGAAGATGCGTTTCGCAGTTGAGCGCAGCTTGCTTGTCTACCGTGGGATGAACGCCTACGTTAGAGACGCCACCGAACCATCTTTCACCAATCTTTGCGCGGGTGATATAAATTCCTGCGGCTGGTAACAGCTTGCCTTCCGGGGCATATTGATTGATGGTAGGGATGCCAAGCTTACGCCCGAGCTGCTTGCCGTGAACGACAGAGGCGGTAATGGCATAGGGTTGTCCCAACATCAGCCGGGCCGCCTCAACCTCTCCTTGACGCAATGCTGTTCGAATTTGGGTGGAGCTAACGACGGTAGCTTCCGTTTGGTTGGGCAGTTGAACTGAATAAGGGGCAATGATCTCGGTGTAATTCGTTCCAAATGCTTCTGTAAGCATGGCCGCATCACCTTTTCCACCTTGTCCAAAGCGGAAATTAAAGCCGCAGACAACGGCCTTTGCGCGGCACATCTTTCGTAATATTTGCTGAATAAACTGCTCGGCGGTCATATCTCGCAAAGAGGGAAAGTCAGCCAAAAAAGCATACTCTATGCCGCACGTAGCGAAAATGTCGAGCTTTTCTTGCAACGTGGACAAATGCTCACCACCACTTCGAGCTAGATAGTCCGAGGACGGCGGGTCAAAGCAAAAGACGGCGCTAAGACACGCATCCAAGCTTGCGGCCTTTTCAACCGTAGCAGTCAGCAAAGCCCGATGTGCAAGGTGAACACCATCAAAGTTTCCAAGAGCCAAGACAAAATTACTCGGTATAGGAAAATCAACGGGAAGGCCGGTTTTCAAGTCAATCAAACGAACGGACGGCACGTATCAATCCTCCGTTGTAGCATCGTTTTTGTGCTTTTCTTCAAAGTAAAAGCGAACGATCTCACCAAGGAGCTCGTCACGGTCTACCTTGCAGATTAGCGCACGCGCGTGATTGTAATTGGTGATATAGGTTGGATCCTCGGTAAGCAGGTAGCCGACGATTTGCATGACGGGATTATAGCCTTTTTCCTTGAGAGCATCGTAAATCTCACTTAAAACCTGCTCGGCACCGACGGATTGCTCCTCGGTAAGGTTGATGTTTTCATTGTTCTGATTAGTCAAAATATCACCTCATTTCCGATATGAGTATATTATAGACGATATCGCCCCGAATTGCAAGAGAAAACGGCAATTTTTTCAGAGACTCTTTTTTGAACTTCAAACGAACGGAATAAAGTCGAAAAAGAATTGACAACTCTATATTTCTGTGATATAATTTATAGATACAAACAGGGAAGGAGGCTCGGCTATGAACAACGATAAGAACGCAAAAAAGCCAGCAAGTGAGCTGGATGATTTTTGGGATATTGAAAGCCTGCTTCCTCAAAAAAAGACGGTAAGCCCCGCTTTTTCGCCATCGCGTGCCAATACCGAAGCGACGGAAATCGAGTTTGAGCCTCCCGTTAAGCAAGAAAACGTAAGCGTACCTGCCGAGGAAAAGATTCCTTCGGCAAGATTACAATCACAGCCGAGTGCCGCGATCAAGAAGCCGTTGCCGCTCGCTCCGCAGTTGCGCTATCAGCCGCGCCATCCGCTCATCAGCGAGGTTAGAATCTATCCTTGGCGCAGTAATTTTGGCTTTTACGAGCGTTTTTGTGCCATGGCGAACTTACTTTATGAGCGTCACGGTGCGCCTTGTGATCCGGTTCCGTTTTTCTCATATATGCCCCAGTATGACCAGATGAACCGTGCGCAGCTGGATTGGTATCTGCACTGGCGCGATTGCATCCGAGAGGGCGAATATCCCGAGACGGATTACAGCTATATTTTCTTGTATTTGTTTGAGATTATCAATCTGACCGATCGAATTGAGCCTGCCGACGGGCAGCGCCTGATGTGCGAGATATGGAGACGCTATCGCCAGACATATCCGCTTCTCAATCGGTATCTGGCTGATTGGATCTGCGACTATAGCTTGATCCATCGCCTCGCACCGCCTGCGCATATATTGGCGGACGTGTTGCCCATTATCGCGGATAATAGCTCGTTCAAGGAGTTTTACGCATGTCCCACGGGCGACGATACGACGCAGGACGCACAAATCTATCTGACGTTTTGCACCAATTATAATTATCGAAAAAGCAAGCTTTATCTTGCGGGCTCCGCACAGCGAAATGCGATGAACGAGCACATTCCTGCTGCTATTTCGGTTGCCGTGCAGGCACTTGAAGAGCAAAACGCATCTTTTGCCGCAACCAAAATGCAAAAGGCCACCTTGAGCCGCGACAGTTTTATCGGTGCGCTTTGCTCGGGGCGAATGAAGCGGCGTATTGAGGTGGATTACTGCTCATTTAATCGCTCACATGAATTGCGATTTTTGATTACGGATATTATCAAATATACCGAGAATAAATTACGTGGTTTATTTGGTATGAAATCGAAGCTTAGCGTTTATGCTTTGCCCGACAAGGTCAAAGTTATTTTAGACCATTACTTTGCTCAAGCTTTTCCGTCCAAAAGAAAGCCCATTATTGAAGAACGCCCTGCATACGAGGCGCTGTATGACCTGCCCACGACAGAGCTTTCACTCAGCCATGCTGAAGAGATCGAGCAATCTTCATGGGACGTGACTCGGCAACTGGTGGAAGCCTTTGAAGAGCCACAGCCTGGGGCGATCATCGTCGAGCAAGAACCGCCGCAGGAGGCAGAGATTGCTCAAGAGGATACAGATCTTGTTGTCGCACTAAAGCCATATGCAGCATTGCTTTGTGCCATTGACCGTCAGGACATGGCCCTGGTAAAGGAAATCGCGCGACAGCTAGGCAAATTGCCAGACGCGCTAATCGAAGAGATCAACACACTGACATCGGATGTGTTTGGCGATATTTTGATCGAAGAAAACGAGCACGGTGGCTACGCCATTATCGAGGACTACAAAGAAGAGATTGCTTCGTTGCTGAAACCGTAACATGATTAAAGTAAAGGAGGCTTGGCTATGTCTATAACCGAGCGTAAACAACAGGTACCCAAGCGTATTTTGACTTCGTTGCTTGCATCCGTTTCCGCGGGTGTTGTGCCGCGCGCTGGTGCTCCATATATGGCCATTGGCCGCACGGACGAAATCAACGCCTTTTTGTCCGACCTTGAGCTTGTCAGCGAAGGTGGCGGCGGTATGCGTTTTTTGGTTGGCCGCTACGGTAGCGGTAAGAGCTTTTTGATCCAGCTCGTCCGCGGCTACGCGCTTGAGCGCGATTTCGTGACCGCAGACGTAGATCTTTCGCCCGAGCGAAGATTGTACGGTAGCGGCGGCAGCGGCGTTGCAACCTATCGCGAGCTGATGAAAAATCTTGCATCCAAGGCTTCGCCCGACGGTGCGGCGTTGCCCAAAATTTTGGCACGTTGGCTGACTACGTTGCAGGCTGAGGTGATGGAACGCGGTTTTTCGCCCGATATGTCCGAGTTTTCTGAAAAGCTGCGCGCGCTGGTGTTTGAAAAGCTGAGAGAGGTCGAGTTTTTCGTAGGCGGATTTGATTTTTCCAAGGTGATCACCGCATATTTTGACGCTTGGAATGAGGGCGATGAGTTAGCGGCCGAGCAAAAGAAAAGTGCTTGTTTGCGTTGGCTTCGTGGCGAATTTTCCAACAAGACCGAGGCTCGTGCAGCCCTTGGATTCCACGTATCCATCATTATCGATGATGACAACTGGTATGATTTTCTCAAGCTCTGGGCGGCACTTGTCCGTTTGATGGGCTATCGCGGTATGGTCGTTTTCATTGATGAATGTGTTAATCTTTATAAGATCGTTCATCGCGTCAGCCGCGAGAATAACTATGAGAAGATCCTCGCTATGTTCAACGACACACTGCAGGGAAGAGCCCCCGGGCTTGAGCTGATCCTTGGCGGTACGCCTCAGTTTTTGGAGGATACCCGCAGAGGCCTTTTCAGCTACGAGGCCTTACGAAGCCGCCTTTGCGACAGCCGCTTTTCGGCAGAAGGATATAAAAATCTGATTGGTCCCGTCATTCGTCTTCGCCGTCTGAGCGATGACGAATTGCTCGCGCTGATCGTTCGCATCACTAATCTGCATGCCCAAAATTACAACTGGGAGCCTCGCATTACGATGGATCAGATGCAGCAATTTTTGCAGCTCTGTCTTTCACGTGCAGGAGCGGACAGCATGATCACACCGCGTGAAATGCTGCGCGACTATATGACCGTACTGCACATTTTGATGCAAAATTCCGACGCGACCTTTGAGAGTGTTCTTGGCAGCGCCGTCACACTTAAAACCGATCGTCGCGCCGCAGAGGAGGCAGAAGAACAGATTGCCGAGACTACCAATCGCGAGCCCTCTGCGGTTAATTTCAAACCGGAGGATATTGATTTTTAACGGAAGGAGGCTTCTGAACGTATGCAACAAAACGGAGCCGAAAGGGAAGCGGATCTGATTTTTGAACGCTTTCCCGACTTCATACGTGAATTTATCTATCGTCATTCCTGGGAATCATTACGTGGCGTACAGATCGCGGCGGCGAAAACGCTGTTCGAGAGTGATCATCATTTGCTGTTGACGTCGTCTACCGCAAGCGGTAAAACCGAGGCCGTTTTCTTTCCCATTCTGGCTGATCTGTGGCAAGATCCCCCCAACAGTATCGGTGCGCTTTATATCGCGCCGCTCAAGAGCCTGATCAATGATCAGTTCGGTCGTATGGAAGAGCTACTGGACGAATCGGGCATTGCCGTTACCCACTGGCACGGCGATGTTGCGGCCTCGCATAAGCGAAAGCTGCTCGAAAAGCCTCGCGGCATTTTGCAGATCACGCCAGAATCGCTTGAATCCATGCTGATGAATCGATCCAACGACATCGTTCGCTTGTTTGCCGATCTTCGCTATATCGTTGTGGACGAGATCCACACGCTGACGGGCTCGGATCGTGGCAATCAGATCATTTGCCAGCTGACAAGGTTGTCTCGCCTGATCGGTCATGAGCCGCGTCGTATCGGTCTATCGGCTACCGTTGGTGACGCAGGTCTAGCCGCTACCTGGCTGGCAGGTGGTTCCGCCATCGCGGTTGATGTTCCGGTTTTTCCCGAAGGAAAAAACCGCTGGCGCTTGGGAATGGAGCATTTCTATATTCAAAATCTCAAAGAGGATCAAACGGAAAAAGCAAGAAAACAGCCGCCTGACGATGGACAGAAAACCGTCACGGCAACGCTTGACGCAGGATATGAATATATGTATGATTGCGTGAAGGATCGTAAATCACTTGTTTTTTCTAACTCGCGCGAGGAAACTGAATATCTGACTGCGACCTTACGTCAGATAGCGGCACAGCGTGGGGATCAGGACGTTTTCCTTATCCACCACGGCAATCTTTCTGCAGCCATTCGTGAAGAAGCAGAAACCAAAATGAAGGACGAGGACAGCATGGTCGTTACCTGCGCCACGGTAACCATGGAGCTCGGTATCGATATCGGCCGCCTTGAGCGAGTCATGCAAAGCGAATCGCCTCACTCGGTGTCGTCGTTTTTGCAGCGTCTGGGGCGTTCCGGACGCCGCGGACAGCCGCCTGAGATGATGATGGTGTTCCGCGAGGAGGATCCGCTGCCCAATACACCGCTACCACAGCTGATGCCGTGGGAGCTTCTACGTGCGATCGCGATCGTGCAGCTGTATATTGAAGAGCGTTTCATCGAACCGCCCAATATCCGTCGCATGCCTATGAGCTTGCTGTTCCATCAAACGCTCAGTATTTTGGCCGCTTCGGGTGAATTATCACCCAAAATGCTGGCTGAGCGCGTCTTGTCCTTGCCGCCGTTTCATGCGGTCAGCCGCGAGGATTATCGCACGCTGATCGTTTCTATGGTTCAGCAAGAATACCTTGAGCTGACCGAGGAAAAGGGTCTGATTGTTGGCATGAAAGGTGAACGGTTAATCAAGAGCTTTAAATTCTACGCTGTGTTTAAGGACAGCGAGGATTATACTGTCCGTTGCGGCTCTGATGAGATCGGTACGATCACTACACCGCCACCGGTTGGCGACCGATTTGCACTGGCGGGACGCGTCTGGGAGGTCGAGGAGTTAGATATCGCACGAAAGCTCATATACGTCAAGAGCGTTCTCGGCAAGATGGAGGTTTCCTGGCCGGGAGATTTCGGTGAAATCCACACCAAGATACAAGAGCGTATGCGCCGCGTTTTGCAGGAGGATACCATTTACCCCTATCTCAAGGAAAACGCCGTCCAGAGGCTTCAAAACGCCCGTCACGTGGCTCGTAATACGGGAATGCTGGAGCATTCTTTGATTCACCTTGGCGGATTCAACTGGTGCCTGTTCCCATGGCTTGGAACGCGATCGTTCCGCACCTGCCGCAAATATCTGAAAAAGTATGCCAACGAGTTGGGAGTTTCGTCTATCGAATTTGAAGGATGCAACTATATGACCTTTAAGTTAGACACTCAAGACGGTAACGAATGGCTGTCCCGACTTGCTGATAAAGTCAGAGCGCAGGGAATTGACTGCGATGCTTTGATGGAACATGGTGAGATTCCCGTTTTTGAAAAGTATGATGACTGTATCCCGGCCGAGCTTTTACGCCGTTCTTATGCTACTGACCGCCTCCGGGCGGATGAGGTAACGACCCGCGTATCGGAATGGGAAAAGGAAGCGTTCACATAATGATCCAAGTTAACTATAATTTATATTTTGACTAAAGAAAGAGAAGGTAAAACGATTATGAGTAAGCATGTTATTATCGCCAGTGACAGCACGTGTGATCTTAGTCCGGAATTGATTGAGCGTTATCAGATCAAAATTCTTCCTCTGGAAGTCAGCCTTGGGAGCAAGCAGT
>JAZLDE010000178.1:0-47748 GCA_045614625.1 Eubacteriales bacterium
TCTATCATCTCAGTCACCTCGTCAAATTCTTATTTATCGTTCTGTTATTTCGTCAAATTCTTATTTATCGTTCTGTTATTTCGTCAAATTCTTATTTATCGTTCTGTTATTTCGCCAGTTTCGCATTTGTATTACAAATGCATCGGGCAAAGCCCATACCCCTTTGGAGATGTACGATTGCGTTCAAAGGCTCCCTCCGGGAGGGAGCTGTCAGCGAAGCTGACTGAGGGAGAGTGCGTAACAAGAAAGATACTACAATCCTAAAGTCACGCAGGCTCCTTCCGTCACGTTACGCGTGCCACCTCCCTCTCAGAGGGAGGCTTTTCGTTAGCTCCATTATAACACAAATCGGCAGAGAAAACAAGTTCTCTGCCGAAATTTGTTTGTAGGGGCGACCATTGGTCGCCCGTTTTGGTTTTGCGGTTGTTTGCGGGCGACCAATGGTCGCCCCTACGGTAAACTTCCTTATGAGAAGGAGCCTAATAGCCTTCTTTTTTGTTCATCTTATTTTCTATACATCTTACCAATGACCCTACCCACGCATTGAATATCGGAAAAATCCTTGAGCGGAATGGGGGCGTAGATCGGATTGAGTGAGAGCAGCTTGTCGCCGTCAAACTTCTTGAAATATCCCTCTCCATCCAGCACGAAAATACCCAGCTCGCCAACCTCGACCGAGTCGCAATTCTGAATCAGCAAAATATCGCCCTCGTGGAACTTGGGCTCCATGCTGTTGCCGCTGATGCGAAGCGCATAATCAGCATCCTGCGTTTTGGCGTTGTCAGGGATGCGGATCTCGCTCTCCATCACGTCGCTCAGATCAATGCCAAGACCGGCGGATACGGGCATGTCATACAGACAAATGGTTCGCTTGCCAAGGCCCGACGCACTGACCGAGGGGGTACGCAGCGAGGGCTGACTCAGCACGCGGGCACGCTCGGGACGCGCGACGACCTCCGTCTCAGCGCCCAAGGCACGCTCCTTCTCCTTCTCAAGAACCAGCAGCGTCAGCTCCTTGCCGTGCGCATCCAGCTGGCGGAAGGTCTCGACCATGCGGATCTCCTGTGCGGACAGCGTGTAATTATTGGTGTTTTCGGGGTTGCCGCTGATCAGATAGTCCAGCGAACAGCCTAGCGCCTGCGCGATGGCGACAATATTGACCAGCTTGGGCGAGTCGCTGATTCCTGCGAGGATCTTACTCAGCGTACCAAGAGGAATGCCCGTCATGTCGGCGAGCTGGTCGTTGGTGATCTTTTTCTCACTCTTGAGCTGTTTGATTCTTTCAATATAAGAAGTTGCTTGTGACATAATTGCCTCCGTTTCGACGTATTCCGCAACAATTTTTCCTTGATTGGCATTATTATACCATGTTTTTTCCGTTTTGTAAAGAGCTTTTTGAATTTTTTTTCTAAAATAAGAAAAAAGGTATTGACAAATTCCAAAAATGGTGCTATAATTCATTACACCGGTTCCGAAAAAGGAAAAAATTGACCGAAATTGACAAAAAATCGGGGTGCTTCCGGAATTTTGTTGAAAATCAACTCCACATCCGAAAGGAGAATACATATGAACGGTTACTATACAAGAGGTCATGAATACTCTGTTCGCACTACCACTCGTCCCGCCTCCTCACGTCTGGATCGCTTTTTGGACGTGGTGTACGCACTGCTGTGCGCGCTGGCCGGCGTCATGCGCGATCGCACCGTTCGTCGCGTGCTTCGCTACACGCTTGTCGTTGGTTGCGCCATCGGCTTTATCGGCCTGATCGGCGGCATCGAGCAGGGTCTGATCACCATCGGAAGCGGCATCTTCTTCGGCTTGATCCTTTTGTTCGTCGAGATTCTTTGCTTGAAATAATCGCCTCCGCCGAGTGGGAGCGCAACACGGTCGGGGGACCGTGACGGCGGCGTTCGGTGCCTTCATACGAACGCCTCGTCACCCTATAAAGATTTGTACTCGGCGGCTACATAACGAATGCCCTGCGGGCGCTCGTCCGCAGGGCAATTTTTTATTAATATGTCGGGGTATCCAGCTTCCACGTCCCGTCCTCAAGCACCAAAACAAGCTCAACGACCAACGTGGTCGTTTCATTTTCCAGATGCGAATCCAAACGGATCACGGCCGTCCGATCGTCGCCGTTCACAACGCGCATGGTAGAATAATCGTAAATGCGTTGGTTGGTGATCAACGGCGAATATCTACGGTGCTGGTAAAGACCCTTGGAATCCTCCGAAATCTGTGCTGCCATCACACCCTCCTCGTAGGCGTAGCCATCGAACATGGTCGAAAACAACGATTCCAGATAATCGGCGGAATAGACCTTGCCCATCATCGTCTTGATCTGTGCGATCGTCGAAACACTTGCGTATTCGGTCACGTTTTCGTAGATGGGCGTTTTATTATAGATGTAATGCGTAGCCGCGTATTCGGAATCCGCCTGCCAGACGGGCAGACCGTAGCCAAACACAAGATCATTGACGGCGTACGAGCGCTCGATCAGATCGACAGCAACGTCGTATATATCCTTCAGCGCAGGGGGCTGAGGGCGATTGCAGGCGCACAGCGCGATAAGCAAAGCAAGGACAAGCATCCACGCCAGTGCGCGCATAAGTTTTTTCATTATTTGGCAACCTCCTTGAGATCGGTTGTTATTATTATACCCTGCCCCTGCGAAAAAAGCAAGAGTTTTTTGGACCGTCCTGCACTTTTTCGCGCGGCTAACCCTCTCATTTCGTTGATTTTGCTCGAAAAATTCCGCTTTTTTTCAGCGCGAAAAAAATTTAGCAAAAAAATAAAAAAAATTTCAAAAAACTATTGACAGATTTGGAAATCCGTGCTAAACTATTAACAAGCATAATTGTTTCCACGCTAGAAATAGCGGCATAAGAGAGTAAAAGACTGCCAGTTCCGGGCGGTCTTTTATTCTTTTTATGCGAAATTTCAAAAAAGTCTTTACAAGCAAATGGCGAACGATTATAATGAAAGCAGTAAAAAAATGCAAGCGGGCAGGAGGAAACTTTCATGACCAGAAACAATATCGTTTTACTTGACGGCGCCATGGGCACGGGCCTTTGGAATAAAGCAGAGGCGCGCGGACTTGCAAAAAAGCCGGTTTGGATTTATAATATCGAACAGCCCGACATGGTGATCGAGCTGACCAAGGAATATATTGCCGCGGGATCGGCGGTGGTGCAAGCCAACACGTTTGGCGCCAACCGCCCCTCAGTTGAGCGCGCGTGCGCCTACGCAGTGAGCGACATTGTCCGCCGCGGCGTGGAGCTGGCAAAAGAGGCGACGGCGGGAACGGACGTTCTGGTTTCTTTGTCGATCGGACCATTGTCCGAGATGATGGAGCCGTTTGGCGATTTGACCGAAGAGGAGGTCGAGGCCATCTACGAAGAGCAGATCGGCGCGGGTGCCAAGGCGGGTGCGGATCTGATTGCGCTGGAAACCTTCATGGACGTTGAAATGATGCGGGTTGCGGCGACGGTGGCCAAGAAATACGGAATACCCGTACTCTGCACGATGACGTTTGACAAGCGTGGTCGCACCATGATGGGCAACACGGTCGGTCGCGTGATCGAGGAGCTTGCGCCCTTGGGCATCGACGGCATCGGCATGAACTGCTCGCTGGGTCCTATCGAGGCTCTGCCTGTGATCGCATCGTTTGCCGAGCAAACGGACATTCCTTTGGTGTTCAAGCCCAACGCGGGGTTGCCGCAGCTGGCGGAGGACGGATCAACCGTGTCGGACTACGATGCGGCGGCGTTTGTCCGTGAGGTGCTCCCTGCGCTGGAATATCCGGTGAAATATCTTGGCGGTTGCTGTGGGACAGATCCGTCGTATATCAAAGCGTTGAGGGAAAGTATTGGATAACGAAATCTTTTACATCTTCTCCTTTTGACGCTCACCCTGCGCCTTCGGCGCGCGTTTGCTGTACCGGCTTTGATGCCATTTCTTTGTCATTCCACAAAGAAATGGCGAAAGAAAAGGAACCAAGGGGTCTAATACCCCTTGGCACCCCGCAAGACTTGTTGCTTTGGCTATCTTTTGGTGGTTGCCAAAAGGCGTTGTCGCATCTGCGTGTTTTGCGCAACGAAATCCAAAGATTTCGTTGCTACTGCAAGCAGGCTATCACTTTTTTCTTCATTCCGTGCCGCGTTTCAAAGTGCTTCACGAGAAAAACATATTGGCTTTTTATACAACTCTCGCCATCTTGCCACCACGCGCGGCAGGCAAAAGGAGCGAAATCGTTTTTGTTAAAAAGTTAGTTGAACTGGGGTGCGTAGCAGACAGCAAAATCTTTTGCTGTTTCGCATGCGTGCAACTTCCGTGAGCATGGCTTTCTTTAAGCCATGCTCGCAAAGGCTGAAGATGCATCTTTTCGCGAAAAAATGAGTGAAGCGACAGCGAAACGACTTTTCGCGCTACGGGGTTCCAAGGGGTATTAGACCCAGAATAAAATTTAATTTTCTATGGGAAGAATTTTGCTTGCAAAATTCTTCGAGGTGGGCAAACTAAACTTTGGAAGTATCTTTGTTACTAAAGCCCACCATATCTTCGCCTATTCTTTGCGGCAAGGCAAAGAATAGGCACAAATCCGCACAGCGCGGCGCGCAGCTGTACGCGCGTCCGTCTACGAATCCGTAAGAAAATAAAACGATCCCCCAACAAAAAAATCTCGACTCTAAAAAAGAGTCGAGATTTTTTGTTATTCCAATCAATATCTGCCGGCAGCGCCAAACAGCTTGATCTTCTCCATCGTTGCTTCCTTAACGGCCTGCTTTACGGCGGGCATCAGGTCGGTCTGACCCATGCCGGGCTTGTACATCGCAGCTGCGGTCTTTGCGAACGCTGCGTTGATATCGGTAAAGATGTTGACCTTGGAAATACCCTTGGCAACAGACTGCTTGAAGTCGTCGTCGGACAGACCCGAACCACCGTGCAGAACCAGAGGGCACTTAACCATGCTTGCGATGGTTTCCAGACGCTCAAAGTCGAGCTTGGGCTTGGACTTGTATGCGCCGTGAGCGGTACCGATGGCAACAGCCAGTGCGTCAACGCCCGTAGCCTCTGCGTATTCCTTTGCCTGCGCGGGATCGGTGTAGATGCTGTGGTCGCCGGGGCCGTGATTTTCGGCACTACCGTCGTTGGCACCAACGTGACCCAGCTCAGCCTCAACGGTTACGCCTCTTTCGTGTGCGTACTGCGTCAGGCAGCGAACGCGACCCATGTTGGAGTAGTAGTCGTCGGTGGAGCAGTCGTACATAACCGAGGTGAAGCCCAGACGGATAGCCTTCTTGACCATATCCAGGTTCAGGCCGTGGTCAAAGTGCAATACGACCGGAATGGTTGCCTTCTTTGCCAGAGGAATCAGGAAGGAAGACAGATCCTCAAGGGATGCGAAGGGAGTCAGGACCTCTGCGGTACCGATGATGATGGGAGCGCGCAGCTCCTCAGCAGCAGCGATAACGCCCTTGGCCATCTCCAGGTCGACCGTGTTGAACAGACCGACAGCGTACTTCTCGGCTTTTGCGCGAGGCAGGACATCATTCAAAGTTACTAACATGATTTTTCTCTCCTATGTATTTATGAAAATTTAATTACAGACACCGTAACATGGGCGATCACAGCAGGTAGTAGGGCAGCTCGTCCGTAACCTGATAGATCTTGAAGCCACCCGACTTTGCCTTCTTGGGCGCGGCCTTCTTTGCGGCAGGCTTCTTTGCGGGCGCGGGAGCAGCGACCTCAGCCTTGACCTCCTCGACAGCAGGAGTCAGCTCAGGCGACTTCTTAGCGGGGGCCTTCTTCTTGGGTGCGGTTCCTGCGGAAATACGGGAAATGCTATTCTTACCTACTGACATCGTTGATAATCTCCTTTGTTAATTGTGCATATTCCTTCGCACTACGTGAACTCTTCTTGTAGGCGCCGACAGGCTTGCTGTTATCTTGCGCCCATTCGATCGAGCTGTCAATGCGGATAAAGGTTTCAAAGAGTTTGACGTCCTCCAGCGAGCGAAGCGTTTCGACCGTCTGGTGGAAGTAGTTTTTGCGCTCGTCCGCCTTGGTGATGGCCACGCCAAGCACCTTGAGTGTGGGAGCGATGCTCCGCACCTGACCGACGAAATCGAACATGTTGGCAAGTCCAAACAAACCCCAAGGGCTTGCCTCGACAGGAACGACCAGATAGTCCGACGCGCACATAATGTTCATCACCCAACCACCAAGCGTGGGAGGTGAGTCGATGAGAATGTAGTCGTACGTGCCCGTAGCCTTGACCGGCTCAAGACACTTGCGCAGGATGAATTCGCGCTGCCACTTGGTGAACAGCTCGTATTCGATCGAGCTCATGAGTGTCGAGGAGGGGATCAGATCCACGCCCTCGTAAGAGGTATGTACGATAAAACCTGCCAGTGATTTTTGATCCTTGATGGCGGTGTAGAGATTGTCACCGCTTTGAACGAAGCCCAGCGCCTCGTCCTCGGGGAAGAAGGAAAGGGTGAGGTTGAGCTGCATATCGCCGTCGATCAAGAGGACTCTCTTGCCCTCCTGCGCCATCTGATAGGCGACGTTAGCGCAGGTGGTGGATTTACCGCTACCGCCCTTGTTGTTGGCAAAGCAGATCGTTTTGGTTTTGCTCATGCCGTCTCTCCTTTCGTGGATTTGTCTTTTCCGTCGTCCAGGTACTCGATGATATCCCGAATGCCCTCGCCCGTATAGGAGCTGATACGAAACACGGTCTTACAGCCCGCAAGTCGCAGCCAGCTTTCCACGCGGTCGGGGTTGCCATCGAGCTTGTCGATGCCCGTCACGATGCCAATGACCTCGCGGTTACACGAGGAGGTACAGCAGGGCGGAAAAGGATTGTATGGATAGTCGGACGCGATCAGGAGTCCGACGATGTCCGCTTCATAGGTATACAGCGCAAGCGCCGCGGCCAGCTCGCCGTTTTCGGTGTATTCACCGGGCGTGTCGATGATGGTGTCGGTGTAATACACGTACTGGGTCTTGCAATACGAGATCTGCTCGCCCTTGAGGCGTTGCATCAGCGTCGTCTTGCCTGCGGCGACTCGGCCCATTAAAATCAGCTTTTTCACGACCGTTACGTCCGCGTGATGTTGCAAACGGTGAAGCCCAGCTTGTCGCGCACATAGTTGGCGATGGCCTCGAACGATGCCTCAACCGCCGACACGCTGCCCGTCAGGATGAGCGTACCGCTGAAACGGTCGACAAAGCCCAGCTCAGCGTCGGACGACTTCATCGCGATATCCGCCGCGATGATGGCCGTCTCGTGAGGCGAGATGGTCAAAACACCAATGGCAGAGCGCGAATACTCGACCGCGGGGTCAAGTCCCAGCTTATGATACAGCAGCTTGCCGGGGTTGGCAATGATGTGCGCCAGCGAGATCTGACGACCCGGCACCAGCTCCTGCACGATGCGCAGCTTATCATTCAGTTCATTCAAATTCAAAGAATTTTGTTCCATGAATAGTCTCTCCTGTTCTTAAAGGGGCATCAGAGCTGCTCCCAGAGCTCCTTGTGGGGTGCGGGAATGACCGACTTGCTGTTAAGCAGTCCCAGTCCTTCCGCATGTGCGGCACCCGCGTCCACAGCGGCAGTCACGTCGCCCACGGGACCCGTGAGAATGACCACGCCCTTACCACCCATACCGCGCGACACGCGCAGGTCGTACAGCTGGACGTTGGCCGTCTTGACCGCGATATCGGCCGCCTTGATGGCCGTTGCGCCCGAGAACGTTTCGATGACACCCACACTTCCCTCTCGCTTGGTATCTTGCGTACCAAACAGAGCAGTGATAACGGCGGGATCAATGCGGCCCATGGTTGAGCAATCGATGATGACGCTGCCAAAGCGGGCACGTACCACGTCCAGCGCGGCCGTCACGTCAGCGATACCGCCCGTGACGATGATTTCATATTTACCGGGGCAGGTCGCGTGCGACGAAACGAGACGAATGCCCGCGCTCTTGAGCGCGATGTCGCAGGCCTCGATGCCCTTGGCAATGCTTTTCAATTCTATGACTCCGATAGCCTGATACATAGCGGTTGGCTAACTCCTTCCTTGCGCGTCGGCGACCCGACGCAGGATACGTGATTACTTCTTTTCAATGACGATTTTCGTGGGATCCACATAGGTCACCACGCCCGAGATTGACGCGTGCTGCGGCACCGAGAAGCCCTCGGCGGCTTTGGCGATGACCTGACCTTCCTCGACCGTATCACCAACGCTAACGCAGGGGATACTCGGCGCACCGATGTGCTGGGAGGTAAAGATCTCCACGCGATCCATCTCCAGCATCTCGGGAATATACTCGGGTACGCGGTCAAACTTGTCCACGCCCAGCATTCTCTTCCAGCGGTCGGAGGGGATCTGTCTTGCTCTACGCTCGGGATGAACGGAAATTTCCTCACCCGGCTTGGCAATATATTTCATGCGGTTCTGTGCCAGCGTCTTTTTGTGCTGTGCGATGACGGCACGGGGCGAGATGGACTGGCAGCAGGCTGCAATCTCACACACGCCGCAGGCCGAGCACATACTGGCCGTCAGCACCGATTCGGGCATGGTCTCGGACACCGCGTTCTCGACTCTGACGTGCTTGTGCGGCTCAAGGGGGTAACCCAAGAGGGCGCGAGGGCACAGGTCGGTACAACGGGTGCATTGACAGCAGGCGGAGGCCGCCAGCGTCAGCTGAACACGCGCCGTTCGTTTCTTTACGTTAATGGCGGGGATATCGTCGGGGAAAATCATCAGACCCTTGGTCGCCTTGGTGACGATAGTCTTACTTGGATCAATAACCTTACCCATCGAGGGGCCGCCGTCAAGGACGGTATAGCCCTCGGGGACTTTAATACCCAAGCGCTCAAACAGCGCGCCCACGCAGGTACCCACCGGCACGCGAAGCACGCAGGGGTTAGGTACACAGCCGTGAATGGTCAGCCATTTTTCAATGACAGGTTTTTGATGGCGCAAGGCCGCGCGGATATTATACACCGTTTCCAGATTCATAACGATAACTCCCACCGTCATGGGAAGCTGTCCCGGAGGGACGAGTCTGCCCGTGGCCTCGTAGATCAGATTGATCTCGTCGCCCATGGGATAGACGTTGGGGAGAAGCTTGACGAACACACCGGGAGCCAGCTCCTGGCCGTCCGTCCAGTTCAGCGCCTTGCCCTTGGTGGTCTTGACGCTGAGCAGGCATTTGTTGATGCCCGTCATTTCCATGATGGCCTCAGCGCCTTCCAGCACGCGGTACAGCCGCTCATGGATGAGCATATAGTCGGTATACAGCAATGGCTCGCACTCGGCCGCGTTGATGACCAGCGTGTTTGCACCCTCGGCTAGCTTTGCAAAGGAGGGGAAGCCTGCGCCGCCCGCGCCGACGATGCCCGCATCCTGTATAATCTTTTTTACTTCATTCAGTTCCACTGAGATTCTCCTTTTGGATCACGCGGCACACACCACGCTCGATCAGGGTGTCAGTCGACGATACCCACCACGACCGCGTCTACCGGTGCTTGCGTGTTGTGCAGCGCCAGACGTGCGCTGCTGCCCGTCGTCAAAAGCACCGTTTCACCGATGCCCGCGCCAACGCTGTCAACAGCAATAATGAATTTATCCGTATTCTGTCCGTTTTCGATCAGACGGACCTCCAGAAACTTGGAGCCGACGAGCGAATTTTGCTTGCGGGTCGATACGATATTGGAAATAACAACACCTTTTAACATGAGGTTCCTCCGTCTTTTATTTGAGCAGCTTGACGCGAGCTCCGTTACCAATGCCAACAGCATTGGCATCGTCAGTATCTACGTGCATCTCAAGTGCGAACTTGGGGCTGACGCGCACCTGCACGTCAAACCAGCGAGTGCGGCGAGAACCGCAAGCGACGTCGATATCAACGTAATCACCGTCCGACACGCCAAAGCGAGCCGCATCGTCCGTGTGCATATGAATGTGGCGGTTGGCAATGATACAACCCTTGGGCAGCGACACGATACCCTTCGGGCCGACAATGATGATGGGGGCAGAGCCCTCCAGTGATCCGGACTCACGAACGGGAGGCTTTACCTTGAGGGTGAAGGAATCGGTACGCGAGATTTCAACCTGCGACTCTTTGCGCAAAGGTCCCAGGACGCGAACGCCCTCGATGGCGCGCATGGACGGACCGAGAATGGTCAGCGTTTCCTTGCAGGCATACTGACCGGGCTGGGACAGATCCTTCAGGGGGGTCAGCTCGTAGCCCGCGCCAAACAGCGTTTCCATGTCCTCGCGGGACAGGTGGATGTGGCGATTGGAAATGCCGACGGGAATGTCACCCTCGCACGCAGGAGCGGCAGGGGCAACGGGTGCGGCCTTGGGGGCGGCGGATACGCCCGCGCCGTTCTTTTCCAGATCGGCCATCACGCGCTTTACCATTTCAGCAATGGTTGATGCATTGTAATCCATAAGTAATGCCTCGTTTCTATGTAATGATAAATTTCAACAATATTATATATATCCGATAGTCGGAAGTATTTGCAAATTCAGCGTCCCGAAGGACGGGATCAAATAAAGGTCACGACAGCGCGGCACTGTCGGGCGAAGAACAGCATCGCCTTTGAAAATTCGCCGCGGTGGGCGCGTGTGCGGGATATTCCGCACACGCGCACCGTAGCGCGTCATTGACAAAGTAAGACTAAGATTAGATCTTAGGCAGAACCTGCTCAACGTCGCTGTGGGGTCTGGGGATAACGTGGGTAGCAACAACCTCACCCAGGTTTGCAGCAGCAGCGCCGCCTGCCTCAACAGCAGCCTTAACAGCACCGACGTCGCCACGGACCATAACGCTTACTAAGCCCGAACCGATCTTCTCGGAACCGATAAGTACTACGTTTGCTGCCTTGCACATAGCATCTGCAGCTTCGATTGCGGCAACCAGACCGCGGGTTTCAACCATACCAAGAGCTTCCATTAGAAATTCCTCCATAATAATTTATGTATTTTTTTTGGAAAAACGAATTTTATTTGTCACGTATCGTGACGATGCGCGCTTGCGCATCACTTTGTTGCGCCGCGTGGGCGCTTCCCTGCCTTACGCCTTGTTTTTCTTCAAGAAACGCAGAATGCCGGGATGGGGGCGCGGGATGACCTCGTGCAGCTTGACTACGCCGATTTCGGCAGCGGCAGCGACTCCGGCTTCCAGAGCCGCTGTGACCGCCGAGACGGAGCCTTCTACAACAACCGTTACCAGTTTGCCGCCCAGACGCTTTTCCGCACAGATGAACTGTACGTTTGCCGCCTTCAGCATAGCATCAAGACCGGTAATTGCAGCTACAAGAGCCTGCACCTCAAGCAGAGCGATTGCCTTGTCCTCCATAAGTCTCACCAACCGTCAGGCTTATTTTACAGAGGGCAGAACCTTCTCCACGTCGCCGTGGGGTCTGGGGATGACGTGAGTAGCAACGACCTCACCCAGGTTTGCAGCAGCAGCGCCGCCTGCTTCAACAGCAGCCTTAACAGCACCGACGTCGCCACGGACCATAACGCTTACTAAGCCCGAACCGATCTTCTCGGAACCGATAAGTACTACGTTTGCAGCCTTGCACATAGCATCTGCAGCTTCGATTGCGGCAACCAGACCGCGGGTTTCAACCATACCAAGAGCTTCCAACATGAGAATAATCTCCTTTTCTTTTTTGTTTTTATTTTTTAATTAATTTAATTTTTACGTTATGTGGGCAAAAGCCCGAGCTCAGATCGTTGAGCTCTTTCCCAGTGCGTTCAGGCGAGCGAACCATTCGATCTGCTCATCCTGACGCGGGATGATGCGGGATGCGATGAACATACCGCGCTTTTCGGCTTCATTCTTGCCTGCCTCGACCGCCATTTCCACAGCGGCGACGTTGCCCTCGAACTTGACGACCATAACCAGCGGAACTTCACATTTGTCCGCGTTGGCCGGCTTGTTTTTATCGATGGCGACCAGCTCGACGTCAGCAGTCTTGAGTCCCTTATCGGCGACAACGACCGAGGTGACGAAGCCGTAGCATTCGATCATTCCAAGAGCCATGTGTTACCTCCTCGGAATCAGTCTGCGATGTAGCAGATCTTGATACCTGCCTGAGATACGTTGACCTCCATTGCCTCGTTGAGGCGATCCAGCGGGAAGGAGTGGGTGATCAGATCCTCGATCGGGATGTTCATCTCCTTCGCCTGACGCAGGAATGCCATGGTCGTGGGATAGTCCTCTGCGGTGTAGTCCCAAGAACCGACGATGGTGATCTCCTTGTTACACATAGCGAAGTGGGGGTTGATGGAATATTCGCCGTTGTTGACGAAGAAACCAACCTCGCAAAGACCGCCGCCACGACGGATGTAGTCGTAGATGGATGCGGCAGCTGCGGGAGCACCGGTGCACTGGAAGGCGAAGTCTACGCCCTGACCGTCGGAGATATCCTTGATGATCTGAACACGTGCGGCTGCATCGGGAACTTCCTTGAAGTTGATGGTGGTCTTAACGCCCAGCTTCTTTGCCATCTCCAGTCTCTTTTCAGAGCCGTCGATTGCAACGATGTGGTTGATACCTGCGGCACGCAGAACCGAGCACATGAGCAGACCGATGGGACCGGTGCCCAGCACCAGAACCTTTGCATTGAAGTTAAGCAGGCCCGTGGACTGTGCGCGAGCGACGGCGTGTACGCAGACGCAAGCGGCCTCCAGGATCATTCTCTGCTTAACGTCCAGGCCGTTGACCTGGAAATAAGTAGCACCCTTGGCTCTGATGAGCAGGTGGGTTGCAAACCAACCGTTGAGGGGGTTCTCCTTGTTCTGAGGCATCAGACCGAAGATACCCTGCTTGTCGCACAGGTTGGTGTTACCGGGATGCATACGGCAGACGTGGCAGTCGCCGCAGGAGATAACCGAGGTAACGATCTTGTCGCCGACCTTCAAAGGCTTGCCGGCAGTGTCGCACTTGACGTTCTTACCCAGCGCGATGACCTCACCGGTACCCTCGTGACCGAGGATGACGGGGCACATGCCGAAGGGGTCACCCTTCCACTCGTGCACGTCGGTTCCGCAGACACCCGCGCCTTCAACTTTGACCAGAATGTCATCGTCGCCGAGCTCGGGAATGTCGACTTCCTGAATTTCGATTTTTCTGGGAGCGGTCAGTACAGCGACCTTTGCCTTGCCATTAGCGGGAGCACCCGAGGGAGCGGGAGCTGCGTTGGCGCCGGCGAGGACCTGACGGACAATGCTCTCAATTTGAGAAGCGGTCAATTCCATAATTCTCTTTCCTTTCGTGGGTTTATATCTTCACATTATTTTGATATACCGTGTCGGCTTCCTACATTATTAGATAATGTGGAATTTGTCCACCATAACGCAGCGGCGACGGCGGGTAAAGCTGCGCGCGCTGGTGATGCCCTCGCCCGTAGGACCTGCGATGGTGAAGGTCGTGTGACCCTCAGAGCCATAGCCGATGCCTGCATAAGACGGAGCGTTCTTGACGAAGATGGTGGTTTCGACTGCCTTGGCGAAGCGGGAGAGGTTGTCAATGTTCTTGGAGTGCATGTGAGCGGTGTGGCGGTTGCCGTGCTCAGCCTTGCAAGCCAGATCGATGGCCTCATCGATGTTCTTGACGCGAACGATACCCAGAATCGGCATCATCAGCTCCTCCTGAACGAACAGGTGTTCAAAGGGAACCTCGGCGATGATGCAACGGATGTCGTCGCCCACCGTGATGCCCATCTTAGCCAGAATGACCTTGGCATCACGGCCGACGCAGTCGCGGTTGACCACGTGCTTGACCTCGCCCTTGTCGTTCTTGACCTCGTTGAGTACGATCTTTGCCAGTTCATTTGCCTGCGCGAGCGTCAGCTTGTAGCAGCCGTTTCTCATCATGCCGGCGATCAGCTCGTCCGCGACGTTGTCGAAGACGAAGACCTCCTTCTCGGCGATGCAGGGCAGGTTGTTGTCAAAGGTACAGCCGTCGATGATATCCTTGGCTGCCTTTGCGATGTCTGCGGTATCGTCCACGATAACGGGAGGATTGCCCGCGCCGGCTCCGATTGCCTTCTTACCCGAGGAAAGAACGGCCTTGACGACGCCGGGACCGCCCGTGCAGACCAGCAGGCGGATCAGGGGGGACTTATACATGATCTGCGCGGTCTCCAGCGTAGGCTTGACGACCGAGGCGACGAGCACCTTGGGGCCGCCGACCTTGGCGGAGGCGCGGTTGATCAGGTCAACTGCATAGTTAGAGGTTGCGATCGCATTGGGGTGGGGGTTGAATACAACGCCGTTACCTGCCGCGATCATACCGATGCTGTTACAGATAACAGTCTCGGAGGGGTTGGTCGAGGGGGTGATGCTACCGACAACACCGAAGGGTGCCATTTCGGTCAGCGTCAGACCATGGTCTCCCGTGCAGACGGAAGGCTCAATATCCTCGGTACCGGGGGTCTTGTCCGCAACCAGACAGTGCTTAGCCTTCTTGTGGTCGGCGCGGCCCATCTTGGTCTCGGCAACACCCAACAGTCCCATGACCTCAGCTTCCTCACGCGTCATCTCACGAATGACGGTGATGAGCTTTTCGCGCTCTGCCACGCTCATGGCACGCACTGCCTTATAGCCTTCGTTGGCCGCGGCGATGGCGTCGTTCATATCAGCGTAAATGCCGATGAACTTACGACCGCCGTAAGACGTTGCATCCCAGGGGGCAAGAGCGGAGGCGGAACCGTTGATTTGTTTCAGCACAGAAGCAACGATTTCGTTGATCTGGGCTTCGGTCCAGTTGTTTGCCATTGTCTTTGCTCCTTCTATAACGTTACTGTTGTTTTCGTTTTAATTGCCAAGAGCGGCCATCACCTTGCGGACCACGTCCTGCACCTCGGCATCGGTTGCGGTGGCGGGAGCGGGCTTAGCACTCGAGCAGGAAGAGCAGCTTCCGTTGCAGCTCGACTTGCCGCAGGTCTTGCAAGCGGTGTGGGTACCGCACTCGCGGCGGGAAAGCTCAGCCTTCAGGTCGTCGCAGGAGCAATGCTCCAGCGCGTTGACGCTGCGGGCGAGGATGCTGACGCGGCAGTAATGCTCAAGCGACTCAACGGCATCAAACGCGTTATAAAGCGTGTCACCGACCGACAGCGAAGAATCGCCGTGGAAGATGTAAGCCTGCTTTTTGGGGTCGCTCATGTACTTTGCCAGCGTGTTGGCATCGTGATTCTTTTTATCGTAAGCCGCGGCGGGAACGTAGCCGAAGTAGGCTTCCTTATCACCGGGCAGTACGAACTTGGCGGCGTCAATGTCCGAAATGGCGAAAGCGGTGCTTGCCGCCGGCTGGGCATGGACGATGCAGTTGATCTCGGGGCGCAGGCGGTAAATCTCAATGTGCATGCGGATCTCGGACGTGGGCTTTTTACCGGGCTCGAGCGAATTTCCCATCGCATCGACGCGAACCAGCTTATCCGGCGTCAGAAATGCCTTGCACAAACCACCCGGCGTGCAGATGAACTCATTGTCGCTGATCTTGTAGGAAATATTGCCGTGCTTGGCAATGACCAGCCCCTTTTGGTACATCAGCTTACCGACCTCGACGATCTGCTTTTTGATTTCAAACAGATTAGGCATAGGGTAAAACCTCTATTCTTCCGAATTATTTTGCGGCGATTTTGAGGGTATCCAGCGCGATCATGTATTCCTCGTCGGTGGGGATGACGAACACGCGAGCGCGGCTGCCTTCAGCGGTCAGATCATATGCCTCGCCACGGGGGCACTCGGCGTTGATCTTGTTGTCCATGATGATGCCCAGCGCGTCCATATCAGCGCAGATGGCCTCGCGCAGACCGCGGTCGTTCTCACCGATACCGGCGGTGAAGACGATGGCATCGACGCCGTTCATCTCAGCGACGTAAGAGCCGATGATCTTCTTTGCCTCATGGATGAGCAGGTCGATGGCCAGCTTGGCGCGCTCGTTGCCGGCTTCGGCAGCAGCGTTGACCTCGCGGCAGTCACTCGACACACCCGAAACACCCAGCAGACCCGACTTCTTATTGAGCACGTTGTCCATCTCGGCAGGGGTGAGGTTCAGCTCCTTCATCAGATAAGGAACGATAGTGGGGTCGATGTTACCGCAGCGGGTACCCATAGGCAGACCCTCATTGGGAGTGAAGCCCATAGAGGTATCGACAACCTTGCCGTTCTTGATAGCGGTGATGGAAGAACCGTTGCCCAGATGGCAGGTGATAACCTTCATCTCGGACAGAGGCTTTTCGCACAGCTCGGCAACGCGACCTGCCACGTAGCGGTGGGAGGTACCGTGGAAGCCGTAGCGACGAAGCTGGAACTTCTCGTAATATTCGTAAGGCAGCGGGTAGATGTAAGAAACGGGCTCCATGGTGCTGTGGAATGCGGTATCGAATACGCAGACCATAGGCTTACCGGGGCAGCTCTTGCGGCAAGCCTCGATGCCCTTGATGGCAGGGGGGCCGTGCAACGGGTTGATACCCACGATAGAATACAGATAATTGAGCGTTTCGTCGGTGACGAGGGTAGACTCCTTGAGCTTACCGCCGTGGGCGACGCGGTGGCCGATGGCATCGATCTCGTCGATAGATGCGATAACACCCAGCTCTGCATCGGTCAGCAGCTTGAGGACCAGTGCGATCGCGTCGTCGTGATCCTTGAGCTCAACCTCGGCCTTATAATCGTCCTTACCGGGACGCTTGTGGGTAACGAAGCCGCCAATGCCGATCTTCTCGCAGTTACCCTTGGCGATGACGCGGTTGTCGTCCATGTCGAAAAGCTGATACTTCAGGGACGAGCTACCGGCGTTAACAACCAGAATTTTCATTTCTTACCTCCATAGAAGCGCTGCCGAAGCAGTGCAAAATTTATTAGACAGACGGTATTTCTCGGCAAAATTTCGAGAGATACCCATACTTGTAGTATATTATATCACAAAGAAGATTTTTTTGCAAGAGTATTTCGCAAAAAAGTCGGTGGATTGCGGGAGAGTTTTGAGGATTTTTTCGAGGGGATTGATCAAAGGTCTTTTCACCGCTTTCGCAGACGTGTGTAGGGGTAGTCGGAATTTTTAACAGCTTCTTCTACGGACGCGCGTACAGCTGACGCGCCGCGCTGTGCTGTGTGGATGGCACTTCTTGGCTCGCCCCAAGAAGGGGCGGAAGAAGGGCGCCAAAGAGGGGAATGCCCTTTGGATTCCCGCAGTGCGAAAAGGTCGCGACGCTCTCGCTCTGCTCATCTTTTCGCGAAGTTTTACACCTTCAGATTTTGCGTCGGCGTTTTCAAGAAAAACACCGACACGGGAGTTACTCGGACTCTGCTCTTGCAAAAGACTTCAGTTTTTGCCTCGTTCCCTGTGATCGATGAAAGTTCGAACTGGACAGGATAGCAAAAACTTTTGCCCTGCTAACCCATCTGCGGGGTGGGATATATGCCCCGCAGATGGAGGAAGTTTGATGAACGAAAAGCCCTCGCCGTTTATCTTAAAACGGCGGGCGGAGCAGTTTCCAAAGGCGGCAGCCTTTGGCGCACTTTCTTGGTTCATTCTTTGCTGCGCGGCAAAGAATGAACATAAAAGCTTTCACCGAGCGCGCGAAGCAGGGCGAGGCTCAAGGAGCAGTTGAGGAAAGTTTAGCTAAATCCAAACAAAAAAAGAGAACTCCCCTCCACGGAAAGTTCCCTTCTCTTTCATTCGGTTTCTTCTTCAAAATACTCACTCAGATCCACCGCCGCGATCGCCTTGGTGTCCAGCTTGCCCTTCGCTCGCTCGTGATACGCCACCGCGTTGCGCGCCAGCATGGTGATCTGATTGTTGATCGATCTACCCTCAAGCTCGGACATCACGATCAGCTTGCGCAGCAGATCCTCCTGCAGTCTCACCTTGACCACGGGTTGTCTTTTCCCTGCCATGTCGAAAACCTCCTTGCATCAGCGGCGAATGGCCACCGCTTGCGAATTGTAATAGCGCAGAATGCGCAGCGCCTGGTCGGTCACCTCGAAATACAGAATACCGCGGCGCTTGTCCTCGGTTTCGTACAACGCAATATACACCTCGGGCTTTTGAAGATCGGAGGTGAAATCGATCGTCCGCTCGGGCGCGTATCTCTCCGCCTCCTTGATGTAGTCGCCGTCAAAGGGAGCGATCAGCGTCATATCCTTGATACGGATGTCGGCCACCTTTTTTCGGCTTCTGCCTCCGTAAATCTTATTGAGCGTCATAAAGCCGCCCGCCAGCGAGTATTCGTACTCGACCGCCACGTATCTCCAGGTCAGCCAGACGAGGATCCAGGTGGACAGCGGCACGAGCGCCATCATGGGCACGAGCAATCGGGTGGTAAATCCGACGATCAGCAGCGCGACGTCGTAGACGATATAGCCCAGCACCATCAAAACGCGCTTCAGGCGAAAGATCGGCTGCTTTTTGGGGGATGTGACGTATTCGTACAGGTTTTGATCTTCCATAACTTTCAATGCCTCTTTTCAAAAAATCAATCGACGTATTTTTCAAACTCGGGATGCGTCAGCAAATAGGCGCGGTATTCCTTGTTCGTGGGAACTCTGCCCTCCCGCTCCGCAAATTCCAAGACGTATTCACGGGCATCCAGCAGCACCCTTTGCAAACTTTCGTACAAGGGCTGCTCCTCGTTTTTATCGTTGATGAGCCAGAAGCCGCGGCTGGAGCCGTCCGCCAGCTTTTCGTTGCAGTACATCTGCCAGTACAGCACGAATTTGACCTCGCACCGCAGATATTTGGCAATGTTTTTCATGTTGACGATGCCGTGGCGGGTGGCGTTAAAGCCCTGATTGGCGGCGGGCTGACCGACTTCTCCGATAAAGACGCGGGGACCGGGGACGCCCTCCTTTTCGGGCAGGTTTTCATAAATGAGATTGATCACGCGGGCAATCTGCGCGGCGCTTGCATCCATGGTGTCGTAAGCGGAATAGGAAACGTAGTCCACGTTGCTATAGGGCAGGACGCGGTTGACCACGCGGTCATAGCTGTCATCCAGCGCGTCGGACGGGCGATTGAGTTCAAGATAATTCCAAACGTACACGTTCTCATGGGGCGTATCCCGCTTGGCGTCGTCCACCGCGCGCTGACGGTTGTTGATCCAGGCAATCATGCCCTCGGTGATCGTATCGCTGACTTCCTTTTGAGCGGTGTTGTAGTTGTCCAGGTAGTACCAGTCGCCCTCCCAGTGTCCGAGATAAAACTCGATGCCGCTGCCGTTATACTCGGTCAACAGCTTTTTGGTGTAAGCGTAAAAGGCATCGTAATCCGCCTGCGCCTCCTGTTCGCTGTAGCCGTCTTTGAAATGCGAGTCGGAGCGGTACCACATGAAGACGTACTTGAAGTCGTACTCGTCCAGCAGCTCGTCGATCATATGGTCGTCCGTGGCGTAGAACTTGATCATATTGGAGCCCCACTCGTCGATGCGGCCGGCGATCTCCATCAGGGGCGACTCGTCCGTAAACTGATAATTCGGGTTGAACGCCTGGGTGCCCAGCATATAGTTGTAGTTTTCGACCTCGCGCATCAATTGCTCCTCCTTGTCCCCGGCATCCTCTTTTGGCGGCTGCTCCTCTTCGCCGTCGTCGGAGGGAGCTTGGTCTTGGGGCGGCTGATTGCCGCCGACGCTATCATCGGGGGTTTCGCTTGGCGTGGGGGTGCAGGCGATCAGCAGTAAAAGAGCCAGCAGCAAAGCAAGGGCTTGCAGCAGGCGGCGAGCCATGGGCTTGGCGGTTGTGAAACGATCCATACGTCCTCCTTGCGTTCGTCGGGCGACGGTGCACCCGTATTGGTTGCTTCCATTATAGCACAGCCCGAGCAAAAATGCAAGGCATTTCGTTTTTTTAGAAGATAGTGTTGCTTTTGGCCTCGCCGTGTGCTACAATAAAAGCAGAAACACACCGCCGCGCAGACGGCGGAAAGGAGAATTTGCCATGAAGATCACCCCAAGCGTTCGTTTTTTGATCTGCCTGATGACTGTTTTTATGCTACTCGCCCTCGGCCCCGTCGGCTGTACGCCGCAGCCCGAGCCGCCCGCGGACGACACCGACAACCCCGCAGACCCGCCATCCGATGAGCAAAAGGAGGTACTCGCATTGATCTCGCAAGGTATCAGCAATTACACCACCATCCGCCCCGACACCGCCTCGGTCGAGATACGCCAGGCCGTCATGAATCTGACGCAGGCCATCATTGACACCACGGGATACACCATCAAGCCGGGCACCGACTGGGTCAACTACGGCGAAGAGGTACCGACCGACACGCTCGAAATTCTCGTCGGCCGCACCAACCGCGCCGAGAGCATCGCGGCACACGCCGCCCTCAAGGAGACCGAATACACCATCGCCGTCATGGGCAATCGCCTTGTCATCGTCGGCTACGACGACGCCTGCACCGTCGCTGCCGTGACTGCATTTATTGAGCAAATGACACAGTTTATCAAAACGACCGACGGAAAGACCGATTTCGCCCTCCCGAACGATTTTCTTCACAACGGCACGTTTGTCGTCAAGTCTTATCTGAACGAATTTGACAAATCGTCCTATTCTATGTATCTGGACGACAAGCTGACCGCCACCGAGGATATGCTGCTGTATTTCGAGTCCTTCGATGGCTTTGAATACAAGGGCGCGACCGAGGTTGAGGGCTACGTGGACAACGGCATCGGCTTTGTCTGCGAGAAGGACAACACGCACTGGTCGCTCATCAATACCCCGCTCGAGGCCTTTTCTATCGACGTCACCAATAAGTTCGCCCAGAGCGTCAAGATGTGGGTATACGTCAACGACATCGACCTGCTCGGTTGTGACCACGATGCAGTATACGGCACCCCCCAGGTGGGCAGCGGCACGCTGCATATTACGCTGTACGATAAGAGCGGCAAGGGGCACACCTGGCAGCACACCTTCGCGGGCAGCGGCTGGCACGAGATCGAGCTGTCCTTCGCCTGCCACAACATCGCCTACCCGGAGCTGCCCAAGATCGACTACTCCAATTTGTGCCGCATGGCAATTTGGTGCATCGGCTACGAGGGATTGGAAATCCGCTTTGACGATATGCGCTTTTGTACCTATGAAAACAAGGGCTACGTTCAGCCCGAAGCCCCCAACGGCGGCCGCTGGCTGTCCACCTGCGACTACGAGGCCCTCGACGGTCCCATCCTGACAGAGTGGTACGGCTCCTACTTTGATCTTGAGGACAAGACGCAAGGCTCGTCCTCGGTGGCCATCACGGGACATAAGGAAAACGTTGACCACCGCGTCTGCATCGGCGTGAACGACGTGCCCGTCAGCTACAAGGAGGACACCATCTGCTTCGATATGTATATCAGCGATCTCGGCCGCCTCGGTACCAACTGGCAGATCCGTCTTGAGCACAACGCGCAAGCAGGCTTCTATTTCGTCAACTACGATATCATAAAGAATTGTGCCGTCGACGAAAACGGCAACGCCGTTCCGCTCAAGAGCGGTGCGTGGAACCACATTCAGCTCCCTCTGAACAAAACCACCCTCAATATCGGCAGCGGCTACGAGAACGTGCTGACCGAGGACTTGGTGCTGACCCAGCTGATGTTCTTCATCGAAGGCACGGGTGCAACCGAAAAGGAAAACTATCTCATCAAGTACGATAACTTCTACGTTACCAAGACCGCCAACCTCAAGGCGGCCGACAACTGATCAGAATCCCGCGGCGGACGTCCGCCGTGTGATTTTTTCAAAAATTTTCCGCTCGTTTTTCATTGCCTGTTGCAAAAGCGGAATTTTTGTAGTATAATAGGGTGTCGCAGTGTTTTCACTGTTCTAAAATTCCCCCTCGGAGGTCGTTATGAAAGCTGTTATCACCGTTACCGGTAAGGATACCGTCGGTATCATCGCCGACGTTTCTGCCGTTTGCGCCAATCGCGGCGCCAACATCCGCGAGATCACCCAGAACGTGCTGGGCGAATATTTCGCCATGATCATGATCGCTGAGCTGGACGGATTGAAAATCCCCTTCACCGATTTCGTCGACGAGCTGGCCGCCCTCGGTCAAAGCCGCGGGCTGGACATCCACACCATGCACGAGGACATTTTTAATACCATGCACCACATCTGACGAGGTCTGCCATGCTCAACACACAGGATATTCTTGAAACCATCAATATGATCCGGGAGGAAAACCTGGACATCCGCACCATCACCATGGGCATCTCGCTGCTCGATTGCGTCAGCGAGGATCCGAACCGCCTGTGCGATAAGATCTACGACAAGATCACCCGCCGCGCCGAGCATCTCGTCAGCGTCGGTCAGGGCATCGAAAAGGAATATGGTGTGCCCATCGTCAACAAGCGCGTGTCCGTCACGCCCATCTCCCTCATCGGCGGCGACCTCTCGCCCGAGAGCTATCTCAAGATCGCCCACACGCTGCAGCGCGCTGCGCAAACGCTCGGCATCAATTTCATCGGCGGCTTTTCCGCGCTTGTTCACAAGGGCTACACCGTCGGTGCGCGCAATCTGATCTCTGTCATTCCCCAAGCGCTGGCCGAAACCGAGACCGTCTGCTCCTCCGTCAACGTCGCCACGACCAAGGCGGGCATCAATATGGACGCCGTGGCCCAGATGGGTCACGTCATCAAGCAGTGCGCCGAGCTGACGGCCGATAAGGACAGCATTGGCGCGGCCAAGCTGGTCGTATTTGCCAACGTCCCGCAGGACAACCCCTTCATGGCAGGTGCCTTCCACGGCATCGGCGAGCCCGACAGCGTCATCAACGTCGGCGTTTCCGGCCCCGGCGTCGTCGCCTCGGCCATCAAGCGGGCGGGTGACTGCGACTTGTCCGAGCTTGCCGACGTCATCAAAAAGACGGCGTTCAAGATCACCCGCGTCGGTCAGCTGGTCGCCAAGGAAGCGGCGAGCCGTCTGGACACCCCCTTCGGCATCGTTGACCTCTCGCTCGCACCCACCCCTGCCATCGGTGACTCGGTCGCCCACATTCTGGAGGGCATGGGCCTTGAGAGCTGCGGCGCGCACGGCACGACGGCAGCACTTGCTATGCTCAACGACGCCGTCAAGGAGGGTGGCGTTATGGCATCGTCGCACGTCGGCGGACTGTCGGGTGCCTTTATCCCCGTATCCGAGGACGCCGGCATGATCGCCGCCGTCGAAAGAGGCGCTTTGTCTATCGAAAAACTGGAGGCCATGACTGCCGTCTGCTCGGTCGGCCTTGACATGATCGCCATCCCCGGCGACACCCCCGACGCCGTCATCAGCGGCATCATCGCCGATGAGATCTCCATCGGTGTTGCCAACACCAAGACCACCGCCGTTCGCCTCATCCCCGCCATCGGCAAGGGGGTCGGCGACAGCGTTGAGTTCGGCGGTCTGCTCGGTTACGCGCCCATCATCCGCCTGAACCCCTATTCCCCCGAAAAATTCATCGGCCGCGGCGGTCGCATCCCCGCGCCCATTCACAGCTTGAAAAACTAATATTTTGATATAAGGAGTCACCATGTCCGACGACACCAAGCGCCCCAACGTCGCTCTTGCAGATCTCTCCTGCGCCGCCATGGCATATTTGGGGGACAGCGTGCTGGAGCTGTGCGTGCGCGACCATCTCGTCCGCGCGGGACTGTCCACCGCTGCGCATTTGAACGAGGCCTCAAGACAGTACGTCACCGCCCCTGCCCAAGCGCAGGCAATGCAGCGCATTTTGCCAATGCTGACCGAGCAGGAGGCCGCCGTATATCGCCGCGGTCGTAACAACGTTCACGCCAACATTCCCAAAAAGGCCACCATGGCCGAATACCGCGCCGCAACGGGCATGGAATGCTTGTTTGCTTATCTGTACCTGACTCAAAGCCAAGCTCGCATCGACGAGCTGTTTGCGCTTGCCTATCCGACGGACGGGCAAGATACATCCGAAAGAGAGGAATAAGATTATGAAAAATCCAATCGTTAAAATTCACGTCCGCAATCTGGGCGTAATGACCGCCGAGCTCTACCCCGACAAGGCACCCAAAACCGTAGAAAACTTCATCAATCTGGTCAAATCTGATTTTTACAACGGACTGATCTTCCACCGCGTCATCGCCGGCTTCATGATTCAGGGCGGTGGCTACGACGAGGCATTTGAGGACAAGGACACGCCCTCCATCCGCGGCGAGTTCCGCGCCAACGGCTTCGCGCAAAACGATCTCAAGCACGTCCGCGGCGTGCTGTCTATGGCCCGCACCTCCAACCCCAACTCTGCCTCCTCCCAGTTTTTCGTAATGCACCAGAACGCGCCTCACCTGGACGGTCAGTACGCCGGCTTTGGCATGCTGACGGACGGCTTTGACGTGCTGGATAAGATCGCATCCGTCAAGACGGGGCGTATGGGCTACTTTGCCGACGTTCCCCGCGAGTCCATCATCATCGACCGTATGGAACTGGTCGAGGAATAATTTCAGGAGGTATTTACGATGTCCAACACGATGACTCACCGCGACCGCGCCGCCTGCGTGCTGAATTGCGGCATTCCCGACCGCATCCCTACCTTTGAATTGGAATATCAGCTCGCTCCCCTGATGTTCGGTCACGATTTTCTGTACTCACACCAGCTGAACGGTCTGTCCCAAAAGGAGATCGATTATAAGATCGAAGAAAACGCCAACTTCATGGTCGAGGTCTACGACAAGCTGGAGTACTCCATCATTCCCATGGCCTTTATGACCGAGGATCACGTCATCGCTACCGCCAAGCACATCAACCGCCTGACGGGAGGCAAGGTCATGCTGACCCACCACGGCGACGGCACCTTTGAGATCCCCGACGGCAACCACATGTACGACTTTGCCTACCGCATCGCCGACGATCCCGACGGCGTGCACGAGGAGGCCGAAAGAAGAATGAAATTTGCCATTGAGCGCAACAAGAGATTGTTCGACGCGGGCATTGAGAGCTTCATTCTGTGCGCAGACTACTGCTACAACTCCGGGCCCTTCCTCTCGCCCAAGATGTTCCGTCAGTACATCACGCCGTATCTGGCCGAGATCATCCGCAACATCCGCGAGATGGGCGGCTTTGCCATCAAGCACACCGACGGTAATATCATGCCTATTCTGGATCAGCTCATGGAGTGCCGTCCTCACGCCATTCACTCGCTCGACCCTATGGCAGGCGTGGATATTGCAGTGGTCAAGAAGATGACGCAGGAAAAGGGCATCGCTATTTGCGGCAACGTCAACTGTGCTCTTATGCAGACGGGCACGGACGAGGAGGTCCGCGAGAGTGCGTTGTATGCGCTGAAGCACGGCAAGCCCGGCGGCGGATACTTCTACACGACCTCCAACGTTCCCTTCCGCGGTCTGCCCGCCGAGAGATACGAGATGATTTTGGATATTTGGAAGCAACATAGAGATTACACCGATGAGGAAAGAGGTCTTTGATTTGACTCTTTTTCGCCCTCGGATCATGCGGCAAGTGTGATTCGAGGGCGTTTTTTTGTAGGGGCTTCAAGCAACTTCTCCTTTTGACGCTCACCCTGTGCCTTCGGCACGCGTTCGCTGTACGGGTTTTGATGTCCTTTCTTTGTCACTGAACAAAGAAAGGACAAAAGAAAATCAGCCCGGACGTTCCCTCCGGGACCTCCCTTTCCGTGCCGCTCTACAAAGAGGATAGAGGAGAAAGACATACTTGATTTAATACATCGCTCGCCGCATTGCCACCACGCGCGGCAGGCGGGGAAAGCAAAAGCGTTTTTGTTTGAAATTTAGTTGAACCGGGGTGCGTCGCAGCTTACAAAAGCCTTTGCGTTCGCTCGTTGCGTGTTCCTCTCGTGAGTGCGGCTTTGTTTAAGCCGCGCTCGCAAAAGCTGAATCTGCTCGGTTTCGCGCAAACATGAGTGAAGCGGCAGCGCAACGTCGTTTGCGCGCCCGCATAGGGAGGCCCCGGAGGGAAAGTCCGGGTTCCCTTTCTTGGCCACTTCTTTGTGGAACGACAAAGAAGTGGCATCATACGCGATCCGCGCAGCGCGAAGCTGTGTGCGCGTCCGTATGCGAAGTTGTTAAAAATTTACAAACGCTCTTGAATTTTCCCCTATTCTATGGTATAATACCCTACAATCCCGAGGCTCTGCCTCCCAACGACATAAAATCATTTTTTGGAGGGTTATCATGAAGTACATCCCCTATGTCAACATTAAAATGGGTACCAAATCCATTCCCCGCCGTTCCTACGGCAACACCCTGCCCCTGACCCAGATCCCCTTCGGTATGGCTCCCTTCTGCATCCAGACCGAAAGCCGTCCGGGTTGGTTCTATCACCCCGAGCACGAATTTGCCGAGGGCGTTCGTCTGACCCACCAGCCCAGCCCCTGGATCAACGACTACGGCACCTTCGTCATGACCCCCCAGAACGACGTCATTGCCAACAGCGCCGCAGGTGCTTGGTCGGGCTACCGTATTCAGGACTCGGTTCAGCGCCCCGACTACCTCAAGCTGACCTTCCTGCGCTCCAACTGCACCTTTGAGCTGACCCCCACCGAGCGCGGTGGCGCCATCCGCCTGACCTACGGTGACGATCGCCCCTCGTATCTGTCCTTCTTCCCCGTTAAGGGCAATTATACCTACCGCTTCGACGAGAAGACCAACACGCTGTACGGCACGACCGACGGTCACAGCCAGGACATCGCCGTTGATTTCAAGATGTATTTCGTCGTCAAGTTCCTCGGTGACGTCGTCGACACCGAGCGCACCTACGCCGCAGGCGAGGGCGCAGGCGCTTGCATCCACGTAGCCGTTAAGAATCGCGTGGTTGAGGCGCGTCTGGGCATCTCCTACATCAGCGAGGATATGGCCGTTGCCGCCATGGAGCGCGAGTGCGGCGACTATTCCTTCGAGGTTCTGCGCAACATGGCCGAGAACAATTGGGAGGAAAAGCTGCACCGCATCGAGATCGAAACGGACGACGAGGAGCAGATGAAGACCTTCTACTCCTGCCTGTACCGCCCCTTCCTCTTCCCCCACAAGGCCTACGAGCTGGATGCCGACGGCAACCCCGTTCACTACACCCCCGCTGACGGCAAGGTCCGCCCCGGCGTTCGCTATACCGACAACGGCTTCTGGGATACCTACCGTACCGTTTATCCGCTTTACACCCTCATCGCCCGCGATGAGTTTGCCGAAATGCTCGAGGGCTTCGTTAACGATTACCTTGAGTGCGGCTGGCTGCCCAGATGGCCTTCGCTCGGCGAGGTCGGCTGCATGCCCAGTACCCTGATCGACGCTGTGATCGCCGAGGCTGCCGTCAACGGCATCGGCAAGCGCGAGGTACTGGAAAATGCACTTAAGGGCATGATCCACCACGCCAACAACGAAGCACCCGACCGCCGCTACGGCCGTAACGGCGCAATCTCCTATCTCAAGTACGGCTACATGCCTCGCAACGAGCAGCGCGAGTCGGTCAACCTGACCCAGGACAGCGCATACGGTGACTGGTGCATCGCCACCGTCGCTAAGGTGCTCGGTCACGACGAGCTGGTCGACGAGTACATGGCTCGGTCCAAGAATTACAAGAACATTTTCGATGCCACCAGCGGATTTATGCGCGGTCGTGACACCGAGGGTAAGATGGCAGAGTTCTTTGATCCCTGCTCTTGGGGCGGTGAGTACACCGAGGGCTCGGCATGGCAGAACTCGTTTGCCGTTCCTCACGACATCGAGGGTCTGGCAGAGCTGCACGGCGGCCGTGATAAGCTGATTGCAAAGCTCGATGAGCTGTTCAACACGCCTCCCAAGTACCGTGTATTCGGCTACAACAACGAGATTCACGAGATGACCGAGATGGCAGCGGTTGATTTTGGTCAGATGGCCATTTCCAACCAGCCCTCCTTCCACCTGCCCTTCCTGTTTGCCGCTCTGGGCGCACAGGACAAGACCAACTACTGGGCAAAGAAGCTGGCGATGGAGGCCTTCAACTCGGGCGACGCGGGCTATCCCGGCGACGAGGACAACGGCACAACCTCGGCGTGGTACATTTTCGCGACCATTGGTCAGTATCGTCTGTGCCCCGGTAAGACCGAATGGATCAAGTGCGAAAGACTTGTCAAGTCGGTCAAGATTTTGGGCAAAGAAGTTTGATTTTAATTGTATAATTATTTAATTTTGCGGGGACTGTTCTTTATGAGCGGTCCCTGCGGTTTTTGGCGGGGGAGCAGGGGTTAGTTGGAGTTTTATACTACTTCTCCCACAGCCTCGCCCAGCTGCGCGCGCTCGGTGTTCAGCATTTGATGCTACTTCTTGCTACGCGGCAAGAAGTAGCCAAGAAACGCGCCAAGACGTTCCCTCTTGGATCTCCCTTTCCGCGCCGCTCTACAAAGCACATCAAGAGATAGACATAGCCATCTTAAATGCAGTGCTTCAAATTTTGCCACCACGAGCGGCAGGCGGAAAAAGCGAAGTCGTTCTTGTTAAAAATCTTGTTGAGCGGAGGGAGCGACACCGAAGGCAGAATAATTTGCTTTTGCTTGCTGCGTACCACTTCCGTGTTCGCATTTTTTTTAAAATGCGAACGCAAAATCTGAATCTGCAACACTTCGCGCGAATATGAGTGAAGCGATAGCGAAACGCCATTCGCGCGCCCCAAGGGAGTTCCAAGAGGGAACGTCTTGGCGCCCTTCTTCCGCCACTTCTTGGGGCGCACCAAGAAGTGGCAAAAACGACAGCGCGGCGCGTTGTGCCGCGCCCTTCCGGCTACACAAGCTCTAAAAAATTTAATCTCTTCACCTCAATCCGCAGAAAGGAGCATCCCATGTCCCAAAATCAATCCCCCCGCCGTGCACGGCACTTTCTCCATAAAATCCTCAACCGCATCACCCTGACGGGGCTACTCCTCGCCATCCAACTCGCCTGGCTTTGCTGGTTCATCTTTCGTCTCTCACAATACGCCGTCGGTATCAACATCCTCTTTACCGCGCTGAGCCTGCTTCTCGCCCTTTATATCGTCCGCCGCGAGGAAAATCCTGCCTATAAGATCAGTTGGATCATCGTTCTCTCGGCGCTGCCCTTGTTTGGCCTTCTCATCTACGGCGTCTTCGGCAACAAGCACCTCTCCCGCCGTATGCGAAAAAAGATCGAAACCGTAGAGCGCACACATCCCGCGCCCGCACCGTCTCGCTCGCCTGAAGGCTTGCCGCCCCGCTTTGGCGCAACCTGCGACTATCTTGCCCGTCACGGCTCCTATCCCGCCTATACCGACACAGGTGTGACCTACTATACGCTGGGCGACGAGCTGTTTCCCGCGCTTCTTGCCGATCTGGAGCAGGCAAAGCACTATATTTTCCTCGAATACTTTATCATTGCCGAGGGTAAAATGTTAGATAAGCTGCTCGACGTGCTCTCCCGCAAGGCGGCCGAGGGCGTCGACGTCCGCATCATCTACGACGACATCGGCTGCGAGGCGGCAACGCCCTTGTCCTTCGTTGCCCGCGCAGAAAAGCAAGGCATCCGCACGCTGGGCTTTAACCGTATCATCCCCTTTTTGTCCATCGTCATGAACCATCGCGACCACCGCAAATACACTGTCATCGACGGCCGCGTCGTCTACACGGGCGGCATCAATATCGCCGACGAATATATCAACGAGAAGGTGCGCTTTGGTCATTGGAAGGACACGGGACTGCGCCTTGAGGGCGCGGCTGCGCACAGCTTCGTTCATATGTTTCTCAATTTATGGAACGCCTTCCGGCCGACCGAGACGGACTATTCTCCCTTCCTTTCCGACGTTACCGTAGTCTCCGATGAAGGCACACCCGCCGCTGTCGTTCCCTACTCCGACTCGCCGCTGGACGACGAAAACGTGGGCGAGACGGTCTACCTTGAGATTCTCGCACAGGCCGAGAATTACGTGTATATTTTCACCCCCTATCTGATCATCGACAGCGAGCTGCAGACGGCGCTGTGCACCGCCGCCAAGCGGGGCGTGGACGTTCGCATCGTCACACCGGGCATCCCCGATAAAAAAGCGGCCTATCGTCTGACTCGCTCGTATTATCCCGCCCTGATGCAGGCAGGCGTGAAAATTTACGAATACACTCCCGGCTTTTTGCATGCCAAGAGCTTCGTGTGCGACGACAAGATCGCCGTAGTCGGCACCATCAACATGGACTATCGCAGTCTGTACCTGCACTTTGAATGCGGCACACTGCTCTATGGCGGAGAGGCCGTCACGGCGCTCAAGCAGGACTGTCTGCAGACGATGGAGCAGAGTCGCATGGTCGTTCGCGAAAACAAAAAACGGCATCTGCGCTTCTGGCAGAGCCTGCTCGACGCCATCCTTCGCACCTTCAGCCCACTGTTCTGACGCGCGGTTTTGTTGAAAATGCGGAAAATCACGCAAGGGCATTGACAAGGGGAAGCAAATCATGTAAAATAAAGATACCGACGGAGATCACCGGCGGATACCATTAAAATGTAAAAACAGAAACGGAGGATTTCCGTATGAGCGAACAGAACAAGCTGCCCGAAGAGGAGCAGGTAGAAAGATTTACCCTGACGGACGAGGAAGGCAATGAGATTGAGTTTGAGCTGATCGGCTCGGGCGAGGTTGACGGCGTGATGTACTACGCTATGATCCCTGCCGAGGAGGCCGAGGACGAAAACCGCGACACCTTCGAGTACGTCATTCTCAAGAGCGAGGTGGACGAGAACGGCGACGAGTCGCTGTTCACCATCGACGACGACGAAGAGTTCGACCGCGTGGCCGATTTCTTCGACGATATGTTCTCTACGATCGATTTCGACGCTGAGGACTGATCTCACAGTAAAAATTCCTGCTTAGTGCGTGATGGTCGGATGTTAGGACCTACGAATGAATAAAGGAGCCCGGAGAATGGTTCCGCGGTGGTTTGCAGACCTCCCGCTCTTTCCCCGATTGACTTGTCTCGGCAGAAGACGCGGATGCTGGGAGCAGTAAAGCCACGGACAGGGCACCGCCTTGCTGGAGCAGGGTTTCTCAATCTCCGGTCACACGGCTCGGCGGGATAAAAAAATTCCTCGGACAGCCGTCCGAGGAATTTTTTGTCAAACCTAAAGATACTTTATATAAAAGGAGCATACATAAAATGGACGTAATCAAAGAATTATCCCTGATCGGTCTGGTACCGGTCATCAAGATCGACGACGCCAAGGACGCCGCACCCTTAGCCAAGGCGCTGTACGAGGGCGGTCTGCCCTGCGCCGAGGTCACCTTCCGCACCGCCGCCGCAGCGGAGGCGATCGCCGAGATGGTCAAGGCTTGCCCCGACATGCTGGTCGGTGCCGGTACGGTACTCACCACCGCGCAGGTAGACGAGGCCGTTGCCGCAGGCGCCAAGTTCATCGTCAGCCCCGGTCTTAACCCTACCGTCGTCAAGTACTGTGTTGACAAGAACATCCCCGTCATGCCCGGCATCAACAACCCCTCGGGCATTGAGCAGGCGATGGAGCTGGGCCTGAAGGTTGTCAAGTTCTTCCCCGCCGAGCCCTCGGGTGGTCTGAATATGCTCAAGGCGATGGCCGCGCCCTACGGTGGCGTTCGCTTTATGCCGACGGGCGGTATCAGCCCCGCCAACGTGGGTGATTATCTGGCTTGGAACCGCATCATCGCATGCGGCGGCAGCTGGATGGTTCCTCCCAAAATGCTGGCCGAAGGTAACTTTGATGGCATCAAGCGTCTGGCGCGTGAGGCCGTCGATACCATGCTGAATCTGCGTTTTGAGCATCTGGGCATCAACTGCGCCGATGAGGCCGAGTGCCGTGAGAGCGCGGCGACGGCTGACCGTCTGTTCGGTTATGCGGGCAGAGAGCTTCCCGTTTCCATTTTTGCCGGCACGCCGCTGGAGTTTATGAAGGCGCCCGGCCGCGGCACGATGGGTCACATTGCCATTGCAACGCCCAACATTGACCGCGCGGTTTATCATCTTTCCCGCAGAGGCGCGAAGTTTGACGAGTCCTCGGCAAAGTATGACAAGGATGGATCGCTGACGTTTATTTACCTTGCGGATGAGATCTCGGGATTTGCGTATCATTTGGTGAAGGGTTAATGGCTTCGCCACTGAGCTGATTCTCCGTTACCCAAACCGATCGGAGGTGCAAAAATGAAAGATCGTCGTGAGCAAATAAAATTTTGGGTATTGCTCGGCGTCACCGCCTTGCTTTTCATTCTTTCCGCGGTCTTCAGCTTCGGATTGGCGGCGGCGTTTTATCTGGTAGCCGCGATCATGTTCTTGGAATATGACAACGCCTTAAAGCCGAAGGATATTTTCCCTTGTAATCCGCGTAAGACTGCTTGCCGTCGGAGAGGAACGCTGGAAAAATTCAAAAAAGAGATGCTTATTTATTACGTCATATCGTTCAGCCTTGCGACGGTATTACTGATTATAGGCATATTAAAATGAATATGGAACAACCCGTCGGACGAATTTTTGTTCGACGGGTTGTTTTGTTCGGTTTGTTTTTTTATTATCTACGTAGCCGGACGCGCATACTGCTTCGCGCTGCGCTGTGCTGTTTTTGATGCCACTTCTTGGTACGCCCCAAGAAGTGGCGGAAGAAAGGCGCCAAGGGGTCTAATACCCCTTGGTACCCCGCAAGCCTTGCCACTTTCGCTATCTTTTGGTGGTTACCAAAAGGCGTTTTGGCATCTGCAAGTTTTGCGTCGGCGGAGCCAAAGCCCCGCCTCCTATTGCAAGCAGGCGATCGTTTCCCACTTCATTCCGTGCCGCGCTTCAAAGCAAATAGAGGAAAAAACATATACGTTTTTTCTGTATCTCCCGCCGCAAGCCATCACGCGCGGCAGGCGAAGGGAGCGAAATCTTTTTTGTTAAAAAGTTAGTTGAACTGGGGTGCGTCGCAGATGGCAACAATTTTTGCTTTCTTGCTTGCGTGCAACTTTCGTGTTGGCGTTTTTATTGAAAACGCCAACGCAAAAGCTGAAGATGCTTACTTTCGCGAAAAAATGAGTGGAGCGACAGCGGAACGACTTTTCGCGTTGCGGGAATCCAAAGGGCATTAGGCCCTTTGGTTCCTTTTCTTTCGCCCTTTCTTTGTGGAACGACAAAGAAAGGGCATCATTGCCGCACAGCGCACGCGCAACGCTGTGTGCGCGTCCGTAGGAGAAGTTGTGTAAACTCCCGCTAAACAAACATTTCCCTCCTCCGCCGAAAAAAACACCTTGCACTTCCCCCGTAAATATGCTATAATAAGAAAAAACCTTGGGAGGTGATCTTGTGGCTGAATTGAATATGCTCAAGGACGCCGATTTTCGCCGTGAGATCAAGTCCAATCCCGCAACGGGGTATCTCTTCTTCGGCGAGGAGGACTATCTGAAAAACCTTGCCGTCACCTACGCCCGCGAAACCCTGCTGGGCGATCCGTCCTTTGCCTGCTTTAACGAGATCATCCTCGACGCACTCGATTTTCACCCCGAAAAGCTGCGCTCTGCGCTGATGTCGCTGCCCATGATGGCTGAGCGCAAGGTCATCCTTTTGCGCGGGCTGGACATGAACGCCATGAAGGCAAGTGAGCTCGACGGGCTTTGCGAGGTGCTGTCCGAGTTGGAGGAATACGACTACAACACCGTGCTCCTTCCCGTCGCGTCGGGCAACCTCGACGAGGGCTATCTACCCAAGCGCCCCTCGGCAACGCTTAACAAGCTGTGCGCCTCGCTCCGCCCTGTGCGCTACGAGCGATGCACCCCCGCCAAGCTGCTCGGCTGGTGCATCCGCCACTTCGAGCACAACGGCGCGACCGCCACGCCTGACGTCTGCCAAACGCTGATCGATTGCTGCGGCCGCAACATGATGACACTGGCCAGCGAGATCGACAAAATCAGCTTTTACGTCCTCGCCCACGATCGCACTGCCGTTACCGCGGCCGACATTCACGCCGCTGCCTGCCAAACCGCTGAGTACGACGCTTTCGCATTTGCGGGGGCGCTGATGGACCGTGACACCGCGCGCGCGCTGGACATTTTAGCCGAGTTCAAGTTTCGCCGCACCGAGCCGCTGTTCATTCTCTCCGAGGTCATTCGCACAGGCTGCGATATGCTCTCCGTTCTGTTGCTCACCCGCGAGGGAAAAACGCCCGCCGAGGTGGCAAGCACGCTGAAATTACACGAGTACAAGGTATCGCTCTATCGCAAGAGCGCCTCGTCGGTGGGAGAGGCGGCTGTGCGCCGCATGATCGCCGCTTGTAACGAGGCCGACCGCGCCCTCAAGCTCTCGCCGCAGGGCTACGCCGCGCTGGAGCAGCTGATCTGCTCGCTTTGACAAAAAATGATGTCAAATGTCGTACTACGACATGGCGTGTCGTTGTTCATTCCACAGAAAATGAAAAATCGACAATTTTCCTCTTGACAAGAGTTTTCAACAGGCGAAGAAAAAAACCGACACCAAAAATACACGGCAACATCAATGTTTTGCACAGTTTCCACAGAGTTTTCCACATTCGATCTTTCTCATTAACGGTCAATTTGTGGAAAAGTAAAAATTTACCATTATGCGCGTTTTGCACAAAAAGTGCCAAAACACGAGGGGGTTCGCGCCCGTTCATGTCGTACCAAATCCGTTCGACAGCGCCCTTTTTGCTGCTTCGACAACCACCCGTTTTTTACATCAATTTATGCCCTTTTGGAGGCTGATTATGTTTTATTTTGATATTGAAAACGAACTGAGAACCGTTCACTCCGCTCTGCGCGGCCTATACAAGCGCACCTCGCGCCGCGTGCGTCAGCTGGCGCTTGTTCCCGACAAGATCCGCGCCGAGATCCGCGACGATATCGCCGCTGTGCGCCAGCGCGACCCTGCCGCCAAGAGCGACGTTGAGGTGCTGCTGTTATCCTCGGGCGTGCACGCCATTTTGGCCTATCGCGTGGCCCACAAGCTGTACCTATCCAAGCACTACTTCCCCGCCCGTCTGATCAGTCAGGTCGCACGTGCCGCAACGGGCATTGAGATCCACCCCGGCGCGACCATCGGCAAGAGCTTTTTCATCGACCACGGCATGGGTGTGGTGATCGGCGAGACTGCTGAAATCGGCAATAACTGCTCCATTTATCAAGGGGTGACACTGGGCGGTACGGGCAAGGATGTGGGCAAGCGTCACCCGACGCTGGGCAACAACGTTATGGTTGGTGCCGGTGCCAAGGTATTGGGCCCGTTTACCATCGGTGACAATACCAAGATCGCCGCAGGCGCGGTGGTACTCAAAGAGATTCCCGGCGAATCGACTGCCGTCGGTGTGCCTGCACGCGTGGTGCGTCAGCAGGGACGCCGCGTCAGCGACGACATCGACCAGGTTCACGTTCCCGACCCCGTGGCGCAGGAGATCGCGCGGCTGGAGGCAAGGATCAAGGAATTGGAAGAAAAGATAACCGAATAATGGCTACGAGGGGGACTTCTCAAAAGAAGTCCCCCTCGTGTTCTCTTTGAAAACTTTACCAAGCGTTGTGTCGCGCCGAGGGGGGCTGGATTTCAAGCAACTTCTTCTACGGCCTCGCACAGCTTCGCGCGCTCGGTGTACCGGCTGTCATGTCCTTTCTTTGTCCCTGAACAAAGAAAGGACGAAAGAAAATCAGCCCAGGCGTTCCCCCTGGGCACCCCCTTTCCGTGCCGCGCTACATGGCATGATGGGGAGAAAGACATCTTTGATTCAATACATCTCTCGCCGCTTTGCTACCACGCGCGGCAGGCGAAGAAGGCAAACGCGTTTTTGCTTGAAATTTAGTTAGACTCGAATGCGTCGCAGTTGGCAAAAGGATTTGCTTCCCTGCTTGCGTGCTACTTCCGTGTCGGCGTTTTTATTGAAAACGCCGACGCAAAAGCTGAAGATGCAACATTCCGCACGAACATGAGTGGAGCGACAGCGCAACGTCGTTCGCGCGCCGCCAAGGGAGGTCTTGGAGGGAACGTCCAAGTTCCTTTTCTTGGTTACTTCTTTGCGGAACGGCAAAGAAGTAACACGCACCAACGCCGCCGCGTTGTGGCGGCGACTTTCCGGCTACGCTCTCAGCCAAAAATCAAATCCCCTCACTGATACATCCCATTCGCCTTCATATACTCATAGATCTTCTGCCCGTGCTGCTGCTCCTCCGACTGAATATGATTGAGCATAGTTCTCGCCTGTACGTCGGAAAACTCAAACACTCCCGTATTATACAGCGCCGATACGTGCTTTTCCGTACTCAGCATATCCGAGCACAAAAAGACATCCTTCTTTTTGTCTTGCTCGCTGGTGTAATTGGCCTTGACTGCGCCCGTGCTACCGGACTGCGACGAGCCGCCCGAAGGCGAGGAGACCTTGCCCGACAGCATCTCGTTGACGGTGGCCAGATGGGTACGTTCCCCGTCGGCAAGCTGGGTAAACAGCTGCTTCAATTCGGGCGCGGTTGCATCCTGGGCGTACTTGTCGTATTTTTCGATGCAGAGCTGCTCCTGCCCTTTCATGTCCTTGAGCAGATCGATCTCTTTGGTTGTTAACGTAAACGTCATATAAAATACCTCCTTGTTTGGTAAATTCAGTATGGACAACAAAAGGCGGGACTATGCGTCCCGCCTTTTGTTTGCTCTATTATTGATAGCACACCACTTGGATTTCTTTTCGTTCCACATGAGTGAGCTTACCGTCGATTTTGGCTTCACTCTCGACGATGATGTACGAGCTGGTTGCTCCCTCCTTGCCGATCACAAGATCACGGAAGCCCCAAAAACTGCCCACAACGTCAGGGTCCTTGGTGTAGGCAAAGTTTCCTGTCTGGGCGATCACAAGGCCATTGTATTCCTCTCCCAGCTCGATCGGGGTAGTCAGATGGGTGTGCCCCTGGAACAATCCCCGGATGGAGTCGTTCATTTTAAGGAGCTGACGGAATTCGTCGCTCTCTTTGTTCATGTCAAAATAGTGAGCGATAAGCCAAACGTCCATACCGGGATAGGCCGCCAATTGCTCGTTGACAAACTCCATGTCCACGCCGGTGTACTTGCCATCATGGTGATGGTCAGGATCCAGATCTCCTCCAAAGGTATCAAGGAACAAAAACAGCTGATCTCCGAGAACGTACGACCCCTGACGCTCATTGCCGGTCAGATCCAGCCAGTCCTCATTGGCGTACTGCTCGTGGTTACCCGCCAGCATAAAGACGGGAATGCGTCCCGGCAGCTGCCCAACGAAATCAGAAACGAACTCGTCCGTCGAGCTGTATTCCTCGTTGATATACGAGCCACCACCGTTATGCTGCCAAAAATCCAACGAAACGTCGCCCATGATCACGATCAAGTCGAAGGGCTGTCGCTCATGCTCGGCGAGAACGGCATCCACCCAGTGCTGCATGCGCTCCCGATAAGAAACGCCGTACCATTCCGCCAGATGGGTGCAATGGATATCTGAGGTCAAAAGAATTCGGTATTCCTTCGGCTCCTCGGGCTCGTTCGGCTGTTCCGGTTGCTCCGGCTGTTCCGGAACGGAGGGCTCCTTGGGCGTATCGAATTGGTCGTCCGGCGCCGGCACGGGCTTTTTGCTGCAACCGCCCACCATAACGAGAACTATCAACAGCGCACACATCAAACAAAACAATCGATGCATGGTCATGTCTCCTTTCCCAGTGATCAATATACGTTCCCGTTTTCACGGTAGCTTCTCCACACGTTCTCGAAAAAGCCGCCGCTCTCGGGCAGAGGTCTCACCGCACGCCAAGCGGCATGACACTCCATATCGGCCGCGTCGTAGCACAGCGTCTGCGCCACTCCGTCCAGCGCGCCGTCGTCAAGCAGATAACGGAACAGACCGTCAGCTTCGTCCTCGAGCCCCTTGGCCGACTGGCCGTCTGCCGCACTGTAGAGCGCCGAACCGCGCGATCTGCCGCCCGCGCCGACGTAGTCGATCATAGCGGAAAGCACGGCGATCTGGGTGATAAGAGAATCGCGCAACGAGAATGCACGAGCCAGTCCGAGCGTACCGACAGCGGCTACGCGGCTATCAAATTCAGTCAGCACCGTGCGATTCTTCTCGATCAATGCCTGCATGGCAGACACGTTGCGAATAGCCGCGGCGCACGCGCTCATGTCGGCGCGATGCTCGGCCAAAAGCGCTCCCGTATTGTCACCCAGCTCCTGTCCATTGGCCAGCAGCTTGTCGCACAGCGCGCCCAAGTCGCCTGCCGCAGCTTCGACTTGTTTTTCCATAGCGGCGACCGCCTGCTCGCTTGGCAATTCCGAACGGTTACGGGCAATGTACTGCGCAGCGCGAAGCGAGCCGACCTGACCCGCGTTAAGGGCGCTTCCGCCGGGACGATAAACGCCGTGCGTGCCTGCGACCTCGCCTGCGGCGAACAGACCCGGAACGTCCGTCTGCCACCAAAGGTCGACGTCAAGGCCGCCGTTGTTGTGCTGGGCGCACAGGGCGATCTCCAGCATCTCCTTGGTAATATCCACGCCCTTGGAGGCGTACAGCTCGATGGCGGGACGGTTCATGTGGTCCAGTCTCTCGATTGGTGTGCCGAAGCAAGCGCCCGCGTTTTCCAGATACTTGCGCGCCTCTTCGTCCAGCCGGTCGTAAGGCAGCTCGTCAAGTCCTGCGGGGTTGCGGCGGAAATCGAGATAGACACGGCGAGAGCGGAGCTTGGTCTCGCGATAGACGAGCAGGTCGATGACGGACGATCCGTCACGGGCGCGGCGGCTGTCAAACGGCCACTCGTAGCCCTTGCGGAACACGCGGGAAAGCTGCTCGCCGAGATCGGTGAAATATTCACTCAAAAATTCATATTCATTTCCATCGGCATCGACCGAAACAAAGCGGGGCAACACCTGCATATAAGTGCCGGACACATTCCAGCGGGGCGCGACCGAGGCAAGCCCGTACTGCCATTCGGTCAGGTTTTTGGCCTTGGCGCCTGCCTCGAGCGCGACGCCCGTCGAGCCGACGTGACCCAGCGGATAGACCGAATCGGCGTAAATACCGGCCGGGCCGCCCGTGGTCCAGATGACGTTCTTGCAAATAACCCTCACAAGGCGGTCGTCCTTTTCTGTCGCGGCGGTGTTGAGGGCAATGAAACCCAGCGCCTCGCCTGCCTCGTCCTTGAGAATACGGACGATCTGGCAACGGTCGTATACCGTCACGCCGTAGCGCTCAACCTCGCGAGAGAGACACTCGGTCATGAGCTTGGAGGTCAAGGGCCCTGCGCTGGTGGCACGGCCGCGGACGTCGTGATCGGTCTGATAGCCCACGCTCTCGCCATAGCGATTGACGGGAAAGGGCACACCGAGCTCGGCGAGCTGATAGAAGCACCCGGCCGACAGTGCGGCCTCGCAAAGAGCATGGTCACCGTCGACGCAGCGGCCGCCGAACAGATCGCGGGCCATGGCCTCGGGCGAGTCGGGCGCGGAGCCGGCAAGGGACAGCTTATAATACGTCTGTTTGTCAGAGCCGGTATTGCGGGATGTACTGTTCATAACGCCCATGGTAAAAATGGCGATATTGGTCTCGCCCATGCGAGAGAGGCGCAAAGCGGCGTTATAGCCGGCGGCGCCGGTACCGATGATGGCGGTGGAGAGGGTGATGGTTTTCATAAAATATCATCCTTTCGGAGAGTAGATAGACTAAAGTTTTTACTGCTTGCACAGACGGACGCGCACACAGCTTTGCGCGTGCGCTGGCAGTTTGTGTTCATTCTTTGTCATCCGACAAAGAACGAACCAAGAAAACGGACCAAAGGGCCCAATGCCCTTTGGATTCCCGCAACGCGAAAAGTCGTTTCGCTGTCGCTCCACTCATTTTTTCGCGAAGGGGTGCTTCTTCAGATCTTGTGTTTGCAAGTTAAAGAAACTTGCAAACACGGAAGTATCACGCACGTTGCGGTTGCAGTATAATATCCGACTGCTACGCACCTCATGATAGACGAAATTTCAAGCAAAACGAAAGCCAAAGCTTTTTGCCTTCTACGTCTGCCACGCGTGGTGGTTACACTTGAAGCACAGCATCAAATCAAGATATATGATCTCTCTTGTTACTCTTTGTAGCGTGGCAAAGCCAAGGGAGTTCCAAGAGGGAACGTCTTGGCGCGCTTTCTTGGTTCGTTCTTTGCCGCGTGGCAAAGAATGAACACCAATGCCGGTACACCGAGCGCGCGCAACTCGACGGAGTCGAGGTGGGCTGTGCGAGGCCCAAGGAGAAGTTGTTAAATACAACTAATTCTTACCTCACAGCCTCCGAATATGCATTCCTCCGTCGGCAATGATCGACTGTCCCGTGGTATATCCCAGCGTGCCATCGCACAAGGCCATGACTGCCTTGGCAATATCGGCGGGCTGTCCCCAGCGGCCGGCAGGAACCAGGCCCTCGGCAATCAGCTTGTCGTACTTTTCCTTGACGACCGCCGTCATGCCCGTGGCGATAATGCCGGGGCAGATCTCATTGACGGGAATGCCCTCGCCGGCCAGGCGGTCGGCATACAGCATGGTCAGCATGGTCGTGCCCGCCTTGGACACGCAATACTCACCGCGCGAGGTCGAGCTGGTGTAGGCCGAGCAGGACGAAATATTGACGATATATCCGCGCACACCGCTCTCGTCGCGCTCCTGCGAGAGCATCTGACGAGCGGCCAGCTGGGTGAGGAACATGGTTCCCTTGGTATTGATATCCATGACGAAATCGTAGCTTTCCTCGGTCATCTCAAGCAGGTCGCGACGCACCTTGGGCGCGACGCCTGCGACGTTGACCAGCGCGTCGATACGACCGGCCGTCTTGACGGCGGTTTCGACGAGAGTCGCGCGGTCGTCTGCATTTGCGAGGTTGCCTGCAACGTAGACGAAATTCTCGCCCAAAGCCTTGATCTGCTCCTCGCAGTCGGCAGCAGGGCGGACGTCCATACCGACAACGATATAGCCGCGGGAAAGGAAGGTTTTGGCAGTTTCATATCCGATGCCGCCGAGGGCACCGGTGATAATGGCGCATTGTTTCATAGGGGTGGTCTCCTTTTTTAATTTAGAGTTCTTACAACTTCTCCTTTTGACGATCATACTGCGCTCCTGCGGAGCGCGCTGATCTGTACCGGTTTTTGGTGTTCATTCTTTCTCATTCGAGAAAGAACGAACCAAGAAAGCGAACCAAAGGCTGCCGCCTTTGGAAACCGCTTCCGTGCCGCGCTGCAAAGCAAATGACGAGATTTGATTCAACTTCCATAGGGCGTTCTTCAAATCAAGCCAACACGCGCGGCAGGCATTATTTCTCATAGGTTTCTAATATGGTGGAGCGGATGGGGAGGGGGACGGAGTAAATCTGCGGAGCAGATTTATGCCGAGCGTAAGCGAGGAGAGGGCCCCGCCGCTCGCGGCAGTACCTACGGAATAGCGTACGCCCTTCCCCCTACAGAGACAGGAGAAGTTGTTCCGGCTACGCTCCTTTTCCTTTTTGGAAAGTTTTTGAAGGGTCGTAGGGAAACTTTTTTCAAAAAGTTTCCCTACACGCGCCCCTTACTTTTGTACCAACTCTTTATAAATCGGCGCGTAGACCTCGGCGTCGCGAACGACGCAGCCGGGGGTACCGCCGGGCTTTCTCATAATTTCGGTGCACTTGGAGCAAGCCAGGCACAGCTTTTTGTCGCAAAGCTCGCCCGTTTTGCAGATGTCGGCGGCGAGGTCGGGATAAGCCAGCGTCTGACGGCCAAAGCCGGCAAAGGCGAACCAGCCCTGCTCAATACAAGCCGCCGCCACATGAGGCGCGGCCGCTCCCATGAAGGTCATGGCAGAGCTGATGACGGCCACTTCGGGGATGGCCTTGGCCACCTCGGCCGTTCCTCTCAGCATGCGCTCACAGCCCACCATTGGGTGCTCGGGGGCCTCGTAGCCGCCGCGGGTGTAGGGGCGGTTGACGTGGGGATTGAAATAAGGGTTACCCATCGTAAAGTCGAGCAGCTTGACACCGCTGTCACGCAGGGCTTGGCACAGCGCGATGGCCTCGGTCATGTCGGGATCGGTCGTACCGTCGTCGCGCACGCCAAAGCCGTCGGGGCGAGAATAGCCGTCATACAGATTCATGCGAGAGGTAATCAGAAAATCGCCGCCGCAAAGACGAACCGACTCGGCCACTGCCGTGCGGAACAGTCTCGTCCGGTTCTCAAAGCTACCGCCGAATTTGCCCTCGCGGGTGTACGCGCTAAGCAATTCGCAAAGCAGATAACGGTGACAGCACTTGATATCAGCGCCGTCAAAGCCGCATTTTTCAGCCAGCAGCGCGCCCTCGATCAGCTTTTGTTGCACCGTTTCCAGATAATCATCCGTCACGATGCGGCTGTCGTCGATGGGGTTGCTTGCCTCCAGCGTCGCGCAGTGGTAGGCGATCAGCGGCGCGGGCTTGCCTTCGGGCTTGCTGTAGCGCCCCGAGTGGGTCAGCTGGGCGATGACCAGCGGCTCGTAGCCGTTTTCCTTGAGGCAGGTCGTCTTAATTCGCTCAACCAAACGAGCAAAATCGTCTGCCGTATTTTCGTTGATGTAAAGCTGTCTGGGGTTGGCACGGCCCTCCTGCAAAACGGCCATCGCCTCCGCCCACACGATGCCTGCACCTCCCTTGGCGAAGCGGTCGTAACGGCGAAGCGTCAGCTCGTCGGGGCGGCCGTCGGACGTGCCGTCACAGCCCTCCATGGGCTGATAGGCAATGCGGTTGGGCGCAATCTTGTCCCCCACGTTCAGCGGCGTGCGCAGAACGTCCGTTTTCTCTGCCCAAGGCAGCGTCACATTCGCCTCGGCGCAAAGCGCTTTGTATTGCTGTTCATTTTTTGGAACATTGTATGCCATAGTCGTCATCACGGGTCTCCCCGCACTCCTTTTTGGAATGAATAAAAATTTTTGCCTTTGCCGAAAGCTCTTGACTTTGAACGCAGGCTGCGGTATAATTCAATTATAAGAGTTTTTTTGCGTTTTGGCAAGGCTTTTGTTGCGATTTTATAGTGAAAAATTGCACATTAGGTAAAAAAGGAGGCGATGCTGTGTCCATGATACAAAACGTGCGCTATGCGTGCGATCTTGGCTCGTCACACGTCCACACCCACACGGGCTATCACCAGATGATCTACGTCCGCCGCGGCAAGGTCGTTTTTGACATCGAAGGGCACCGCTACGTCGTCGACCGCCCGTCCATCATCTTTATCGGTTGCCATGAACAGCACGCCGTCAGGGTGTGCGGCGAGGTGTACGAACGCTTTATGCTCAACGTCTACCCACACAAGGTCGGTCTGCATGGCAATTTTCGGTTGCTGTCCGTCTTTTCCGACCGCCCGAGCGGCTTTTGTCACGTGCTGCCGTTATACGGCGATACGACGACGCCGGAGATGCTGTTGTCGCTGTTACTTGCTGAATTTCAACGGCAGGACGCTGAATTTGCCGACGAGCCCGATCGCCTGCTCTGCTCCACACTGCTTTGGCTCTACCGCTCGTCGCCCGACTTTTTCCCGCGCACCGAGAGCAAGCGCGCCGAAACGGTGCTCCGCATCAAGGTGCGACTGGAGAGCGAGCTGACCGAGCCGCCGACGCTGGAGAAGCTCGGACGCGACTTCCACTTGAGCCCTTTCTATCTTGCCCACATCTTCAAGGACGTCACGGGCTACAGTATCAAAAACTACCACCTGCTCTGCCGTATCGCCGCCACACGCGAGTTGCTTGAATCGACGGACATGAGCATCACGGACATCTGCGAGAGGGTCGGATTTGCCGACATGAGCAGTTTATCCCGCTATTTCAAGCGCGAAATGGGCTGTACGCCCTCACAATACAGAAAACAAAATAAGCACAAGGATATATCATAAGGAGGATCATCATGAAAGCAATTTATCTGGTTGAAAACCCCGGCTCGCTCAAGGCCGTTTACAGCCCCGAGCTGCGCGAGGAGCTCAAAACGCTTTGTGGCGTTGACACCATTTTGTCCAAGGGACAGCTGGCCGAGCACCGCGACGAGCTGCGCGAAACCGAATACATTTTTTCCACCTGGACCATGCCGACGCTCACCGAGGAGCAGATCGCGGAGTATCTCCCCTCGCTCAAGGCCGTGTTCTACGCGGCAGGCTCGGTGCAGGGCTTTGCTCGCCCCTTCCTGAATCGCGGTATTCAGGTTTTTTCCGCTTGGGCGGCCAACGCCGTGCCTGTGGCGGAATACACCGTCGCACAGATCATTCTGGCAAACAAGGGCTTTTTCCGCAACGTGCAGATCTGCAAGACCAACCGCTCCGAGTGCGGCCGTCTTACCACCTCCCATCGAGGCAACTATGGCTGCAGCGTAGGACTGATCGGCTGCGGTATGATCGGCGCGCTGGTCGCCGAAATGCTCAAAGCGTATCACCTGAAGGTCATGGCCTTTGACCCCTTCATGAGCGCCGAAAAGGCGGCCGCCCTGGGTGTCGAGCAGGTGGACGATCTGATGACGCTGTTCAAGGAATGCACCGTCGTCTCCAACCATCTGGCAAACAACGCACAGACTCGCGGCATGATCAACTACGACATGTTCGCAGCCATGACCGACTACGGTACCTTCCTCAACACGGGACGCGGTGCGCAGGTGGTCGAGGCCGACATGGTTCGCGCGCTGACCGAACGCCCCACCCTGACGGCCGTTCTGGACGTTACCGACCCCGAGCCGCCCCTGGCCGACAGCCCCATGCTGACCATGGATAATATTATCCTGACCTCGCATATCGCAGGCAGCCAGCAGGACGAGTTCCACCGCATGTCGGAATATATGAAGAATGAATACCTCGCTTTTGTCAACAACCAGCCCACCAAGTACAGCGTTACGCTCAAGATGCTGGAGACGATGGCGTAAGGTTAAATTTTCCACATCTTCTCCTATTGACGCGCGTACAGCTCCGCGCCGCGCTGTACCGCACTTGATGCCATTTCTTTGTCGCTGAACAAAGAAATGGCGAAAGAAAATCAGCTTAAGGGCCTAATGCCCTTAAGAAACCCGCAAGACTTTTTACTTTGACATACCTGCCGCGCGTGTTGGTTTGCCTTGAAGCAGGCCCTGACGACTTTTAATCAAATCTCGTCTTTATCTGTGTAGCGCGGCAATGCCGGGGAGGTCTTGGAGGGAACGTCCAAGTTCCTTTTCTTGGCTACTTCTTTGTGGAACGACAAAGAAGTAGCACTACGCACAGCGCGACGCGTTGTGTCGCGCCATTCCGGCTACGCAAGCAGAAAAATCAAAGCTTATGTGCGTCCGGCTACATAAGCTCTGAAAAATTTAGCCCTTCCCGAAAGGATATTCCTATGAACGATACTCACCTCATCGAATCCCCCCTTGCCTCCGAGCTTATCTACGACGGCAAGATCGTCCATCTATACAAAGATACCGTCACCCTGCCCAACGGCCAGCCCGCCATCCGCGAGGTCATCCGCCATGTCGGCGCCGTTTGCGTCGTGCCGCTGACGGACGAGGGCGAGGTCATCTGTGTTCGCCAGTTCCGTTATCCCCACGCCAAGGTCCTGCTCGAGATTCCCGCCGGCAAGCTGGACTCCAAGGCCGAGGATCACGTCAAGGCCGCCTTGCGCGAGCTACGTGAGGAAACGGGTGCGCGGTGTGACCATCTGACCTCTCTGGGCCAGTTGCTCTCCACCCCGGCCTTTGTCGACGAGGTGATCGATATGTATTTGGCTGAGGGGCTGACCTTTGGCGACACCGACCCCGACGAGGACGAATTCGTCGACGTCGTGCGCATTCCGCTTTCCGACATGGTCGACATGATCCTGCGCGGTGAGATCGCCGACGCTAAAACGCAAGCGGCCGTGCTCAAGGTGTGGGTCATGAAGCAACGAAAGGAAGGAACATCATGCTGAAAAAAGTCAGAATTTTTCTGCGCACCGAGCGCCACGGCGTGGCGGCGCAGCTGTTCGAGGACGTCGCCATGGGCATGAGCGAGGCCGACGTGTTTGTTAACAGCATGCTGGAGCCGCAAGACGACGGCGAGGGTCCCCAAAGCATGGAAATGTACAGCGACGCCAGATTGCGCCTGACCGACGATATGTTCTCGCTCAGCTACGAGGAGAGCGAGCTGACGGGCATGGAAGGCACCTCTTCCCAGCTCTCGTTTATGCGTTCCCAGCCCGAGCTTGTCACCATGCTCCGCTCGGGAAGCGTCAGCACCGCGCTGGTGTTTGAACCGAACAAGCGCCATTTTTGCACCTACAAAACGCCGTTTATGCCCTTTGAGGTGTGCGTTCACACCCTCAGGATCGACAACAAGCTGCTTGCCGAGGCGGCCACGCTGGATCTGGACTATATCGTCGAGATCCGCGGCGCGCAGGCAGAGAGATGTAAGCTCCATCTGGAGATCAAGGAATAAAAAGACACGCGCCACCTTCCCACGATTGGAAGATGGCGCGTTTTTTGTTTATCCGATCCAGCTCTTGAGGGTCGCGGCGGTTTCTGCCAGCGTCTCCAGGCGGTCGTCGTGCATAAATTCAAGCAACAGACCGATGTCGCGTGTCTCTGCCTCAGAGCGGAAAATATCCAGATATTTCGCCCAGATCTCATTGCCGTCCGAGAGCGGATGGCGGGCCGTGCGGCTCCACTGGAACACATGCAGGCATTCGGTGCGGGGCGCGTACAATTTTGCCGCCGTCAGGTTGTAGTCCTCGTCGTAAAACTGGCTGGGCTGCCAGTAGGCACGCAGGGCGGGGTGGTTGACCTCCTCATAGAAGGAAATGCCGCTTTCGTAGTGGTCGGTCACGGTGTCGCTATGGCATTCCAGCGTGACGATCAACCCCTCGGCCGCCGCCATATCGGCAATGGCACGGGCGTCGGCAATCAGCTGTTCACGCTCGGTCTCATCCATTTTTGCGCTGCCCTTAATGCCGCCCCAAACGCGAATGACCTTGGCGCCCAGGCGCTTGGCGCTGTCGATATAGGGAGCGAACTCGGCAGGCGTGTTTCCGCCCAGACGGAAATAGGAGCCGTAAGCGATGGTGACCAGGCCTGCTTCGCGCGTTTTGGCGGCGACCTCGTCGGCGATGGCGGCGTTGCCTGCGGGCACGTGGACGTCGCTGCCCCATTCGATCAGGGAAAGTCCTGCGCTCTTGCAAGCGTCTAAAATTTCATCCACCGAGTAGCGGCGGAAGGAGATGGAAACAAGTCCGGGGTAAAAAGACATAGTGGGGACCTCCTTTGGTTTTACTTGATTTTATTATAGCGTTTCAAGGGCAAAATGTCAAGGGAGGAGTGGGGGATATGAGGGTTTTGGCTAAACTTTTTGCAACTTCTCCTCGGGGCTCGCACAACGCGCAGCGGAGAAGCAGTTTCCAAAGGCGGCAGCCTTTGGTCCGCTTTCTTGGTTCGTTCTTTCTCGGATGAGAAAGAATGAACATCCAAAGCAAACCTCGAACGCGTGCCACAGGCACAGTGTGAGAGTCCGTAGGAGAAAAACTATAAACCAAAGAATTCTTCTAAAGACGCTCACACGGCTTCGCGCGCTCGCGGATCGTGGCTTGATGCCACTTCTTGCTACGCGGCAAGAAGTGGCGGAAGAAACCAGATTTCGGCAAGCCAAAATCGCAAGTTTGCTTGTTCGCTAAACGCGAACATCGCGCAAGCGCGGGCGCAAACATTGCGCGCCAAAGGGCCTAATGCCCTTTGGATTCCCGCAGCGCGAAAAGGTCGCGGCGCTCTCGCTCCGCTCATCTTTTCGCGAAGTTTTACATCTTCAACTTTTGCGAGCGCGGCTTAAAGAAAGCCACGCTCACGGGAGTCG
>JAZLDE010000179.1:0-2592 GCA_045614625.1 Eubacteriales bacterium
AAGAATACCGATGTATCAAACATTGGATACCATTATAATTGATACAAACGCAAAGGATGTGGCTGTGATTGCCAATGAGATTAAGCAGTTGTAATACTGACAAATTCCAATTTATCAAACAGTACAACAAGCCCCGACAGATCTTTTGAAAATCTGTCGGGGTTAATCTTTGTTTTCTGCGATTCAAATTTTGTTATCCGTAGGGGTGTCAGGCGATTTCTCCGCTAAGAAGCTCACGCTTTGCCGTCTTGGCGTTTTTTTGGCGTTATTTCCCTGTCATTTTTTTGAGCACGTCCATAAACTGCTCGCTCGCTTGCAGGCGAAGGACGATGCGGTCACCGTTTTCTTCAAACAGAAGATAGACCACGCGCGAGGCGAAAATATCGGGGCAGTAGGAGTGGATACGGTCGGCGTGATAGGCGCGGCGAACGGCCTTTTCCTCCTTGGCGGTGCACACGTCGTATTGACAAAGGTCGCTGAGCAAAAGACGGCAGATGGTCGTTTGCTTCTGACCTCTTTGCTCGACCACAGCCAGCTCGTCACGCTCGTCCTTGTCCGATTTTTGTATTTTATAGGTGTATTTGACCAGCGTACTGCCAAGCAGAACGACGGTAACCATCAGCAGCACGATGCCAATCGTCTGGAGCACCGCGCTAAAGTCGAAAAAGCGCGCGCAGGTAAAGACGGCAATGCCGCAAAGACCAAATAGCAAGGCTAAAATCGCGGCGGCGTGATTTTTTCTCGTGGGTGTTTCGGAAAAATAGATCATGATGCGTCCTTTCCTCTATCAGGATCATTTCTTTTTGGCTCGCTCGTGCACCGCATCCCAGTAGGCCGCGGCCGCACTCTCTTGCTTGTTGGGAGCAGGCTTGTAATACTGCTTGCCTCGCAGGTCGTCGGGCAGATACTCTTGGGGAACGTAATGGTCGGGATAGTCGTGCGGGTAGCGGTAGCCCTTAAAGAGCGGTGATTGCAGATGCGTCGGGATAGTTCCGCCCTTGCCGTCGTTGATATCCTGCATGGCGGCGTCCAGCGCCAGATACGCGCTGTTGGATTTGGGTGAGGTCGCCAGTAAAATGGCGGCGTGAATGAGGGGAATACGCCCTTCGGGAAGACCCAGCTCGACGGCCGACTCACAGCAGGCGCGGGTGATCATGGCTGCTTGAGGATAGGCCAGACCAATATCCTCCGAGGCGATGACCTGCAGACGGCGGCAAAGCGCCAACAGCTCGCCCGCGGCGACCAGCTTGCCAACGTAAAAGGCGGTGGCGTCGGGATCGGAACCGCGAATGGACTTTTGCAGGCAGGAGAGGAGATCATAGTGGGTGTCGTCGTTGAAATTACCCACCGATGTGGCAAAGGAGTTCATATCCTCCTCGGAAAGCTCACCGTCAGCCGCGAAAAAAGTGTTTTCAAGCAGACCGATGGCGCGGCGGACGTCACCGCCCGTGGCGCGGCCGATCTTCTCAAGCAGCTCGTCCGAGGCGGTCTTACTCGTCCCCGACTCGCCGTTGAGAAAGTCCAGCGCGCGGCGCAAAGCAGGCAGGATCGCCTTAGGCGACACGGGCTTGAACTCAAATAGGCTCGCGCGGGACAAAATGGCGTTGTAAACGTAAAAATGGGGATTTTCAGTGGTGGACGAGATCAGCGTCACTCGTCCGTCCTCCATGTATTCGAGCAGAGATTGCTGCTGTTTGCGGTTGAAATACTGAATCTCATCCAGATACAGCAGCACGCCGCCCGCACCGAAGACGTTGTCTGTCTCGGCCAGCACGGCCTTGACGTCGGCCAGAGAGGCCGAGGTTGCGTTCAGGCGGCGGAACAGCATGCCCGACTGCGCGGCGATGATCTCGGCGGCGGTGGTTTTGCCGATGCCGGGAGGGCCGTAGAATATCATATTAGTGATGCGTCCGCCCTCAACCATGCGGCGGATAACACCGCGCGGGCCGAAGAGGTGTTCTTGCCCGACGATATCGTCGAAGGTTTTGGGACGCAAAAGGTCAGCAAGCTGAGCGTTACGCATGATGCAACTCCTTTTTGGATGGATATAGTATATTTTAGCATACTTGGCGGAAAAATGCAAGAGGGATGGCGGGGGAGAGGGGGGTTAGCTGAAAATTTTCACAACTTCTTCTGCGGACGCGCATACTGCTTCGCGCTGCGCTGTACCGGCATTGATGCTACTTCTTGGCGTTTCCCAAGAAGTAGCCAAGAAGGAAACCCGGACGTTCCCTCCGGGGCCTCCCTCCATCCCTCCGGCCTCTCATGGCCGTCGGGGCTGTTGCCCTCGCAAGCTTCCTCCATCTTGGGCGCATAAGCGCACGCCCAAGATGGGTTCGCAGGGCAAAAGCTTTTGCTTTCCCGTCCTGTTTGAACTTTCGTCGATCACAGGGAACGAGGCAAAAACTGACGTCCTTTGCGAAAGCGAAGTCCGAGCAACTCCCGTGAGTGCGACTTTCTTTAAGTCACGCACGCAAAAGCTGAAGATGCTTGCTTTCGCGAAAAAATGAGTGGAGCGATAGCGGAACCCCTTTTCGCGTTGCGGGAATCCAAAGGGCATTAGGCCCTTTGGCGCGTTTCTTCCGCCACTTC
>JAZLDE010000180.1:0-7986 GCA_045614625.1 Eubacteriales bacterium
CGCTCGGCCATCCAGGCGGGGTCGTAGGCGCAGACGCCCGAGAGTTGAACCGTCTTGATGCCCATGTCGGCAACCTTCTTGAGAGTTTCGTCCAGATCCTGCGTGGTCTTACAAAAATCACGCAGTGTGAAAAGTTGTGCACCGATAATCATAATAGGTATCCTCCTTAAGCCAGATCGGCAATGATGTTCTTGATGGAATTGGTGGCGTAGTCAAAAGCTTCACGGCCCGATGCGAATTTGCAACCGCCGACGGCGCTCTTATCGCCCTCCTCCTCGAGGTCGGAAAGACCGACGAACTCGGCCAAATGGGGTTCCAGCGTCAAAATACCGCCGCCCGCCTTGGCATAGCGGGAGAGCAGGGTGGGAATCTGTCCCACGCCCTCGCCGGGGGGGACGATGCGGCCGTCGGATGCACAATCCTTGATGTGCATATAGTAGATATAGGGGGCAAGCGCATCCCAAGCTTTCAGGGTGTCCTCGCCGCACTGCAGGAAGTTGGCAGGGTCGTAGACGGCCTTGAGCTCGGGAAGAGCCTTCAGCAGCTTGACACAGCGCTCGGCCGTATCACCGTAGATACCCTTTTCGTTTTCGTGGCAGAGCACAACGTCGTGCGCCTTGGCCATTTCGATAAAGCGGGACAGGCGCGCACAGATCTCGTCGAAATACTCGTCAGAACCATCGGTACCGTAAAAGCTGAACAGACGAATGCACTTGGCGCCCGTCATGTCGGCAATGTGCAAAAGACGCTCAAAACGCTTCTCCTCAAAGGAGAAATCGTCCGTGATCTTGGTCTTGCCTGCGGGAGAACCGAGCGACCAGACCTTAAGACCTGCTGCGCTCAGACGCTCCATCGCGCTCTTGACCTCGTCGTCGGTCAGATCCGCTACGTTCTTGCCGTCCACACCGCGCATTTCCAAGTAAGGAATACCGTTGGCCAGCATCATATCGATTTGCGCGTCCAGCTTGGGGTCTGCCTCGTCGGCAAAGGCGCAGAGCTTGAGTAATTGATTCATGAGAGGCCTCCGTTATACACCCGAATAAGCCGAGAAGCCACCGTCAACGGGCAGGATAACGCCCGTGACAAAGCCCGACTTGGCGGGATCGGTCAAAAAGTCCAGAGCGCCCAGCAGCTCGTCAGCCTCGCCAAAACGCTTCATGGGTGTGGCGGCCAGGATCTTACCCGTGCGGGCAGTGGGCGTGCCGTCCTCGTTGAACAGCAACGCGCGGTTCTGGTTGGTGGCAAAGAAGCCGGGAGCAATGGCGTTGACACGAATGCCTGCGCCTGCAAAGTGAACGGCCAGCCACTGGGTGAAGTTGGACACGCCTGCCTTAGCCGAGCTGTAAGCGGGGATCTTGGTCAAAGGCGTGTAAGCGTTCATCGAGGAGATGTTCAGAATGGAGCAGCCCTCGCCACCGATCATATCGCGGGCGAATACCTGAGTGGGGAGCAGAACGCCCTTGATGTTCAGATCAAAGACGAAATCAAAGCCGCCCTTGTCGAGGTTGAAAAAGGTGGTGATGTCATCGCGGTCGATGTCACCCTCTTCGTAGTACTCGTGCGTGGTGGTCGCGCGGGGATTGTTGCCGCCCGCACCGTTGATGAGGATCCGGCACTTGCCCAGATCGGCAAGGATTTGCGCGTGAACGCTCTCCAACACCTCGCGGTCCAGTACGTTGGTCTTATACGCCTTGGCAATGCCGCCCTCGGCGACGATCACCTCAGCTACGGCCGCAGCGGCCGTCTCGTTGATATCAAGCAGAGCTACGGCGTAGCCCTTCTTTGCCATTTCCTTGGCAAATGCGGCGCAAAGCACACCGCCCGCACCGGTAACAACACAAACGTTATTCATGATTATACCTTCCTTTATCGGCAATTACGCCTTGTTTTCTTTGTCGATGGCTTCCCAAAGACCGGACAGATACATAGCGCCCAGCGCGCGGTCGTAAAGACCGTAGCCGTATCTGCCTCTCTCGCCCCAGATCATTCTGCCGTGGTCAGGACGCATATAGCCGTCAAAACCGCCCTTGTGCAGCGCTTTGACGATGCCGTAAATGTCCAACGAGCCGCAGTCGGTGGGATGTGCGACCTCGTGGAACTTACGCTCGCCCGTGTGCAGGATATTGCGAACGTGAGCAAAATGGATGCGGCCGGCGTACTTTTCTGCCATCTTGACAAGGTCGTTGTCGGGATTAGCACCCAGCGAGCCCGTGCAGAAGGTCAGACCGTTTTCGGGCATGTCTACAAGAGAGAGGAAGCGGTCAAGGTTTTTCTCGCAGGTGATGATGCGAGGAAGACCGAAGATGCCCCAAGGCGGATCATCCGGATGAATGGCCATGTTGACGCCAGCCTCGTGAGCCACGGGAATGACGGCCTCAAGGAAGGTTTGCAGATTCTTCCACAGCTGCTCCTCACCAACGCTCTCGTAGCGGGCCAGCAGGCCGCGGAGCTGATCCTTGGTATAGCTTTCGTCCCAACCGGGCAGGGAAAGCTCACCCGTCAGCGGGTTCATGGCAAGAACGGTCTGCTCGTCGTATGCCAAAGAGTTAGAGCCGTCGGGCGAGACGTGCTCCATTTCGCTGCGCAGCCAGTCGAATACGGGCATGAAGTTGTAGCAAATGCACTTGACACCTGCCGCCCCCAAGCGGCGGACGTTTTCACAGTAGTTGTCGATCAGCTTGCCAGCCTCGGGCGCACCCAGCTTGATCTCTTCGGGAACGGGGACGCTCTCAACGACCTCAAACGCAAGGTTGTGTGCAGCAGCGGCAGATTTGACTGCGTCGATGCTTTCGTGGCTCCAGACGCCGCCAGCGGGGACGTCGTAAACGGCGGAAACGATAGAGCGAACCACAGGGATCTGTGAGATCTGCTCCAGCGTTACGGGATCGCCGGGGCCGTAATGACGGAATGTCATTTTCATGAGAATTTCTCCTTATCTTCATTCGTTTTGGAAAATGGGGGAGACAAACGCCCACACTTTCCCATTGTTTCCATTATATCATAAACGGACAAAATTGTAAATACTTTTTCCATAAATGAGAAGGTTTTTCTTTTTGAAATTTGGTATTTTTTTAACAAAAAAACCTCTTTTTTGAGGTTGACAGAGAAGGGTATATTAAGGTATAATATAAATAGGAAGTTTTTTATTTTCCTCAAAGGGGGTTGTATCAATGGAAAAGAAAATCAGAGTTACCATATGGAATGAGTTCCGCCACGAGAAATCGGAGGCGCATATCCGTGCTATTTATCCCGACGGTCTGCATGCCGTTATCGGCGCAGCACTGTCACAGGATGCTGCTCTTGAGGTGCGTCTTGCCGCACTCGACGATCCCGATCAGGGCCTTCCTGCGGACGTGCTGAATAACACCGACGTTCTTCTTTGGTGGGGGCACATGGCGCATCACGAGGTCAACGACGCGCTGGTTGAGGCCATCAAGCAAAGAGTATATTTGGGTAAAATGGGTCTGGTTGTTCTGCACTCGGGCCACCACTCCAAGGTGTTCCGCGGCGTAATCGGTTCTTCCGGCAACTTGTCCTGGGGACGCAACCAAAAGGAGATCGTCTGGACGCTTAACCCCGCTCATCCCATCGCGGCCGGTATTCCCGATCACTTTTGCTTGGCGCAGGAGGAACTGTACGCTGAGCCCTTCTACATTGGCGAGCCCGATGAAACTGTCTTTGCTTCTTGGTTTGAGGACGGCTTCGTGATGCGCTCGGGTATGGTATTTAAGCGTAGTGCGGGCAAGATTTTTTACTTCCAGCCCGGCCATGAGGAATGCCCCTCCTACTATAACGAATGGGTACAGAAGATCATTCGCAACGCCGTCTATTACGTGATGCCCTCCGAGGGGGCGAAGGCCGTACCCGAAGGCGCACCTTGTCTGCCTTATCGCGCCGTAGATGAGTTCGACGCATAAGGAGATTTGAATTGATTAAGGTTTTATTTTCTAAATGCAAAGAAGCGATGATCTCGGTTTTGCCCGTGACGCTCATCGTTCTCATCCTTCATTTGACACCGCTGATCGCGCTGTCAAATAGGGAGTTGATTATTTTTCTGATCTCAGCGCTGTTTTTGGTGCTGGGTATTGGACTGTTTAATCTTGGTGCTGACCTTGCCATGACCCCTATGGGCGAGCATGTCGGCGCGGGTCTTGCCAAATCGCGCAAGCTATGGCTGTTGTTATCCGTCTGCTTTGTGATGGGCGTGCTGATTACGGTTGCTGAGCCCGATTTGTCGGTACTGGCCGCGCAGGTGTCCGAGGTGATGAGTGGTACGCTGCTTATCGTAACAGTCGGCGTTGGCGTTGGCTTGTTCCTTTTGCTGGCTGTACTTAAAATCGTGTTCCATAAGAGCCTGTCTTCGCTGCTCATGTTCTTTTACATGCTGCTGTTTGCGCTGTCGTCGCTTTTGATTGTCACGGGCAACGAAGAGCTGTTGCCCATGGCGTTTGATTCGGGCGGCGTAACGACGGGACCGATTACCGTGCCTTTTATCATGGCGCTTGGTGTTGGTATCGCAGCAACGCTGGGTGGCAAGGACGCGGGCGAGAACAGCTTTGGTCTTGTCGCACTTTGCTCGGTTGGCCCGATTCTGGCCGTCACCGCGCTTGGCTTGACCGTGCGTGGCGATTTGGGCTATACCTTACCCGACTATTCGATCGAGGCACATCTGGGTGGTGCGCTGTTGCCCACGATTTTGTCCGTCGTTGAGGAGGTGGCGATTGCGCTGGGATTGATCGTCGTCTTCTTCCTGATCCTGCAGGTGACGTTCTTGCACCTGCCTGGCAAGAAGCTGATCCAGATTGCCATTGGTATTCTATATACCTTTGTGGGATTGGTTGTTTTCCTGTCGGCCGTTACGGTCGGCTTTATGCCCGTCGGCTATGCGCTGGGGACCATGCTGGCGAAGCTGCCGCCGCATTGGCTGATCGGCTTTGCCTTCGTGCTGGGTCTTGTTGTCGTACTGGCAGAGCCTGCGGTTCACGTATTGAACAAGCAGGTCGAATCCATCACCGACGGTACCGTCAGCAAAAAGTCCATGATGGTCGCGTTGTCTTTGGGTGTTGGTATTTCCATCGGACTTTCCGTTCTGCGTATCTATCTGGATTTCAGCGTGCTGTATTATCTCATTCCCGGTTATTTCATTTCGTTGGGTCTGTCCTTCTTCGTTCCCGGCATTTATACCGCTATCGCGTTTGACTCGGGCGGTGTTGCCAGCGGTCCGTTGACGTCCAGCTTTATTCTGCCCTTTGCTATCGGCATTTGCGCAGAGCTGCAGGGCGTGGATAGCATCTTGAGCAGTGCCTTTGGTGTGGTCGCTATGGTCGCTATGACGCCCCTGATCACCATTCAGCTGCTTGGCTTCCGCGCTGTCGTCTCCCGCAAGGTCAGAGAGAGAATCGTTATGCGTCGTATTCTGGATGCGGAAGACGAGCAGATCATCGACTTTATGTGAAAGGAGGAGCATTCATGGCAAATCAAGGTACACCCAAGCCCGTAGCGTCGGATCGGGCTCGTTTGCGTGGCAAGCGCACCGCACCTCAGCAGGCACCGCAAGGCGTCAAGCTGCTGGTAACCATCGTTAGCCGCAGCAAGGCGGAATTTTACATGGATCTCCTTCAATCGCTGGAGGTCAACGTGCAGCTGGCTCTGTTGGGCTACGGCACGGCAAGCACCGATATGCTTCAGCTGTTGGGCCTTGGCAATTCGGAAAAGTCGGTCATTTTCAGCATGGTTCGTGAGGATCGAGCCCGCGAGGCACTCTCTTTGCTGGACGAGAAATTCAAAACGGTGCGCGGAGGTAAGGGTATTGCCTATACCATCCCACTTAAGAGCGTCGTCGGTGTGGCGATCTACCGTTTTATGACTAACAACCGGATGCCCACCAATGGGAAAGGAGAATAATTGATATGGAATTTACACATGAGTGTATCGTTTGTATCGTCAATGCAGGCTTTAGCGAAGCCGTCATGGACGCCGCCAAGGAGTTTGGCGCGCGCGGCGGTACCGTCGTTCATGCCCGCGGCACGGCCAACCAGGAGGCTGAAAAGTTTTTCGGTATCACCGTTCAGCCTGAAAAGGAAATGGTGCTGATCCTCGTTCCAAGCGAGATCAAGGAGGATATTCTGCACGCGCTGTATCGCGCGGTCGGTTTGAAAACGCCGGGGCAGGGCATTGCCTTCTCACTGCCCGTTGACGGTGTCGTCGGCCTGACGGAGAACCCCCCCGGGGTGCTGAGCGGCGCTGAAGGCGCAGGCGATCAATGATACAAAGATACAACATCCGCGCATGACATATTGTGTTGTGCGCGGATGCGTTTCATTCATAAAGAAAAAAGGCGAAACAACGTGTCGAAAAAATATTTTTTCTTTTTTGCCAAAAAGGCTTGACAAGTGGGGGCTTTTAGGGTATAATATCCAAGCGAACCGATGAGAACTCGTTGAGACGTGTACATCGGATGGATTCCACGGGAAGCTTTGCCGGCGTGGCGGAACAGGCAGACGCCCGGGACTTAAAATCCCGTGATACGAGAGTATCGTACCGGTTCGATCCCGGTCGCCGGCACCACCGTGGGTTTCGGGACCGCTAAAATTTCATATCGCGGGGTAGAGCAGCCTGGTAGCTCGTCGGGCTCATAACCCGGAGGCCGTGAGGTTCAAATCCCACCCCCGCACCCAAAAAGACACGGCAGTCCAACGGACTCCCTTGTCTTTTTGCTTTGCGAGTGGATTTGCCCTCTAAGACCTCCGGAGGAGGTCGTGGGTGAGCAAGCGAAAAGGCCACGGTGTGGCGTTTTCGCGAAGCGATACCCCATAAAGCAAGGAGCATGCCAAGCCGAGGAATCGAGGCGCGGCAGGCGACTATGCGACTGGGGCGGGCAATGAAAAATCCCCGCAACCAAACACAGCCTAAATTGATTCGTTGAGTCAGTTTAGGTTTTTTGTTTTCTTTTTGCCTTTTGCGGTTCTTATTGAAGCTTTGGCGTGCGCCATACTTCCAACTATGGCTTGGAGCATATAGTAATAGCGAAAAGCTATTTAGTTTGGGTTGAAAAGTAATCGGTTTTATGGTATGATTATCTTATCAAAGCGAAAGGCGGTGCAACTGTAAATGAGTATCAAAAAAAACTGGATAACCTCTGCGCACAGAGGGTTCGTTGACGGCACGTTGAAGGAAAACAGCCTTGCGGCGTATTATAACGCCTACCAAAACGGCGCGGATATGATAGAGACGGATGCACGATTTACGAGCGACGGCGTGCTGATCGTCAATCACGACCCAACGGTTACCGGATTTAACGAAAATGGTGAAGAGGTAACCTACGTTGTCGCCGAAACTCCCGCAGAAACGATATGCTCGGTAATCTTATCAAAGGATGCGGTGTGGGGAGTACAGCGTGTTCCCACGTTAGAGCAGGTCTTGCATTTGGCTTACCATACGGGATTGCTTGTCAATATCGATTTGAAGAACCGATACGAGGGAGCCGAGCCTGTAGCAAAAGCGGTATTGAAATTCGGGATGCAGGGTAAGGTCGTTTATGCGCTCAACGGTGCGGGAATGAAGGGAATCGACACGATCATGGCGATCGATCCCGATGCGCGCTTTATTGATAAGGGCGTAGCGTTTGCACAAACCGTCCGAGATTTTGCCGAACGCGGAAAGAGATGCTTTTGCTATACACGCGACACAAGCGATGAGAATATCAATGCGATTCGAGATTACGGATGCCTTCTCGCACTTATCAGCCTGGATCCGAACAATTTCGAGGACTCTATTCGCTGTAAGCCTGACATGTGTGAATTTTTACACACCTCGGATTTCAAGGCAATAGAGGAAAATTATCTGAAGAAAATAAAACTGTATTGATTTTGTGCGGCGTTTTCGCGAAGCGATATCCTACAAGGTTTATGCGACCGGGGTGGGCAATGAAAAAACCATCCCAACTTGACACCGTCTTTCTCACGTGGTATAATATTTCTATCATTG
>JAZLDE010000181.1:0-1961 GCA_045614625.1 Eubacteriales bacterium
CCGGTACGACCGCCCAAAAGGACGATGACGTCACCGGGAGCGGGACGCTCGCGACGAACGTTGGTCGCGGGTGCTGCGGCAACGACTGCGCCGCACTCCAGTCTCTTGGCAACGTAGCCGTCGTGATAGACCTCAGCCACGTGACCGGTCGCAAGACCGATCTGGTTACCGTAGGAGGAATATCCCGCGGCGGCCGTCTGGCACAGCTTTCTCTGGGGCAGCTTGCCCGAAAGCGTTTCATTCAAGGGCTTTGTGGGGTCACCCGCGCCCGTGACGCGCATGGCCTGATGGACGTAGGCACGACCCGACAGCGGGTGGCGGATGCACCCGCCGATACAGGTGGCCGCGCCGCCGAAGGGCTCGATCTCGGTGGGGTGGTTGTGGGTCTCGTTCTTGAACATGAGAAGCCAATCCTGCTCCTCACCGTTAATTTCAGCCGTGACGTGAATGGAGCAGGCGTTGATCTCCTCGGACTCGTCCAGCTCGGGGAGTGCGCCTCTCTTTTTGAGCGTCTTGACGGCGATGGTCGCAATGTCCATCAGCGTCTGGGGACGCTTGGCAGCCTTTTCCTCGCCGTAGACCTCAACGCGGGCGTCAAGGTAACGCCGGTAAGCGGCGGCAACGGCGGGATCGTCGATACGCACGTTGTCGATGTGGGTCGAGAAGGTGGTGTGACGGCAGTGGTCGGACCAGTAGGTGTCAACCACGCGGATCTCGGTGATGGTGGGATCTCTCTTTTCCTCGCCCTTAAAATAATTCTGCAGGAATTTCAGGTCGTCGATGTCCATAGCAAGACCGAGTGTATCAAGCAGCTCGGAAAGAGCCGCATCGTCCATCGAAATGAAGCCCTCGACCGTCTTGACCGTCTCGGGGATGGCATATTCCACTGCCAGCGTTTCGGGCTTGTCCATGGTGGCCTCGCGCGACTCAACGGGGTTGATGACGTACTTTTTGATCTCGTCCACCTCATCCTCGGTCAGCTTGCCGTACAGCGCGTAGATGCGGGCGGTGCGGATGGTGGGGCGATCGCCCTGCGAGATGATCTGAATACACTGGGCGGCCGAGTCGGCTCGCTGGTCAAACTGACCGGGCAAATACTCGACGGCGAAGACAACGTCGGCGTCGGTCGCGGTCATGTCAGCGGAGGTCAGATCGAGCTGCGGCTCGGAAAAGACGGTACCGACGGCATAATCAAACAGCTCGCTCGTGATGTTCTCGGCATCGTAGCGATTGTACAGACGAACGTCCTCCAGAGCGGTGATGCCAAGCAGGGTACGGGCATCGGACAGAAGCGCGTGCGCCTCGTGTGCCAGTTCCTTTTTCTTTTCTACAAATATTCTGTATACCATGTTGATTTATTCCTCCATAGCCGCCAGTGCGCGTGCACCGATGTCGCGGCGGTAATATGCACCTTCAAAGTTGATGTGGCTTACGTTTTCGTAGGCCTTGTCAAGAGCACCCCCCAGCGTGTCAGCCGTGCCGATCACACCCAGCACGCGGCCGCCGTTTGTCAAAAGACGCTCGCCGTCCAGCTTGGCGCCGGCAACGATGACGCTGTCGGACAACGCCGCGGGAATGGTGATCTCCTTGCCTTTTTCGTAGGCTTCGGGATAGCCTGCCGATGCCATGATGACACACGCGGCGGCACCGCTTGAAAATTTCACTTCCGTCTCTGCCAGCGTACCGTTCGTGGTCGCTTGCATGACCGTCAAAAGATCGCTCTCAAGCAACGGCAGGACGACCTGCGTTTCGGGATCGCCGAAGCGGCAGTTATATTCGATGACCTTGGGGCCGGTGGGGGTCATCATCAAGCCGAAATACAGACAGCCCGTAAAGGGTCTGCCCTCGGCTACCATTGCGTTGATCGTAGGGATGAAAATGGTCTCCATGCACTCCTTGGCCAAAGCGTCGGTGTAGCAAGGGTTGGGGGCGATGGTACCCATGCCGCCCGTGTTCAGACC
>JAZLDE010000182.1:0-9815 GCA_045614625.1 Eubacteriales bacterium
CCTGACGGCGGTCACCACCCTGACGGCGGTCGCCACCCTGACGGCGGTCGCCACCGTTACGACGGTCACCGTTCTTGCGGTCGCCGCGACGGTCGCCACGGTTCTCCTGAGCAGGACGGTTCACCTCGTTGAGGATCTCACCCTTGTAGATCCAAACCTTGACACCGATCTTACCGTAGGTGGTGTTAGCCTCCCAGAAACCGTAGTCGATATCAGCGCGCAGAGTCTGCAGCGGAATGGTACCCTCATGATAGTGCTCGGTTCTTGCGATCTCGGCACCGGCAAGACGGCCGGAGCAGGAGATCTTGATACCCTTGGCACCCAGTCTCATGGTGTTGCGGATTGCCATCTTCATAGCGCGGCGGAACGCGATACGGCGCTCCAGCTGGCCTGCGATGTTCTCTGCAACGAGCTGTGCATCGAGGTCGGGCTGACGAATCTCAACAACGTTGAGAGCGACAGGCATACCAACCATCTTTTCAAGAGCGGTCTTGTACTTTTCGATCTGCTCACCGCCGCGGCCGATAACCATACCGGGCTTTGCAACGTTGAGGAATACGCGAACGCGATGACCGTCGCGCTCGATCTCGATCTTGGAAATACCTGCTTCCTTGAGCTCATTCTTCAGGTATTTTCTGACGTTGTAGTCGGAAACCAGGGTATCGCCGAAGACTTCGTCTTTTACGAACCATCTGGAACTCCAGTTTTTAATGACGCCCACGCGAAGACCGTGGGGATTAACTTTCTGACCCATTGAAACCGTATCTCCTTTCTTAGTCTCTTTCCTTAACCACGATAGTAACGTGGCTGGTTCTCTTCAGGATTCTGTCAGCACTACCCTTAGCTCTGGGCATGATGCGCTTCAGTGTGGGGCCCGCGTTGACGAAGCACTCGGACACGTACAGCTTGGAAGAATCCATGTGGAAATTGTTTTCAGCGTTTGCCACTGCGCTACCCAGCAGCTTGATCAGGTACTCAGAAGCACCGCGGCGGGTGTTCTTCAGGATTGCCATAGCAGTGCCGGCATCCTTGCCTCTGATCAGGTCAAGAACGATCTTAACCTTGCGGGGAGAGATTCTGGCATATCTAAGATGTGCTTTTGCTTCCATAATAATCCTTCCTCCCTATCACTTACCGTTGTTGGACGTCTTGCTGCCCGCGTGACCCTTGAAGGTACGGGTGGGAGCGAACTCACCCAGCTTGTGACCAACCATGTCCTCAGTTACATAAACCGGAACGTGCTTTCTACCGTCATAAACGGCGATGGTGTGACCAACGAATTCCGGGAATATGGTGGAGGCGCGGGACCAGGTCTTCAGGACCTTCTTTTCGCCCTTTTCATTCATAGCCACGATGCGGTTGAACAGCTTTTCTTCCACAAAAGGCGGCTTTTTCAAACTTCTGCTCACTTTATATTCCCTCCTTATTTACCATTTCTGCGCTTGACGATGAACTTATCCGTTCTCGCCTTCTTGTTACGGGTCTTGTAACCCAGAGCGGGCTTACCCCAAGGGGTAACAGGAGAAGGACGACCGATGGGCGATCTACCTTCACCACCACCGTGAGGGTGGTCGCAGGGGGTCATAACAGAACCGCGAACAGTAGGACGGATACCTCTGTGTCTGGTCTTACCGGCCTTACCGAGCTTGATGGTGTCGTGCTCGATGTTGCCGACCTGACCAATGGAGGCCTTGCACTCAAGGCGGATATAACGAACCTCGCCAGAGGGCAGACGTACCTGTGCCATACCGTTGTCTTCCTTGGAAATCAGCTGCGCTGCAACACCTGCGGAACGAACCAGCTGAGCGCCCTTACCGGGATACAGCTCGATGTTGTAGATGAACGTACCAACGGGGATGTTGGCAAGGGGCAGCGTGTTACCGGGCTTGATGTCGGACTCGGGACCGCAGTAAACGGTATCACCTGCCGTCAGGCCTTCGGGAGCGATGATATAGCTCTTCTCGCCGGCTTCGTTCTGAAGCAGTGCGATGTAAGCGGTACGGTTGGGGTCGTACTCAATACCGATGACGTTGTAAGCGCCTTCATTCTGACGCTTGAAGTCGATCAGTCTGTACTTAATCTTGTTACCGCCGCCTCTGTGACGAACGGTGATGCGGCCGTAGCTGTTACGACCAGCGTGCTTCTTCTTGATGGAAATCAGGCTCTTCTCGGGAGTGAACTTGGTGATTTCCTCGAAGGTCGGGACCGCCATATTTCTTCTGGACGGCGTTGTCGGTTTATACTTTCTAGTAGGCATATTCCTTTAACCTCCTACTCTTAGTTCAAGCCTTCGAAGAACGCGATGGGCTTAGAATCTGCCTTCAGCGTTACGATAGCCTTCTTCCAAGCCGAGGTGTAACCAAAGTGTACACCGTATCTCTTCGGCTTGCGCTTCATGTTGATGGTGTTAACGTCAGCAACGTCAACCTTGAACATCTCCTCGACTGCAGCAGCAATCTCGGCCTTGGTAGCATCGCGGCGAACCTCGAAGGTGTACTTCTTGTCGCCCAGTCTATCCATGCTTGCCTCGGTAATGATGGGTCTGATGATGATATCCTGTACCATTTTCATTACGCAAATACCTCCTCAAGCTTCTCGATCGCTGCCTTAGAGGCGATGAACTTGTCAGCATTCAGGATGTCGTAGACGTTGATGGTGTGAGCCAGCGCGGTCTTTGCACCGGGAATGTTGGCACAGCTCTTAACGATCATGCCGTTTACTTCGGGAAGAACGATCAGAGGCTTGCGAGCGCCGCCCAGAGCGTTGATCATATTGACCATCGTCTTGGTCTTGTACTCATTGCAAACGATGTCGTCTACCACGATCAGGCTGCCTTCAGCAACCTTAGCAGACAGTGCGCTGTACAGAGCAGCACGTCTTGCCTTCTTATTCATGGACAGGCGGTAATCTCTGGGCTTCGGGCCAAGAGCGACACCACCGTGGGTCCACTGGGGAGAACGAGTCGAACCCTGACGAGCACGACCGGTACCCTTCTGTCTCCAGGGCTTCTTACCCCCGCCGCTGACCTCAGTGCGGGTCAGGGTGGACTGGGTGCCCTGTCTCTGATTCATCAGATAAGTTCTGACAGCGGCATGGAGAACAGCGCCGTTGATCTCTGCGCCGAAGATAACTTCGGACAACGTGATCTCACCGACTTCCTTGCCGGTCATATCCATTACTTTTACGATTGGCATTGTTTGTATCCTCCTTCCGCATTATGCTTTGATCGAATCGCGGATGAACACGATGCCGTCCTTAGCGCCGGGAATAGCGCCCTTGACTGCGATCAGGTTCTTTTCGCTGTCGATCTTTACTACCTTGAGGTTGAGGACGGTGACCTGCTCATTACCGTACTGACCGGCCATCTTCTTGTTCTTGAAGATTCTCGCAGGGTCGATAACACCCATAGAACCGGACTGACGGTGTACAGGGCCAACGCCGTGCGTCATTCTCAGCTTGTGCAGGTTCCATCTCTTGATGGCACCGGTGTAACCGCGACCCTTGGTGATACCCGTAACGTCGACCTTATCGCCAGCGGCGAAGGTATCGGCGGGGATCGTGTCACCAACGTTCAGTGCGGAACAATCCTCCAAGCGGAATTCCTTCAAGTACTTCTTGTAAGAAACGCCTGCCTTATCGAAGTGACCCTTCTCAGGCTTGGTCAGGTGCTTTTCCTTGACTTCGCCGAAGCCAAGCTGAACAGCGTCATAACCATCTTTTTCTGCAGTCTTCTTCTGCGTAACAACGCAGGGGCCGGCTGCAATTACCGTAACCGGGATCATGTTTCCGGTTTCGTCGAAGATCTGCGTCATACCGATCTTCTTACCGATAATACCCTTTTTCATTTTGTTTTCCTCCTGCAAATTATTGGTTGACACATGCGCCCTTGCGTATTGGTGCCAACATGATTCACAAAGTTACCGATCGCTTGCGGTATGCCGACCGCGCACTCGGCTGTTTTCTTTGTACCGGGGTGTGGTATCGTTCAAGCCCGCTTGATTAAAGCTTGATCTCGATTTCAACGCCCGCGGGAAGTTCAACGCTCATCAGAGCGTCAATGGTCTTCTGAGACGGCTTGATGATATCAATCAGTCTCTTGTGGGTGCGCATTTCGAACTGTTCGCGGCTATCCTTGTACTTGTGTACTGCGCGGAGGATCGTGATGATCTCCTTGTCAGTAGGGAGCGGGATAGGACCGGAAACCTCAGTGCCGTTTCTCTTGGCAACTTCCACGATCTTCTCGGCTGCGGTGTCGATCAGCTTGTGGTCGTAGCTCTTGAGTCTGACTCTGATTTTTTCTTTTACTGCCATTGTACTTGCCTCCTTTTCAGATTTGCCCGATCTCGCAGCCAGCCCTTATATAATAAGATGTTGGCGAACGGAGCGAGATCGCGTTTTTTCGTATTGGGGCAACCTTGCGAACACTGCGCCGCGTGTTTCATATCTCTCCTTTTAAAAACGGAAACCAGCACATGGCATCTGTGTGATTATCCGGGTCTTAGGAAAGGCACGCACAGCGAAGGTAACAAATCGCTGCTTTTGACGGTGCTCGCTCAAATCTGCGCCCGATCAACGGACATACTCGGCGGAAATTACCCACGCTCGCGTGGCAACCTCCCGCTTCAACGCATATCAAGCCCTACAATTATACACGAAAATTGCCAAATCGTCAATACCTCTCGAATAAATTTGTTAGTATAATACCAAACGAATTTTTGATGAAATTCGCGCGTGAATATAGTGATATTGCACAATACGGTGCTGAAATCAAAGATTTTACCCCATTTTTATGCCTTTCTCACCGCAAAAATATTGTGCCGAGCGGTGGAAAATCCAAAGAATCGGAGGCGTTTTTGTTATATTTCTACAAAAATGCCTGTTTTCATCCGCTTTTTACATGGATTGCGCTACTTTTTTGGTCTTTTCTTTCCTTTGTTCATTCTTTATTCACAAAGTGGCGTTATAATAAGAATGTACTTTTTTCTTCAAACGAGGATATACATTCATGAACGATACACGTACACTTTATCGCAGATTCGCCCTCGGCGTCACTCTGATGACGTTGATCGCCGCTCTGCTCCGCGTCCCCGCCCTGTGCCTATTTTTCGACCGCACGGTGGGATACTGCGATCCCAACGTTTTTTCAACATTATTATATATAGTAATTGCGCTGTTTCTATCGCTTTGCGCCGCTTATGTCATTTGGGCACGCAGATGCGAGAAAGCGCAGCAGTTGGCCATCGCTCCCGATGTCACCGCCAAGACCAAAACCGTCTTGATTGCTTCTGCTCTTGTCGTGCCAGTCTTTGTAGGCGCCATCGCATGGGAGGCTGTCAATTACACCGTCACATCCTATCCCGCCCTGCTCCGCATCGTCGGCGCCGTACTGGCTGCCATTTACTTTGCTATACCAAACAAGAAAAAGGTCATGGTCCTCGGCTTGGGCACTCACCTTTATTGTGTCTTCGTTCTGGTCACGGAATATTTCGATTGGACCATCCCGATGAACAGCCCGTTGAAAACGATGCAGCAGGCCGCCATGATCGCCGTCTTGCTGTTTATGACAGTTGAGCTCAATCATCTGAACGATACTCGCCGTTCGATCCGCTATACCGTCTGCGCCGCACTGGCTGTTTTCTTCGGATTTTCGAGCAGCATTGCTTTGGTCGTAGCCTTCCCTCTTGGCGGCATTGTCCGTGCAGACATGCTGATCCATTCTCTACCCGCGCTGGCCATTTCCTTGTATGCCCTCGCGCGCCTGTTCTCTTATCACACCATCGACCTTCCATTTGAGCAAAAGGAGGATCAGACCGGCGAAACCGAGAACTCCTCCGCCAAGCAAGAGAATGAACAGACGGCAGAAAACGAAGAGCAGGCCGTAACCGAACCCGACGAACCGTCGTCGGGCGATCAAGCATCCCCAACGACAACCGAGGAGGATCATCCATCTCATGGCTAACACAACCCAAAACGCCAACCTGCGTATCCAATGGTTCCATAAAAAGGTTATGGATATGTCCTATCCCAACGCCATGCGTCTGTCCGAGCGTTTCCATATCTCGCACCGCCAGGCACAGCGCGACGTTGATTTTTTGATGCGCAAGCTGGGTGCACCGCTGGAATACTGCCCCGATCACAAGGGCTACCGTTATTCCGAGCCTTTTTCTCTCCCCATCGTCATCACCTCAGACAACGACGAAAACTACGCCTCTCCCCTGCCCGGGCAGGACGAGCTGTCGCTGTTCGGCGCCGAGACAGGCGTCATCCAAATGCAGCTTGCCTACACGGCAACGATCGAGCTGCAGGATAAGCTGACCGCGCTCGAGCTGAGCAACTATATTGTTTCCCGTAAGGGCGAGAATCGTTATTCTTGCGAATTCCATCACGTCGATCGCTTCCTTGCCGCTCTGCTCACAGCCGATGCCGACGTCAAGTTGCTTGAGCCCGACTGGCTGCGCGAGCGCCTGATCAAAGCAGCCCGTCGCGTGTTGGAAAACCACACAACCGACGAGAAATAATCGAGTTTTCTGAATTTTTGAAATTTTTTCAACTTTTTTTCAAAAACCTCTTGACAAAAGCAGGAGAGTAGGCTATAATACCCCTGTTATCCGAAGACAGCAGGTTTCCGTAAAAGCCACAAGCTCTCCTGCCGAGGAAGAATCAGTATAATAGCGGTATGCCCGCTTTATGGATCTTTCTTTGCGCAGAGCTTCGGCACTGACGGAGAAAGATTTTTTTGTTGCCCGCGCTGGCGGGTGACTGTTTTCAGTTCACAATGGGAGGTGAAACCGAATGCCCAGCAATAAGATTCTCGAACAGAAGAAGCAGATCGTCGCTGATCTGGCTGAAGCTATCAAAAATTCGCCCGCTGGTGTCCTGGTAAACTATCAGGGTATCACCGTGGAGAATGACACCAAGATGCGTAAAGAGCTTCGTGAAGCAGGCATCAAGTACGTCGTCATGAAGAACACCATGACCGGCAGAGCTTGCGAAATGAACAATCTTTCTGAGATGAAGCCCTACCTCAACGGTATGACTGCTCTTGCCATCGCTGGTGAGGACCCCATCGCGCCCGCTAAGATCCTGAAGAGCTATGCTGATAAGATCGAAAGTTTCAAGATCGTCGCAGGCTATCTGGACGGCAAGGTCGTTGATGAACAGACGGTCCTGGCACTGGCGGAGATTCCTTCCAAGGAAGTGCTCATCGCAAAGCTCCTTGGCAGTATCCGTTCTCCTCTGTACGGTCTGGCTTATGCTCTGCAGGCTATCGTCGACAAGAACGGCGAAGCTGCTCCTGCAGAAGAAGCACCCGCAGAGGCTGCTCCTGCAGAGGCGTAATTGCCCCGCAGGCTGCGTAAATTTTTAATCGCGTAACTTTTTTCCCCGCGGTACGATGCCGCACGCGGCAAAGACCGCAAAAAAATTAAAACTATCTGATATTTCGGGAGGTTTACTAAAATGGAAAAGATCAATAACATTCTTGAAGAAATTAAGTCCCTGACTATCCTTGAGCTGGCTGAGCTGGTTAAGGCTGTTGAGGCTGAGTTCGGCGTATCTGCCGCTGCTCCTGTAGGCGTTGTTGCTGCTGCTGCTCCTGCAGCTGCTGCTGAAGAGAAGACCGAGTTCGACGTAATCCTGGCTTCCTTCGGTTCCAACAAGCTGGGCGTTATCAAGGTTGTCCGCGAGCTGACCGGTCTGGGTCTGAAGGACGCTAAGGACCTGGTTGAGGGTGCTCCTAAGCCCATCAAGGAAGGCGCTTCTAAGGAAGAGGCTGAAAAGATCAAGGCTACCCTCGTTGAGGCTGGCGCTACCGTCGAAATTAAGTAATTTCCACGCATCCGCGCGGATGCTACTTGACCGGCGTGTCTTTATGGTAACAGAGCTCACTGCGTGAGTTCAAAAAACCGCACATCCAATCGGATGTGCGGTTTTTCTTTATACCAAAAAAGGGGGACTTTTTCAAGCCCCCTTTTGCTTTTGTTTTACTTACCCGCTACGCTGACACCGCGAACCAGTACGTCCGCAGAAGCGAAAGTGGTAAAGCCACCGGAGAAGCCGAAGCGGACTTCATTTCCGATCGCGTCAACGCTCTTGAGCATCTCAAGGAAGTTGCCTGCAATGGTGAATGTCTTAACCGCCTCAGCGAGCTTGCCGTCGCGAATACGGAAGCCTGCACTCTCAAGCGAGAAGTCGCCCGTAACTGCATTAGCGCCCGCGTGAATACCCTTGAGCTCGGTGATATACAGACCGTCACCGATCGCGGCAAACAGCTCGTCCTTCGACTTGTCGCCTGCCTCGAGGCAACAGCAGTAAGGCGCGATAGATACGGAGGATGCGTACGAGCCGCGCTGGCCATTACCCGTCGAAGCAACGCCGTCCTTTTTGGCTGTCGTCAGGTCGTACAGATAGGTGCGGAGCTCGCCGTTTTCGATGATGCTCTTGCGATAGGTTGCCACACCCTCACCGTCAAACGAGGTCTGAATGTCACATTCGGGGCGACGGGGATCGTCGGTCACGTTGACGATGTCAGAGGCGATCTTCTCACCGATTCTGCCCTTAAGCAGAGACATACCGTGCTGAACCATCTTAGCCGAGAACATGGACCAGAAGGCCGAGAGCAGCGAACGCATTTGGTCACCGCTGATGACGCAATCATACTTGCCCGATTCAACCGTGCCTGCACCCAGCTTGCCGCGCGCCTCTGCAACCGCCTCAGCAGGAAGAGCCTCAAACTCCTCAGCGTTTCTACCGCTCTTAAGTTTGAAGCCGCTGACAGCCTCGTCGCCCTCTTTGACGACAGCATCGATATAGACGCCACTGGAACCTACATGGTTGGTCAATTCCAATCCATGCGAGTTACACAGCATAATGCTGGATTCAAATGCGATAGCAGCCGTCTGGGTACCGTCGCTAACAGAGGGATGTGCCGCGTACGTCTTAGCCTGCAGATCGAGTGCCCAGCTTTTCAGCGTTGCCGCCTCGGGCATCTCAGGGGTCTTGGCATTAACAGCCTCATAGCTTTCCGAGCCGGGGAAAATGAACACCTCGTCATCGTTTTCAATATTCTTTGCGTTGTCGATAGCACGATCGACCAGCGCCTCCATCTCCTCGCGGGTCAAAAGCTCACTCGAAGCGTAGCCCATTTTGCCGTCCACGATGCAGCGAAAGCTGATACCACCGCTCTCGCCCGAGGAAAAGCTACTGATCTCACTCTTGTACGTCTCCGTGCTGACCTCGCTGGTCGAGGTGGCATAGATCTCGTACTCCGTCAAGCCTGCAGCCTTAGCCGCGGCGATCAAATATTCTTTCATTTGTTCAAAGTTCATAGTAGCACCTCTCAATTCCGTCCGCCGACAGTAATAGAAGAAACGCGGATGAGCGGCTGACCTACGTCGGTAGGAACGCTACCGCTGCTCGAGCCACACATTCCCTGACCCGTTGCCATGTTCTGACCGACCATGTCAATGTCCTTCAGGATCTGGGCACCCGTGCCGATCAACGATGCACCGCGTACGGGCTCGCAGATCTTACCGTTGCGCACAATATAACCCTCGCTGACCGAGAAGTTGAAGGCACCCGTCAAAGGATTGACCGAGCCGCCGCCCATGCTCTTGGCATACAGACCGTACTCGATAGAAGCGATGATGTCCTCGTTCTTGTCGGGACCGTTATCGATAAAGGTGTTGGTCATACGCGAGGTAGGCTCGTAAGCATAGGACTGACGACGGCTGTTGCCCGTCATAGGCAGGCCCATGCGGCGAGAGCCGAGGCGGTCGATCATGTAGCTCTTGAGTACACCGTTTTCGATCAGGACA
>JAZLDE010000183.1:0-10985 GCA_045614625.1 Eubacteriales bacterium
TATTGAAGAATCGCTCCGCACCGGTAAGACCGCCGTCAAGGCGGCCGACGCGGGTGTGAGCGAGGTCATGATGACCATTAACCGCGCGTCCAACGATCCCTACACATCCTACATCTGTCACTCACCCGTCGCAGCTATCGCCAATCAGGTGCGCCGCGTGCCCGCGGAGTTTATCAACGCGGCCGGCAACAACGTCACCGACGAGTGCTGCCGTTATCTCGCCCCGCTGATCGTCGGCGAGGCCACCCCCGAATACGTAGGAGGACTCCCCGCTTTTTATTCGTTTGACTGACCGCCATTCACGAAAATAAACAACGCGAAAGGAGATCTGCCATGTTAAACCGTCGACCATTCATATGGGGACTGATCCTGGGGCTATCCACGCACCTGCTCGAATGGCTCCCCGTTCTGCTCTCGACATTTACCCAGCATGATATTTGGATTTTTATTGGCTTTGCCGCGGTGCTAATTCGCCTGATTTCATTCTTTTGCTTGAATCTTAATGTCATGACTGAAGTTGACACACGGCGCAAAGGCTACTTTGCGCTCGGTTGGCTGTCTGTTTCCATTGTATTGCTCGCTTTAGGATTTGTGTTGCTTTCCGACAACGAGATTTTGTCCCGACTGGATCCCCATTCCTCGTTTTTTACAGGGCTGGCCTACATTTTCTTCTGGTTTGCCTGGGCTATTGAAGCTGCCGTCGAATTACTCATCGCCCTCATCCAGTCGCTTATCCGCGCCCGCCGCGATACTCGCCATACTATCAATCCATTGAATGATTAAAACGAAAGAGGTACTATCATGAAAATCGCTGTCATTACCGGTGCGTCCTCGGGTATGGGACGCGAATTTGTCACCCAGCTGGATCAGAGCGAGCAGTTCGACGAGCTGTGGCTGATCGCCCGCCGCAAGGAACGCCTGGAGGAGCTTCAGGCCTCCGTGAAAGCTAAAGTGCGCGCCATTCCTCTGGATCTTGGCAAGCGCGAGAGCATCGACGCATACAAGGCACTGCTTGAAGAGCACAAGCCCGAGGTGGCGGTGCTGGTCAATGCGGCAGGCTTTGGTCATTTTCAGGCATTTACCGAGGTGTCGCTGGAGTCGCAGTGCGACATGGTCGATCTCAACTCGCGTGCGCTTATGGGCATAACTTACGTTACTCTGCCCTACATGAAGGCAGGCGACCGCATTTATCAGCTGGGCTCGCTCTCGTCCTTCCAGCCCGTGCCCTGCATCGGCGTTTACGCCGCGACCAAGGCGTTCGTTCTGTCCTTTTCGCGCTCGCTGAACGTCGAGCTCAAGTCGCGCGGTATTCGCGTCATGGCCGTTTGTCCCTACTGGGTCAAGACCGAATTCTTTGACCGTGCCAAGACAGACGATACCATCTCCTACTACAACTTCATGTACGAGGCCTCAGGCGTTGTCCGCCAGGCCATCCGCGACATGAAACGCGGAAAGGACGTGTCCATCCACGGCAAGTACCCCAAGCTGCAGGTAGCGCTGGTCAAATTCCTGCCTCACAAGCTGATCATGAAGATCTGGTGCAACCAGCAGAAAATCAAGTAATCGTACTGCTACATTCCCCACAACTCCGCTACTTGACGCGCGTACAGCTCCGCGCCGCGCTGTACTGCATTTGATGCCATTTCTTTGTCGCTGAACAAAGAAATGGCGAAAGAAAATCAGCTTAAGGGCCTAATGCCCTTAAGAAACCCGCAAGACTTTTTGCTTTCCGTGTCTGCCGCTCGTGGTGGCTGCGCGGCGAGCGATGCACTTAATAACTTTATGTCTTTCTCCCTAACCCGCTTTGAAGAGCGGCACGGAAGCAGTTTCCAAAGGCGGTAGCCTTTGGCGCGTTTTCTTGGTTCGTTCTTTGCCGCGCGGCAAAGAATGAACACCAAAAACCGCACAGCGAACGCGCGCCGAAGGCGCAGTGAGAGCGTCCGTAGGAGTAAGCAGTAAAAGATTTAGCCAAACCTCAAAATCTCTCTCCCCCGAGGTGCACCATGTCCACACCCGATTTGCTCAAACCCTATATTTCCCCCAAGAAAACCCTGAAATTCCGCCCGGACGGCAGATTCAAAATCTGCTGCTTCTCCGACCTGCATCAAACCGCCAATTACGATCCCCGAACCCTTGCCTCCATGCACGGCATCATCGAACGCGAGCAGCCCGATCTGGTCCTGCTGGGCGGTGACCTTTGGAATGAGGTGCCCGAGGCAACGGTTGAGCAACTGCGCGAATTTCTTGACATATTCTCCGCGCCGATGGAGTCCCGCGGTATTCCGTGGGCTCACGTCTTTGGCAACCACGACCACGACATCCTCATGGATCGTCGTTTCATGCAATCCGTGTTCGAATCCTACCCCCATTGCGTGTCGGGGCACACCAAAGAAAGTGTTGACGGCGTGTCCAACTTCCTCTTGCCCATCCGCTCGTCGGACGACAGTTGCGTGGCCTTTGCTGTCTGGGGACTTGACACACATAATCTGTCCGACCGTTTGAAGCTGAGAAACGGTGTGAATCTGCGCGCGGCGCACCCTGCGCCCAACCTCCCCTACGGCACGTCGCATTGGGATTTTGTCCATTTCAATCAGCTCCGTTGGTATTACGACACCTCCGAAGCACTTGAAGCCTATAACGGCGCACCTGTCGATGCGCTGATGCTCATGCACGCTCCCATTTTGGAGTTTGGCATCTGCATGAAGAACCCCGAGCGCACCTCCCTTGAGGGCAATGCGCTTGAAACGCTTTATTCGGGCTCTCTCAATTCGGGCTTGTTCTCAACCGTCCTTCAGCGCGGTGACGTCCGCGCCATCGTCAGCGGTCATATGCACGACAACAACTTTGCCGCCGATTATTGCGGCATCAAGCTGTGCTTTGACGGTGCCATCGGCTTCCGCGGCACTAAGGAGGACGAGCGCCGCTGTGCTCGCATCTTTGAAATCAACGAGCAGGCGACTGACAAGATCCAAACCCACCTCGTCTACGCAAGCGAGGTACTGTGACACCCTGACTACGAAAATAAAGAAAAGGAATATATACAACCACTATGGCAAAAAAGAAAGCAGACATTGACATCGTACAGCTAGAGATCGAAACGCCTCCCGCAAAGCCCAAAAAGGCCGCGCCGAAGGCTGCTCCCAAGGAAGCGCCAAAGGTAGAAGCTCAAGCTGTCGATCCCGCGACGGCCGACTCGGCCAAATACGACAACAGCAGTATTAAATCCCTCAAGGGTGCCGACCGTGTGCGCAAGCGTCCCGCCGTCATTTTCGGCTCGGACGGTCTGGAGGGCTGTGAGCACGCCTTCTTCGAAATTTTGTCCAACTCCGTCGACGAGGCGCGTGAGGGCAATGGTAACATCATCACCGTCACCGCTTGGAAGGACCATTCCATCACGGTCGACGACCACGGCCGCGGTGTTCCGCTGGGCTACAACAAGGGCGAGGGCCGCTGGAACTGGGATCTGATTTACTGCGAACTGTACGCAGGCGGTAAATATGAAAACAACGACGAGGGCGGTGCGTACGAGTATTCGCTGGGTCTGAACGGCCTTGGCGCTTGCGCGACGCAGTATTCCTCCGAGTTCATGCACGTTTATTCCTACGACGGAACCAACGAGTATTCCATCCACTTTGCCAAGGGCGAGGTGCAGGGCTCGCTGACCACCCGCAAGCTCAAGGCAAACGAGAAGCGCACGGGCACGGTCCAGCACTGGCTGCCCGATCTGGAGGTTTTCAACGACGTGGCCATCCCGCATGAATTTTTCATTGAAACCATGCGTCGTCAGTCCATCGTCACCCCAGGCGTTCGTTTCGATCTGCGCCTAGAGCAGGAGGACGGCACGTTTGCCGAGTCCTCGTATCTGTACGAAAACGGCATCATCGACTATATCACCGAGCAGGTAGGCAGCGCCGCGCTGACTGCGCCTGTTTTGTGGCATCTGGAGGCACAAGGTCGCGACCGCGATGACAAGCCCATGTACAAGCTCAAGGCGGATTTCACCTTCTGCGTGTCCAACACCGTGAAAATCCTGGAGTATTACCACTGCGCCAGCTACCTGGAGCACGGCGGCTCTCCCGACCGTGCGGTCAAGGTTGCCTTCGTGGGCGCGCTTGACAACTACATCAAGACGGCAGGCAAATACACCAAAAACGAATCCAAGATCACCTTCCAGGATGTCGCTGACTGTCTGGTGCTGGTCATCAACTCGGTGTCCACGCTGACCTCATACGAAAACCAGACCAAAAAGGCCATCAACAACCGCTTCATCTACGAGGCCATGACCGACTTCCTCAAAAAGCAGCTGGAGGTCTATTTCATTGAAAATCCCAACGCGGCCGACGTATTTGCCACCCAGGTTCTGCTCAACAAGCGTAGCCGTGAGGAGGCGGAGAGTGCCCGCATCAATATCAAGAAGAAGCTCAGCGCGACCATCGACGTGACCAACCGCGTGGAGAAGTTCGTCAACTGCCGCTCCAAGGACCCCGCCGTCCGCGAGCTGTACATCGTTGAGGGTGACTCGGCTCTGACCTCGGTCAAGCTGGGGCGCGCGGCCGAATTCCAGGCGATCATTCCCGTACGTGGTAAAACGCTCAACTGTATGAAAGCCGATTACGAACAGATTTTCAAGAGCGAGGTCATTACCGACCTGCTCCGCGTTATTGGCTGCGGTGTCGAGTTGACAGGCTCCAAGAAGGTCAAAACGGACATGGTTTCGTTCGATTTGTCCGCCCTGCGCTGGTCCAAGATTATCATCTGTACCGATGCAGACGAGGACGGCTTCCAGATCCGCACACTGCTGCTGACACTGTTCTATCGTCTGCTCCCCACGCTGATCCGGGAGGAGAAGATCTACATTGCGGAGACGCCGCTGTTTGAGATCACCTGCAAGGACAAAACGTATTTTGCCTACGATGAGTTCGAGCGCAGCCAGATCCTCAAAAAGCTGGAGGGAAAGAAATACACTTTGCAGCGCTCCAAGGGTCTTGGTGAGAACACGTCGGAGATGATGTGGCAGACGACCATGAATCCCGAAACGCGCAGACTTGTTCTGGTTTCTCCTGCAGATGAGCAGGCAACGGAGGAGATTTTCGACACGTTGCTGGGCAACAACCTGCCGGCAAGAAAAGAATTTATTGCGCAATACGGTAATCTTTATATTAAGGATGCCGATATTTAACGAAAAGCACCCCGCTGTGACGATCTGTTGTCACGGCGGGGTTGTGTTTTGCTAAAGTATATGCTTTTTCTCCTACGGACGCTCACCCTGCACTACGTGCGCGTTCGCGGAAGATGGATGTTCATTCTTTGCTCGCGCAAAGAACGAACCAAGAAACGCGCCAAGGGGTCTAATACCCCTTGGATTCCCGCAACGCGCAAATTGACGTTGCGCTATTTCGGCTCTGCCGAAATGGGCGCTCCACTCATATTTGCGCGGAAATATGCAAATTCAGTTCTTGCGCTCGCATTTTGATATAAAATGCGAGCACGGAAGTAGCACGCGCTTTGCTAACACAAAAGTTTTTGCCATGTGCTACGCACGCTATGATAGACGAAATTTCAAGCAGAACGGGATAGCAAAAACTCTTGCCCCTGCTAACCCATCTGCGGGGTGGGATATATGCCCCGCAGATGGAGAAGGCTTGCGAAAGTAAAAACCCCGCCGTTTATTGTAAAACGGCGGGATGCCGGGGAGGCCTCGGAGGGAACGTCCGAGTTTCCTTCTTGGCCACTTCTTGGGAAACGCCAAGAAGTGGCAACAAAAGCCGGCACACCGAGCGCGCGAAGCTGGGCGAGGCTGTAGGAGAAGTTGTGATAAATTTAAGCTATCTCATTGCTATGCCGCAGGCACAGGGTGAGCGTCAAAAGGAGCAAACATCAAAAACCTCAGCCAAACAAAAACCGAGGCGAGTTTCAAACGAAACTCGCCTCGAACATTATTTTATTACTTCGACAATCTTGCTTCCAGAGCAGCAAGCTCATCATACATAGCCTGAGGAACTCTTGCGCCAACCTGTGCGTAGAACTCCTTGATATTCTTGATATCCTCCAGCCAAGAAGCGTTGTCAACCGTGAGCAGCTCGCGGATGGTGTCAAGCGTCACGTCGGACAGACCCTCAATGTTGATATCCTCTGCCTTGGGTACGTAACCAATGGGGGTGATATCAGCCTCAACCTTGCCCTCGCAACGAGCCAGGATCCACATCAGGACGCGCATGTTGTCACCGAAGCCGGGCCAGATGAAGTTGCCCTCGTCATCGGTGCGGAACCAGTTGACGTGGAAGATCTTGGGAGGATTGGGGATGCGGTTGCCCATGGAGAGCCAGTGTGCCCAGTAGTCACCCATGTCGTAGCCAACGAAGGGACGCATTGCCATGGGGTCGCGGCGAACGACACCAACAGCACCTGCTGCGGCAGCCGTTGTCTCGGACGCCATGATGGAGCCTACGAAAGCACCGTTCTGCCAAGAGGTCGACTGGTAAACCAGAGGAGCGGTCTTAGCGCGGCGGCCACCGAAGACGATCGCGGATACGGGAACGCCGGCGGGATTAGCAAACTCGCTCGAGATGCAGGGGCAGTTGGTAGCCATTGCGGTGAAACGAGAGTTGGGGTGTGCACCGCAGGTGGACTTGTCTTTCTTGTCGTACTTGGTGCAGTCCCAAGGATTGCCCTTCCAGTCGATAGCGGAACCGGGCTTGGGAGGATTCTTGTCAAGGCCTTCCCACCAAACGGTGTTCTCTGCCGTGTTGTGAACGACGTTGGTGAAGATGGTGTTCTTCATGCAGGTGTGCAGAGCGTTGGGGTTAGACTGCAGGTTGGTACCGGGAGCAACGCCAAAGAAGCCGTTCTCAGGGTTGACAGCCCAGAGTCTGCCGTCCTCGCCGACACGCAGCCATGCGATATCGTCGCCGACGCACCATACCTTGTAGCCCTGCTTTGCATAAACTTCGGGCGGGATGAGCATAGCCAGGTTGGTCTTACCGCAAGCGGAGGGGAATGCGGCGGTGATGTACTTGGTCTCGCCATTGGGGAATTCTACGCCCAGGATGAGCATATGCTCAGCCATCCAGCCTTCCTTGCGGCCCAGGTAGGAGGCAATACGCAGAGCGAAGCACTTCTTACCCAGCAGAACGTTTCCGCCGTAGCCGGAGTTGACCGACCAGATGGTGTTCTCCTCGGGGAAGTGAACGATGTAACGGTTTTCCTCGTCGATATCAGCGCGAGCGTGCAGACCCTTGATGTAGTCAGCGCTGTCGCCCAGAGCCTCAAGAACATCCGTGCCCACGCGGGTCATGATCAGCATGTTCAGAACGACGTAGATGGAGTCGGTCAGCTCGATGCCGTACTTAGCAAAGGGAGAGCCGACGACGGACATGGAGTAAGGGATGACGTACATGGTACGGCCCTTCATGGAGCCGCGGTACAGCTTGGACAGCTTTTCCTTGCACTCGGTGGGATCCATCCAGTTGTTGATGTTACCGGCGTCCTCCTTCTTGGAGGTGCAGATGAAGGTTCTGCCCTCAACGCGAGCAACGTCGTTAACAGCGGTGCGGTGCAGGTAGCAACCGGGCAGCTTTTCCTGGTTGAGCTTGATCATCTCGCCAGTCGAGCAAGCCTCCTCACGCAGAGCTTCTGCCTGCTCCTCGGAGCCGTCGATCCAAACGATCTGATCGGGCTGGGTCATTGCAGCCATCTCTTCGATCCAGGACAGAACATACTGATTCTTGGTCATAGAAATTTCCTCTTTTCTATATGTATTTTTTGTTTACGCTTTTACGGGACGAGGCGCAATTGCTTCCAACATTCCCCAGTATATATAATACTACATTTTGCGCTTTTTTTCAAGCATCTTTCAAAAAGGTTACAAACTGTTCACATTCTCGCCCCTACGGAGCGCCGCTCTTGCCTATCTTTTGAAAGTTTGCTCTTGATTTGTTGCAACATAGCCGGTGCTTTGATTGTGCATTCTGCATAAGTTGTAAACTTTTTAGCATTGTCCAAAACCCCTTGCACGACAAAGAATCTTTTGATATAATAAAATCAGTAAGTAACAAAGGGGGCATCGATATGCAATCGAACCAAGCCATCAAACAAAGAAAAGCCAAGCGATCGCTGCTTGGCACGCTGTTGCGGAATTTGCCCTCGCATATTGCTTTTTTGATCGCGCTGGCCATCATTCAGACGCTTTACACCGTTTTGTTCTTCTCGGCAGCGCACGATCTGTACCTGACAAGGCAGACCGTCACGCAAAGCTACGACTACGAGTTGGAATACCGAGGCATGACGCAGCCACAGTACGTCGAGCTGTATAACGAGTGCGGCACCGAGCCAACCGCCGCCCCCGAAACTGAGACCTACCGCACCATCCGCTACGAAAGGATGCCCGACGGCAGCTACAACGCCTATATCACCCTCAAGGGCACCTCCACCCGCCGCGCCGCCGCCTATTTTTTACAAGAACACGCCGTTTACGGCATCTCGCCGGGATACTCGCCGCTGTACGATTACCGCGCGGAGTATCTGCCCGACATTTTCGTCTTTTTGGCGGTCGCAGCATTGGCTGTGTTTGCTCTTTCGCTGTTTTTGCTCATGCAGCTCTATCGCATGCGCCTCGACCGCGACACGTTTGACTATGCCATTTACATGACCTGCGGCGCGACCTATCGCCGTCTGTATTGGCGCAGCTGCCGCGAGCTGCTAGCGCTCTCGCTTTTGACGCTGTTGCCCGCACTCATTCTCGGCAACAGCATTACGATCGCGCTGTACGCCGCACGCGGCGTTGCATTGCACTATTCCACCGCAGCCTTGGTGCTCGTTTTGCTGTTCACGCTTCTGACTGTACTCGCGGCCGTTCGTATTCCCATGCATCGGCTCTCAAAAAGGCCGCCCGTCGAGCTGTTGCGAGCGCGGGATAACAGCAATCACGCCACCTCTCCCCGCCGCTCCCTCCGTATTTTCGGTGCAAGCTTCCCAAGAGATCTGGAGCTAGTCAGCCTTTGGCGCTACCGCCGCTATTTGATCGGTCTGATGGTCTCAGCTGTTCTCTTGCCCACGCTGTTCACCACGGCCATGACGCTATCCGATATTTACGAAAAGCGACAGGCCTCCCCTGCCCCCGATTTTACCGTGTCTTTCTCGCCCGAGCTGATCGATGCCGACGTGCTCAACCAAAACACCGCCGCGCTGGCCGAGGAGATCTTGTCCGTCGAGGGCGTGTCCATGTGCCTGCCCGAACAGCTTCTTTACCCCGTTACCATGCTTGGTGGCCATATGCTGCTTCAAAAGGATCAGACGCACGGCGCGGCGAGTGTGACCGTGTATTACGACCGCGCGCTTAACCGTGCCGATGCCGATCTATGGCAGACTGCCACCAATTATTTCAACTACGCAGCACTTGACGAGGCCGCCATCACCGCTCTACAGCGGCAATATGCCAACATTGAGGGCGATCTTTCCTCCGTACTGCGCGACGACAAAACCATCATCGTCACCGAGTCGGCCAACAGCACCAAAATGTTCGACTTCGCCCCGGGCGACAAAATTCTGATCGCCACCACGGCAATGGTTGAAGGGATCGAGGCCGTAGGGCTGGTAGATCTGAAGCAGATCTTAATGCAGCAGCTCGATTGCGGCTCGTTTGGCTACGAGGAATACACCGTCGGCGCCGTCATTCACGACGTAACGGCCAACGACCGTTTGCTGATCGGTGTCAATTTCAATGAATACGAGGCGTTGACACAGCAGCCCCCCGTTCGCTATTCTCTGGACGTCTATCTGCAAAAGGATGCGGATTTTGACACGTGGGAGCGTGTAGGTGACGCCGTTTACGCCGCCGCTTACGGCTATTATCATTGCAGTGTAAAAAACAACGACGTCTTTTTCGACCGCTACACAGCCTCGCTGTCCAATCTGCAAGGACGTTTGCGCGTGCTGGCCTTCAGCTTTCTTTTCATGATGCCGCTGATCCTGTTCTTCTCACAGCGCGTTTTTTACCGCAAACGGGAAAAGGAATGGGATATGCTTCGTGCGCTTGGTGCAACACGCGCCGAGATCCTGCAAAGCAACCTCATCTCGGGTCTGTTTACTGCCCTTGCCGCGCTCGCCCTGACCGTTCCCTGCGTGCTGATCTGCGATCGGTTGCTGTTCTCTCTGTTCAATCGTTATCTGCCCGCGGGCGGATTTATCACCACAGTGGTCCTGCGCTACGAGTTCCCCTGGATCTCGCTCGCCATCGCCGCCGCTTTGGCTGCAATTTGCGGCTTTTTACCGCCGCTGCTGGCGGGACTTCGCTACCGCGCCCGTTGTCGTACCCGTACCGTTTCGCTCATGGCAGGCGAATAATCACGAAAGGAGCAACGTATGTATCCCAAAAAAGACAAAAAGGCCGAGGCGGCGCGCCGCGCCATGCAAGAGGCCATTGATAATCATACCGCCGATCTCGCTCCCGTCATCGACGGGCGAAAGGTCATTTTGGAGGCGTCCGACGTCATTCGTCAGTACAACCAATACGACGAGGTGGTCACCGCTGTCAACCGCGCCAGCTTCCGTGTGTTCATGGGCGAGTTCGTCGCCATTGTGGGCGCGTCGGGCTCGGGCAAAAGCACCCTGCTCCATCTGTGTGCTGGGCTGGATCGTCCCCAAGCGGGCAGCATCGTCGTTCGCGGCCGCAAGCTCGAGAACATGAACGAGGACGAGCTGGGCAAATTCCGCGGCAGCTTTCTCGGCATGATCTTTCAAAGCCACCACCTCATCCCCCATCTGACGGCGCTGGAGAACATTCTCGTACCGACGCTGATGTGCGGACGGGATGAAATCTCCTACGATCAGCACCTCAAGCTGCTGGTCGCCTCGCTCGATCTGGCTGACCGCTTGCACCATCTGCCCAGCGAGCTGTCGGGCGGACAGCAACAAAGAGTGGCCATCGCCCGCGCCCTGATCAACCGTCCCCAAATTTTGTTTGCCGATGAGCCGACGGGTAATTTGGA
>JAZLDE010000184.1:0-19963 GCA_045614625.1 Eubacteriales bacterium
ACCTCGTTGACCTTTTCCATGATCTCGTTGCGCACCTCGACGCGCACACCGATGTCGACAGTGCCGGGCTCGTGAGCGATGTCGTGCTCTGCGCACAGCTTTTCCAGCCAGTCTGCACCGCGGCGTCCCGTGGCAACGACCACGTCGTCTGCATGGATGATATGCTCGTCCTCGCCGTCAGCACGAGCAACGATCGCACCCGTGCAAACGTCATCTTCGAGGACGACGTCTTTACATTCATAGCCGAACAGCAGCTCGACGCCGTGCTCGATCAGATAGTCCTCAATGGCCAGATACAGGCTCTGCGCCTTCTCGGTTCCAAGGTGGCGGATGGGGCAGTCAACCAGCTTGAGCCCTGCGCGAATCGCTCTTTTGCGGATCTCCTTGACCTCTTCGGGATTGCTGATGCCCTCGATGTGCTCGTCGGCACCAAACTCCAGATAGATCTTGTCGGTGTAGTCGATGGTTTCCTGCGCCAGATCTTCACCGATCAAGCGGGGAAGATCTCCGCCAACGTCACAGCTGAGCGACAGCTTACCGTCCGAAAAAGCACCAGCGCCCGAAAAGCCGGTCGTGATGTGGCAATAGGGCTTGCAACCTACGCAGCGATTGGTTTTGGATTTGGGGCATGCGCGGCGACGGACAGATTGTCCTTTTTCCACGATGATGATCTTCTTCTGGCTGCCTTTGCGCAGCATTTCTAAGGCAGTAAAAATGCCGGCAGGACCGGCACCAATGATAAGCGTGTTGTATTTCATAGCGTACGAGCGCTCCTTTCTTTGGAGTACATATCGGGTACCAAGAAATTATACCACGAATTATACATAAAGTCAAGGTTTTGGTATGTAAATTAATGATTTTTCCTTGTGAACACGAAGAATATTTGGACGGAGGAGAAAAAGCGACAAGTGAAAGAAAAAAAGGAAAAAAGCACTTGAAAGTAGCAAGAAAAAATGGTATAATTAATATGTATATTTATTTCTAATGATATCTTCCCGCAAAAAGGAGACGATGATATGAAATTTTTAAAGCATGCCAAGGTGCGTCGCGCGATTGCGATGATGCTGTCCTTCGCAGCGTTGTTACTGTTAATGGGGAGCTTTGCTGGATGTGAAACGCCGAGCGAGCCGCCTGTGTATGATACCCGTTTGAATTTTTTGAGCGACAGCGGTGTGAGTATTTACCGTATCGTATATCCCAAGGAAAGCTGTCCTGCCACTGTTTTGACGGCGGCAGAGGAGCTGCAATCCGCCATGCAAGAGGCGCTGGGCGTTGATGTCGCAATGACGGATGACCGTGGTACTGCCAATGCGACGGACCAGCTTCAGCCCTATGAAATTTTGATCGGCGAAACGGCCCGCACCGCTACGCAAAATGCGATGACAGATTTGGATGGCGACGAGTTTATCGTCCGCGTGGACGGACACAAGATCGTGATCGTGGGCGCGACCAACCGCGCGACCTGCGCCGCTGTTCGCTATTTCATCAAGGATGTGATCGGACGCAAAGATGAAACGAGCACGCCCGACCATCCTCAGATTAAGATCGAACCGGATTACCATTATCAAGGCGAATACGCGCTGCCGATCCATCCAAGCGAGGACGTGCAGACCACGCTTCCCATCGCGCCCTATCGCGCGACGCTGTTGCATACTGTTGCTCTGCCGCAGAATGCCTATGACCAGCTGACGTTGGCTACGCTTCAGGGCTTGAGTACGCTCTACAGCAGCGAGCAGATCTTTGTTCTGACGCAGGATAGCGAGGCAGGATTGTCTGCGATCGTGGAGAAGGGCGAGGTGACGCTGTCGGATAAAAACGATTCCGAGCAGACATGGACGCTGGCTCATCTGCTCAATCACTATTCCGATCTGCTGGACGGATACATCCTTTGTTCGTCGGATCTGACGAGTGAATCCGCCGAGGTCGCCATTAACTTGGCACATCAGTTCAACGCCGTTGTTGTTACTCCCGACAACGAGGGATTGGCGCAGGCGTCCGGACTTTCGCTGGTATTGGACGTCACTGATAAGGATGACGCTTGGCTGCGCGCAAGCGAATACTTTGCAAAGCTGAACCACACACTGGCCATTGAGCCGGACGGCACTCAAGGATTTTCGCTGGTTGATTATGCCGTTATGGCTGGATGCTATTATTACGACTATCACGGCGGCGACGAGTATATGCATGTCCAGACCTTCCGCCATTTGGAAAACGGTGCATACCTTTTGACTATGCCGACGGACGATAAGCATAACACCATTACCTTTGATGCTATTGGCGTCACCGTGTTGAACATGGACATGATGTATCGCGAAAATCTGTCGGTCATTTCGGGCAAGTTGCCTGCCGAGTGGGAAGCGATGCTGTTTTTGCACGAATAAATGATGAAATGGAAAGGGAAGAGCGCATGAAACAAACGACGCAGGTGCGGAGCAATCCTTTTCCGTATTCGGATACCAATAAACGCTACTACACATATGATTATTATCTTAAGCAGACCTTCGGTGGCAAATGCGCCAAGATCCCCTTGGATGCCGGGCTGACCTGCCCGAATATCGACGGTCGGTGCGGCACGGGCGGTTGTATTTATTGCTCGGGACGAGGAAGCGGTGATTTTGCACAGTCACCGAGCTTATCTCTTGAGGAGCAATACCGACGCACGCGCGAGCAGCTCTCAAGTAAATGGAGCGTCGAGCGGTGTATTCCGTATTTTCAGGCGCATACCAACACATACGCGCCGTTATCTGTTTTGCGCCCTATGTTCGAAACAGCGCTGGCCTTGCCCGGTGCGGTCGGAGTGAATATCGCGACGCGAGCGGATTGTCTGCCCGAGGACGTCGTGGCATATTTAGCCGAGCTGTCGCATCGAACGGTGCTGACGGTCGAGCTGGGGCTGCAATCCTCACACGATCGTACGGCTGCCTTGATCAATCGCGGACATAGCTGGGCGCAGTTCTGCCAAGGCTATAAGGCCTTGCGCGCGGCGAGTGAGGATATTCACATCTGCGTGCATCTGATCTTCGGCTTGCCCGGCGAGAGCGAGCAGGATATGCTTGAAACGGTGCGCCGCGTAGCCGAGCTTCAGCCCCATCAGGTCAAGATCCATTTGCTTCACGTGATCAGGGGAACGGTGCTGGCCGGCATGTATGAGCGTGGAGAGTACGTCCCGATGGCACGCGAGGACTATATTGAAACGGTGGTCAAGGCCCTGACGCTGTTGCCTCCCGACACCGTGATCGGACGGTTGACGGGTGACGGCATGGCAGACGACCTGCTCGCCCCCGAGTGGAGTCGCCGTAAGGTAACGGTACTCAACGACATCGACAAACGGCTGTTTGAGAGAAATTGGCAGCAGGGTATGAACTTTGAAAGCAAAAAATAACACCTATGTCACATGGTGTTAATAAAATAGTAGTATACTATTCCATTGGTTTGAACAGAAATGGAATCGTAGGAAAGGACAATCAAATGAGCAATAAAACAAACGATATACAAAAGGCTTGCCGCCTGAAAACGTCGATCGGAGGTCAGGCGCTTATCGAGGGCATCATGATGCGCGGTCCAAAGACGACCGCCATGGCGGTGCGCAATCCCGAGGGCGAGATCGTGCTGGAAAAGTGGCCGACGGTCGTCAAGGAAAAGGCAAAGTTCTTCAAGCTTCCCTTCGTGCGTGGTATTTTCAATTTTATCGACACGCTTCGTTTTGGCTATAAATGCTTGATGCGCAGTGCCGAGATTGCCGGGCTGGATGACTTTGAGGACGAGGACGATGCCAAAAAGAAGGCCGCGCCCAAGGAAACGGAAGCAACGGCCGAGGTTGCCGTAGTCGAGGAGACCGCTGTGCCGACCGACGAGGCAAAGACAGTTGTGCCTGCCGAGCAAAGCGAACCGCAACCTGAAAAGCAAGAAGAGAAAAAGCAAGAGGACTCCAAGATCATGGGCGTTATGATGGTTATTGCCACCGTTTTGGCCTTTGGCCTGGCCTTCGTTTTGTTCTTCTGGCTGCCTTCGCAGCTGTATATGTGGATGCCTGACAGCGTTTTTGCACCCGACAATCGCTTCCTTAAGTCCATCTTTGAGGGCATTCTGCGCGTGTTCTTGCTGGTTGGCTATATGTCGGCTGTTTCGCTGATGAAGGATATCCGCCGCACGTATATGTTCCACGGTGCCGAGCATAAGACCATCTTCTGCTACGAGGCGGGACTTGAACTGACGGTGGAGAATATTCGCGGTATGCGCCGTTTCCACCCCCGCTGCGGCACGTCGTTTTTGATCATCATGGTCATTGTCAGCATTATTGTTGGCTTCTTTATTCCCCCCACGCTGCCTACGATTCTGCGTGTGCTGATCAAGGTAGCACTCATTCCCCTTATCGTCGGTATCGGCTACGAGCTGATCAAGCTGGCAGGCCGTCACGACAACTGGTTTACCCGCATTATCTCGGCCCCGGGACTTTTGCTTCAGAGACTGACCGTTTTTGAGCCCGACGACGATATGATCGAGTGCGCCATTATCGCAATGAAAGAGGTCATCCCCGAGGATGGCAGTGATAAATTTTAATTTTAGAAACGAGGTAGACAACATGCGTTTGATCGTTTGTGACAATCAAAAGGATATTGCCAATTTCGGCGCTGATATGATCGCCGAGGTGATCAAAAATAACTCTTGTGCCGTTTTGGGGCTTGCTACGGGCTCGACGCCCGTTCCCATGTATGCGGAGCTGGTTCGCCGCTACGAGGCGGGCGAGCTGGACTTTTCGACCGTTCGCTCGGTCAATCTGGACGAATATTACCCGCTGGCTCCCGACAATGACCAGAGCTATCGCTATTTCATGAACCATCACTTGTTTGATCATATCAATATTGATAAGAACAACACCAACGTGCCCGATGGACTTGCGGCCGATCCTGCGGCGGCTTGCGCGGCCTATGAGGAAATCATCCGCGATCTTGGCGGCATTGATATTCAAGTGCTTGGCATCGGCGGCAACGGCCACATCGGCTTCAACGAGCCTGCCGAGGCATTGGATCCGCTGACCCATCTGACTGACCTGACCGAGGATACCATCCGTGCCAACGCGCGCTTCTTTGAGAGCGAGGCAGATGTGCCGCGTCATGCTCTGACCATGGGCATCGGTACCATTCTCTCGGCGCGCCGCATTCTGCTTATTGCCACGGGCGAAGCCAAGGCAAAAGCCATCGCCACGGTGCTTTCGGGCAAGCTGACGACCTCTTGCCCCGCGTCGCTCTTGAATCTGCATAGTGACGTGACCATTCTTTGCGACCGTGCGGCGGTTTCGCTTTGCGACCCTTCGTTGCTCGCAACGCTTTGATTTCGATGTTGAAAGGCTATTAAATTCGTATGATGGAAACTATCAAACAACAAGCCCGCACTGCCGTCGAGGAGCTCTTGGCGGCGGCCAAGCTGCGCCGCGGCGATATTCTGGTGGTGGGCTGCTCCTCCTCCGAGGTCGTCGGCGCTCGCATCGGTAAGGGCTCGTCGGCCGAGGCGGCCGGGGCCATCCTCGCGGGCATCGCGCCCGTGCTGTCCGAGCAGGGCATCTACCTTGCCGCTCAGTGCTGTGAGCATCTCAACCGCGCTTTGATCATTGAGCGCGAATGCGCGGAAAGATACGGCTACGACGTTGTCAGCGTCTTGCCCCAGCCTCATGCAGGCGGTTCGTTTGCCACGGCTGTATATGCGCAAATGAAGGATCCCGTGGCGGTCGAGCATATCCGTGCCCATGCGGGTCTGGATATTGGTGGCACACTTATCGGTATGCACCTGCGTGACGTGGCCGTGCCTGTCCGACTGTCGCTTGACCACGTTGGCGAGGCTATTTTGCTGTGCGCCCGTACCCGTCCCAAATTCATCGGTGGCTCGCGTGCGCAATACAGTACAGATGAAATTCGCTGAAAGGACGCCGATGTTCACATATGAAACTCATCAAAAAATTCACGGACCATCTTTGCCGTGTCTACACACTATCCGCCATGCTGTTTCTCTTGCTTAATATCGCTATTGACGGAACGCTGGAGGACACCGCCATCACCACGAAATCTTACTTGTTGGTGTTCGTCTTTGCCGTTGGCTTTGCGCTGGCAAATCTGATCTATACCGCAAATTTTTCTTCGTTCGGTGTGCGCCTTGGTTGCCACTTCCTTATCGTTACGGCAAGCGCATATCTGTTGATGTATTTGCCGAGCAATGCCGGGGCAACCGCCTCAAGCAAGCTGCTGATGCTGCTGTTTTTTGCTGTCCTTTATTGGATCTGCATGGCGATCTATCTGGCCTTTGCCCGTGTCAAAAAACAAGCAGGGCCTAAAAAATCCGAATATAAAAGCGTATTCAAAAAATAATCGTATTGTCCAGGTGCCTGCTTAACGTGCGTCAGCGTGGGCAATACTACGAGCATGCCCATCGTTGTGCACAGAAAGGAGCGTCCCACCGCTATGAATCAGTTTACCCTGCAGCAAAGAAAAATGATCGCCTATCTCGTCATGGCGGCGACTGTTCTCATCATTATTTGCCTGGTCGCGGCGCTGACGCTTGGCGTGATTGCTCTGATTCGCGCCGGTGATGACGAGGGTGAGCAGCCCGGCGTTGATAACAACGACGTCGGCACGGATGCCCCGGACGGCGACGAAACGCCCAGCATCCCAACGGGTAAGCCATCGCGCGTTTTGGGCGCGACGGCCGATATGGGACAAGCCTATATCGACAGCATGATCTTTGTCGGTGAGTCGACTACGGCGCATCTGCGCAGTCGCGGCGTGCTGACGGGAGGGAAGAGCACCAAGCAGGTGTGGTCCAACGAGTCCAACACCATGGCGCTGGATCTCAATATTCTGCAAAAGACCATTAACTATCCCGAAACGGGACAGGAAATGACCATCTCCGCCGCAGCCGTGGTCGCAAAGCCTCGGTATATCGTACTGAATTTCGGTGTCAACGGCATTCAAACCTTTGGCAAGAACGAAAAGCTGTATACCACAGCCTATGGCAAGCTGATCGATGCCATCCATGAAGCGTCGCCCGATACGGTTGTCATTTTGCAGACTGTCTATCCCGTGGCGGCCAATCAAGCATCCTTTGGTGAGGGCGCGGCGACCATCAACGCCTATATCAAGCGGCTCAATGAGTTGTTGCCCGACATTGCCACGGCGCATAACGCTTACGTTGTGGACACGGCGTCGGTGCTGGTCGGTAGCGACGGAAATCTGCGCTCGGATTATCAGACGGGCGACGGCATCCATCTGACTACCGAGGCGTACGTGCAGATCCTGGGCTATCTGCGTACCCATGGTTATACCAAATAAAATAAAGAAGGATGATACAAGATGAAAAGAATCATGCTCGTGCTGTTGGCGCTTCTTTGCCTGACGCTGTGCGCCTGCACGCCTAAAAATCAATACGTAGATAACGTTTTGCCGTCTGCATTGGCCAACAACATTGTGGCCGAGATCGGTACGAGTGAGGACTATATGAGTGCCGATGTGGATCACTACGAATTTTATTTTGGTGAGCATAAGGCAAACGCCAAGGTTGTGGATTGCGCAATCATGTTCAGCCGTGCCGAGACGGACGTCAATGAGTTCGGCATCTTCCGCGCCGAAACGACCGCGGATGCTACCGCCGTTCGCGAGATGGTGCAGACCTATCTTGACGATCAAACGGCGAATCTGCGCTCGTTTGCCGCCAATTACAGCCCCGACGATATGGCCAAGATCGACAACGCTGGCATCGAGGTGTACGGCTGCTACGTCGTGTACTATATTCTCGACGCTGAGGACGAGACGGCTGCGCTGAACGCAATCAAGCAGAAAATCATCGTGGAGAAATGAATTAAATGAGAGAAACCCATGGCTATGGGTTTCTTTTTTTATTGCATGAAATCCCCTCGTTGCGGCATACTAACCATATCTTATTGACACAAGGAGGCAGGACGTGGCAAGTGCTTTGCAACTGACCGAGAAGTACGCGGACAACGTGCGCCGCATGGATGAGACGTTCTCGGTGGACGACAATTTTGATTTGATTAAAAAGGTGATTTGCGTCGGCTCCGACGAGCTGACGCTGTATTATATTGACGGCTTTGTCAAGGACGGTTCCATGACCAAAATTCTGATCTATCTGTTGGGGCTTCAGGGCTTGGAAAACAAAAGCGCAACCGACTTTATGAAGGGCCACATGCCCTATGTCGAGGCCGAGGTAACGTCGGATGGCGAGGCGATCACGCGATCGTTGCTCTCGGGCGCGACGATCATGCTGGGCTCTACCTTTGGCGGAGAGGTCATGATCGTGGATGCACGGACCTATCCTGCCCGCGACACGGCCGAGCCGGAGGGGGATCTTGTCATGCGAGGGGCGCGAGACGGTTTTGTCGAAACGATGATCTTCAACACCGCCCTCATTCGTCGCCGTATACGACATCCCGCGCTGACCATGCAATATCTCGCGGTGGGCGACGTTTCGCGGACGGATGTGTGCATTTGTTATATGAAGGATCGCGCGGATCTTGACTATGTGGCAGAGCTCAAGAAAAAAATCAAGGCTATCCGTGTGGATGCGTTGTCTATGGGGCAAGAATCGCTCATGGAATGTCTCATCCGCCGACAGTGGTACAATCCCTTTCCCAAGATCCGCACGACCGAACGCCCCGACACGGCGGCAGCACAGCTACTGGAGGGAAGTGTACTCATAGTGTGCGACAACAGCCCGCAGGTCATGGTGTTGCCGACGAGCATGTTTGACTTTTTGCAGGAAACTAACGACTATTATTTTCCACCGCTGACGGGCACCTATATCCGCATCACGCGACAGTTCATTTTCTGGCTTGCACTGTTCTTTACCCCGTTTTGGTATCTCATGGTTAAAAATCCCGACATCGTGCCCGGCTTTTTGTCCTTTATGCAGCCCGAGCAGACGGGCAAGATTCCCATCATCGCCCAGCTGTTGCTCGTTGAATTTCTGATCGACGGGTTGCGTATGGCCTCGCTCAACACCCCCAGTATGCTGTCCAATTCACTTTCGGTCGTGGGGGGATTGATCTTGGGCGACTTTGCTGTCAGCATTGGCTGGCTCATCCCCGAAGTCATTTTGTATATGGCCTTCGTTGCCATTGCTAATTTTACGCAGCGATCGTATGAGCTGGGTTATGCGGTCAAATTCCTGCGGATCCTGCTGCTTGTTTTCACTGCACTGTTCGACGTTTGGGGATTTTTGATCGGTGTCGCGCTCATTGTCGTACTGCTGGCAAGCAATCGCGGTATAAACGGACGACGGTCGTATCTGTATCCCCTCATCCCGTTCGACGGCAGGGCGATGTTGTCGCTGTTGACGCGTGTCAAAAAGCCCTTAAAAGCCAAAATCAAGTCGCCCAAATAAGCGGTCAGTGTGGTGAACGTAGGAAAATACCGCACACGGTCGCACGCCCCCGGGAGCAATGTGGGGAAAGATGAAAAAAGCGAATAAAATACGCTCGTAAGTGGAATACGAGCGTATTTTATGCTCTAAAAATGGAAATAAATAGAAATTATAGATATAAAAGTAAAAGAAGGGCAAAAGGAGGGGCGGAAAAGAAGTAACCGGACGAAATTTGACAAGATCGAACGGGAAAACTGATAATTTTTCAAGAAATATTTGCATTTGGGGTTGATTTGTTATTTTATTCGAGTTATAATAAGTTCACAAAAGTGGTGAAAAGTGGTACGAAAATGAGGGTTGTGGTGAAAAATTTGACCGAATGGGGAAAAGGATCACCCAAAGGAAGCCATTGAAAGCGCCAAAACCAACGTTTCAAGGAAAGGAGGCACAACAAGTATGTTGACAGGTGAATTTCGGCATTCATTGGATGCAAAAAATCGAATTTTCATGCCTGCAAAGCTGCGTGAGGAATTAGGCGAGACCTTTATCATCGTCCGTGATATCCGCGAGAAGTGCCTCAAGGTTTATTCCATGGAGGGTTGGGCCGCTTATACTGCTCCCATTAAGGAGAAGCCCAGACAGCTGGCTGAACAGGTCATGCGTTTGCTGCACCGCAGCGCGGCACAGGTCACGCCCGATTCGCAAGGACGCGTGCTTCTGCCTCCGATGCTGGTTGAATATGCCGGGATCGAAAAGAATGCCGTGGTCGTTGGCTGTGAAGAATACGCTGAGATATGGGCAGAGGCCAATTACCAGACGATGCTTGATAACGTGGATGACGAAGCGTTGCGTCAGGCACTCGAGTCGTGGGGTCTCTGATGAAAGTAAAGCTGACGCGTTTGAGCGAGAATGGAAACGAGAGCGTCGATACCATCGACTTTACCCATCGTTCCGTCTTGCTGGATGAGTGCATTGAAGCCTTAAATATCCGTCCCGACGGCATTTACGTTGACGGAACGGCAGGCGGCGGCGGTCATTCCTTTGAGATTGCATCTCACCTGACGGAAGGTCGCTTGATCGCCATTGATCAGGACGAAAACGCAATTGCCGCGGCAGGGCAGCGACTTGCCCCTTACGGTGAGCGCGTGACCATCGTCCGCAGTAATTTCAGAGCTATCGCCGACGTCTGTGAGTCGCTGGACATCGCGGCCATCGACGGCGTGTTGCTCGACCTTGGAGTGTCCTCCCATCAGTTGGATACACCGGAACGTGGATTTTCCTATAACGCCGACGCGCCGCTGGACATGAGAATGGATGCGCGAAATCCGCTGTCCGCTTACCGCGTGGTGAATGAATACAGCGAGAGTGAGTTGCGCCGCATTCTGTTTGAGTACGGCGAGGAAAAATTCTCCTCCCGCATCGCCGCCAATATCGTGGCGGCAAGACAGATCGCCCCGATTGAGACGACGGGCGAGCTGGTCGATATCATCAAGCGATCGATGCCGGCGGCTGCCAAGGAAGGGGGACATCACCCCGCCAAGCGTAGCTTCCAAGCCATTCGCATCGAGGTTAACGCCGAACTTTCGGTGATCGAGCCCGCCATTCGGTCGGCAGTCAATCTGCTCCGCCAGGGAGGACGCATGGCCATCATCACCTTCCATTCGCTGGAAGACCGCATCGTCAAGCAGACGTTCGCCTCTTTGGCGCAGGGGTGTACTTGCCCAAGAGACCTGCCCGTTTGCGTGTGCGGAAACAAGCCCAAGGTTCGCGTGGAAACGCGCAAACCTATCTTACCGAGCACCGCGGAGCTCGAGCAAAACCCGCGTTCCCGCAGTGCAAAGCTCCGGGTTATTACTAAGCTATAATTTCCATTCATATATAGAGTATTCCGATGGGACAGAGATCACATCCGGAAGGGGAGGAAGTCATGAGAGAGACAGTACGCGCGACATACGACGAACTTGAACTGAATAATCGGGTTTCTGAGGTCCGTGTGTCCTACAGCGAGTCTGTTTCTGCTCGTGAGAACGCCGCCCTGACCGCCCTGACCCGTCGATGCAGCGGCCGTGGTTTTTACCGTGCGGCAGAGCAGCATAAACAGGAAATGGAGTCCATGGAGGAGGAAGCACGGACGATCTCGCCCAACCATTACCGCTGGGATGAGATTTGCGCCGACGGTCGGGGGGACCAGTTCCGACATGGGAACTATTTGGGCAGGCAGGTTATGGATGTTGATGACTTTGCCGCATACTTCGAGACGTGTCGGACACGCCGCCCTCTGAATGAGGAAAGACAGAGCATCAGCTCAAGGGATGCTCAAGTTGCGGCGGTCCCGGCGCGTACTCGGGAGGAATCGAGCTATTCCAAGCAGGCAAGAACTGCTTTGGTTGAGAAAAAGCGCGAGCGTCGTGAAGAAACGACCAATCGCGTCATCGCTTTTGCCAAGGATTGGCTGCAGCCGGATGATCCCGCGCAGTGCCGCCGTGGGCAAAGACGAACCATTCCCGTATCTGTGATCGCAACGCTGATCGTGATCGCTGTATCGCTCATGCTCATCGTATCCAGCTCGGTCATGGTGGCAAGTGCAAAGAGAGACGTCAGCGATTTGAGCGATGAGGTCGACGAGCTTCAGCGTGAGGCAGAGCTGCTGACCGACCGCATGGAGTCTGAAATCAATTATCTGGAGATCTATCGCATCGCAACCGAGCAGTACGGTATGATCCCCTCCGGCTTTGTCAATTCCATTTATGTAGATAAAACACAGGGCAATACCGTCGAGAGCTTTGAGGACGAGGATGAGGGCAAGATGGGACTTTCCACGCTGCTTTCCGCCATCGGCATCTATATTGGCTCGGACGGCGAGTCATAACGCAGGACATTTTTGCATAACATAGAGCAGACCGTTAACGCTTGATCCTTTGGCCTTGTAAACACATCACGCAAAAAGAGAGGTTTCGATTTGAAGGATTCCATGATTCATTCGTGTGTGTTGCGTCGGGCTCGTGTGGTCAGTTTGGTCCTGGTTGGTCTGTTTCTGGTACTTCTGGTTCGCATTTTCTGGATCCAGACGGTGGATTACGACCGTTATCAAGCCAAGGTCATCGAGCAGATGACGACCGAAAGCACCGTCAATGCCAGACGCGGCAATATTTACGACAGAAACGGCGTGCTCATCGCCACCAATATCAGCACTTATCGCGTATTTATCTCACCTTCGTCCATCGCCTCGGCGCAGAGCAAGGCGAACGAAAAGGGGGAAACGATCGATTTTGCCGACAAGATCTCGCGCGGCCTTGCTTCCTTTTTGAACGAGGGTTATGGCGTGACGTATGATTTTGTCATGAAGCAGACGGAGTACACCAAATATCTTGACCGAACGATCGCCCGTCAAGTGGACGAGGCGACAGCCGATCAGATCGTGGCCTTTGTCAGCGAAAACAAGCTTGGAAGTATGATCTATCTTGAGGCTACCAGCACCCGCTATTACCCTTATGGCTCGCTCGCCGCTCACCTGATCGGCTTTACGGGCAGCGATGGCACGGGACTTTACGGCCTTGAGTATATTTACAACGAACAGCTTGCCGGTACCCCCGGCAAATATATCATCGCCCGCGACGCGCAAAGCAACGAAATGCCGTATGAGTATGAGTTGTATATTCCCGCTGTCGACGGCTATGATATTACCACTACCATTGATATTTACGTTCAGGCCGCGCTTGAGGAACAACTCAAAGCCGCTTATGAAAATTCGGGTGGTAAAAACCGCGCCAGCGGTATGGTGACCGACCCGCAGACGGGTGAAATCTTGGCGATGGCGGTTTATCCATCGTTTGACCTCAACGATCCCTGGACGCTGAACGAATATGACGAGGCAACGCTGCTGAGTAGCGGTTATTCGTCCGATAGCGAAGAATACGCCAAGCTCAAATCCACCTTGCTGTTGACCGGCTGGTCCAACAAGGCAATCACCGAGGCTTACGTTCCCGGCTCGACCTTCAAGATCATCACGGCGGCTATGGCGCTGGAGGAGGGAAAGGTCAAAACGACCGACCACTTCAACTGTAGCGGTGCATACGTTGTCAACGGCATTACCATACATTGCCACAAGACGACGGGACACGGCCCGCTGACCTTCTCGGGCGGCATCCAGCAATCCTGCAACCCCGTGCTCATGAACGTGGGGCTCCGCGTCGGTACGGATAAATTCTATGAGTATTTCAATGCATTCGGTTATTTGAACAAGACGGGCATCGACCTGCCGGGTGAGGGTAACAGCATTTTCCATTCGCCGTCTAATTTCCAGATTCTGGATTTGGCGACGGCGTCCTTCGGACAGAACTTTAAAATCACGCCTATCCAGCAGGTAACAGCCATCTCGGCGGTAGCCAACGGTGGTTATCTTCTTACACCGCATACGGTGCTCAAAATCACCGATGCGAACGGAAACGTGATTCAAAGCGCTTCGACGACCACCAAACGGCATGTCATCAGCACCGAAGTCTGCAATACCATTTCAGGCATCTTGCAGGAGGGCGTTGCAGGAGACGGCGGTGCGAGAAACGCTTACGTTGCGGGCTATCGGATTGCCGCTAAGACGGGAACCTCCGAAAAGGTCGGTGACAACAAAGATGCTTATATCTGCTCCTGCATCGCATACGCCCCCGCGGAACGACCGCAGGTGGCGGCCATGATCGCGGTAGATGAACCCACCAAGGGGCTTTTGTACGGCAGTGCTGTAGCGGCACCCTACATCGCTCGGTTGCTGGAGACCATCCTGCCTTATATGGGCGTGGAGGCGGTCTACACAGCCGAGGAGCTGGAAAATCTGGCAGTTACCGTTCCCAATATGAAGGATTACACCATTGAGCAGGCGACGGCGCGAGCCGAGCAGCTCGGTGTGTCCATTCGCGTGGTCGGTAACGGCGATAAAGTAACGGGCCAGATGCCCGAGGTCGGCAGTAAAATGGAAGTCAATGGCGGCGTAATCGTGGTCTACACGGGCGACGCTACGGGCGAAGAAGGCGTGGTCGTCCCCAATCTTGTGGGAAAGAGCGCGGCGGCTGCCAATCAGTTGCTCATCAACAGCGGACTCAATATCCGTATCACGGGTACCAAGCATCACCTGACCGGTGTTGGCGCGACGGTTATCAGCCAAAGCCACGCGGCAGGCGAAAAAGTTGCTCCCGGTACGGTCATTACGCTGATCTTCAGCACCCCCGCTGAGACTGAGTGACGATAGTTCATTTGCTTATTAGAAGGAAAATATAGAGGACGGATTACAAGGTGAAGATGCTTCTTCACGGATGTCAAAACGTGGAAAATTTTGGCATGAAGGAGTGTTGCTTGTATGAAGTTGGAGACATTATGCTTTCTGTCGGGCTTGGAAACCCCGGCGGACACGCGGATGGCTGCGTGTGAAATCAACGCCATCACGATTGACTCGCGCGCTGTCGTGCCCGGATGCATGTTCGTCTGCATTCGGGGCACGACGGCGGACGGTCACGCTTACGTAAAGCAAGCGTTAGAGCAAGGCGCCGCGGCAGTGGTGATCGAACGTGAGGTTCCGGTCATGAAGGGAAGCGGTGCTATTTTTATCCGTGTTGGTGACACGCGGCGGGCACTTTCCCGACTGTGTAACGCTTTTTACGGCGATCCTGCCAAAGATATGCGGCTGATCGCGGTGACGGGAACCAATGGAAAAACCTCGGTTTCGACCATGCTTAAAGCCATGTTTGACGCCGCCATGATCCCATGCGGGCTCATTGGTACGGTACGGTGTGTTTGTCGTGATCGGGTGTTGAACATCCGTTCGGCCAACCCCAACGCCAACATGACTACTCCTGATCCGTCCGAGCTGTATCACATGCTCTCGGTCATGCGGGAGGAGGGCGTGGAGGTTGTGATCATGGAAGCTACTTCGCACGCGCTGGCTTTGAAAAAACTGGATCCGCTGCGCTTTGACGCCGCGATCTTTACCAATCTGACGCCCGAGCATTTAGACTTTCACGGCGATATGCAACACTATTTCGCGGCCAAGGCGAGCTTGTTTCCCAAAACAAAGCTTGCGATTTTGAACGCGGACGATAGCGCTGCCGTTCGTCTCATCCCATACTGTAAAGGGCGGATCGTGCGTACCTCAACGGGGCTGCGCGATGCGGAATATACCGCAAGCGAAGTTCGCTTTCGCGGTACGGAGGGCGTCAGCTATACGATGACCTCACCCAATACCAAACTCAAGCTGTCCAGCCCCATTCCCGGTATTTTCACCTTGTCCAACACCTTGCAGGCTGCGGCCTGCGCGTTGGAGATGGGCGTGAGCGCTCGCGTGATCCGTGAGACGCTTAACGCGCTGACGGGCGTGGAGGGTAGAATGGAACGGGTGCGATTTGACAACCCGGTGGATTTTTCGGTGTTTGTGGATTACGCTCACACCCCCGATGCGCTGGAAAACGTCCTGCGCACCGCCTGCGGCTTTCGGGGCGAGGGGCAGAGAGTCGTTGTGGTCTTTGGTTGCGGCGGTGACAGGGATAAAAGCAAGCGTCCTTTGATGGGGGCGGTGGCTTCGCGCTTTGCCGACATGGTATACGTGACCTCGGACAACAGCCGTAGCGAAGATCCCGACGCTATCATAGCGGATATACTGGGGGGCATTGACCGCGAAAAGCCCTACCGTGTCATTCGCGACCGTGCGGTTGCCATTGAGGTGGCAGTGCGCGAGGCGAGAGCGGGGGACATCATCTTGCTGACGGGCAAGGGACATGAAAAATACGAAATCGACGCGACAGGAAAACATCCCTTTGACGAAAAGGCCATAGCGGCCGATGCGGTGGCAAGAGTATACCCGTTCTTGCAATCACCCAATAGCGAAGCGGATCAAAGGAGCGACAGAGATGAAAATAGAGATCGGAATTAAAACGTATATGTTGTCCGACGTGGCCAGAAGCTGCGGCGGGTACCTGGTGGGCGCAGATCGCCCGATAAAATTTATATGCACCGATTCCCGTGAAGCGAACGAGGGAGTGCTGTTTGTGGCGCTGTGCGGCGAGAAAACGGACGGCCATAACTATATCATGCAGGCGCTTCAGCAGGGCTGTGATGCCGTGCTGTGCGAGAAATTCCCCTCCGTACCTGAGGCGATGGACGTGTCTGCCGTCGTTGTTCCCGATACGCTGCGTGCGCTGTCGGATATGGCGACTGAGTACATCCGCGAGCGTAATATTTTGCGTGTGGCGGTGACGGGAAGCGTTGGCAAGACCACAACCAAAGAATTTCTGTGTGCCGTTCTCGGACAGCGTTTTAAGTGCTATAAAACGGAAGCAAACTATAATAGCACCATTGGTATGCCCATGTCCGTGATGGGCGTAACGCCCGCGCATGAGGCGGCTATCTTCGAGATGGGTATGAGCGCGCGCGGCGAGATCGCGCAGCTCTCTCGCGTGGTAACGCCCGACGTGGCGCTGATCACCAACGTCGGCTCGTCGCATCTGGAATATCTGAAGACGCGAGAGAATATCGCACTTGCCAAGCTGGAGATCGTTACGGGCTTGCGCGATGGTGGCTTGTTGATCGTCAACGGCGACGAACCGTTGCTGTTCGGTATGAAGCACGATCGGTTCAACATCCGAACCGTAACCGTTCACACCGAGGGGGATTACGCGGTGAGCGCCATTCATCAAAATCCAGAGCGCTGGGAAACCGTGTTTGACATCACCACACCAAGCGGTACGGTCTTCCATCGTTTGAGCATCCCCGCCATAGGCACCCACATGGTGTACGATGCGGCCTATGCGGTCACAATCGGCCTTGAGCTGGGAATGAGCGAGAATGAGATCCGCACGGGACTGATGAATTATCAAAATGAAAAGCTGCGTCAGACGCTGGTGCCTGTCGGTGACATCACCATTCTGGCGGACTGCTATAACGCCGCCCCGGAATCCATGTGCGAGGCGCTTCACGTGTTAGTCAGCTATGCCAAGGCACGCGGAGGACGCGCTGTGGCAGTGCTGGGCGATATGAGAGAGTTGGGCGAGTCTACTCGCCGCATGCACGAAACGGTCGGTGAGGAGGCCGCTACACTGGGAGTGGCCTGTCTGATGACGCTGGGCGATCTTGGCATCAGCATCGCGGAGGGCGCGCTGGGGGCAGGCATGGCAGACGACTCTATTTGTATGGTGCGTGAGCTGGATGATCTGACTCCCGCGGCCGAGCAGCTCTGGGATATGCTGCAGCCCGGTGACGTGGTTTTGCTCAAGGCAAGCCGTGCCATCGCCGCTGAACGTATGATCTATGCCTTGAAGGCAACTGACCCGAATAAAAAGACTTAAAAATTTGACGCAAAGAAAGATTGAGGCAAGATATGACGACGGATTCCGAACTGATGCTGACATTTTTGACGGCGCTTCCCGCGGCGTTGCTTTTGACCATGCTGCTTTGTCGCGTGATCATTCCCGTGTTAAGAAAATATAAGGTCGGCCAGCATATTTTTGCCGATTACGTGCAGGAGCACAAGGGCAAGGAGGGTACCCCTACCATGGGCGGTATTTGCTTTATTTTGCCCATGCTGATCCTTTGCGTTCCGTATTTCATTTTTCAAAGCCTGCAGGGCAACCGTGAGTTGATTCCGCTGGCTCTGACCATCTGCCTTGGCGTCGCCAATGCGATGATCGGCTTTGTGGATGACTATACTAAGCTTTCCCGCAAGGAAAACCAAGGCCTTACCAGCTGGCAGAAGTTTTTGCTTCAGGTTCTGGTTGCCGCGGCTTACCTTTGGGCGATGGCGGCGTTCGGTGGTCTTGATACGGTGCTGACCATCCATTCGTTTGGTATTTCTGTCGATCTTGGCATTTTCTATTACGTTGCCGCGCTGATCGTCATTGTCGGTATGGTCAACAGCACCAATCTGACCGACGGTATCGATGGCCTTGCCTCGTCAGTTGCGCTGGTAGCGAGCATGTGCTTGGCTCTCGTTGCGTTTTTACTGTCTAACCACGATAGCGTCCTCATCAGTGCGCTGATGATCGGCGGTATGATTGGCTTTCTTGCCTTCAACTATCACCCCGCCAAGGTATTCATGGGCGATACGGGCTCGCTGTTTTTGGGAGGTATTCTGATCGGTACGGGCTTTATGTTGGATCGTCCGCTGCTTGTTCTCGTGTTGAGCGCTGTCTTCATTCTGGATATGCTGTCAAGCTTGATCCAGATTGCATCTATTCGTCTGTTTCATCGCAAGGTGTTTGGCATCGCGCCCGTGCATCATCAGTTTCAAAAGATGCATTGGACGGAAGAGAAGATCGTCTATATGTTCTCTCTGGTCGGTCTGGTCTTCGGTATCGTTGCCGTTGTTCTGGTCATTTGCGGCTTGCGCATTGGCTGATTTTCATTGATTTTTAAGCTGGGAGGAGGAGATCGCTTTGTCAGTACAACCGACCGATACGGAAAGAGCCGTCACGGGCGGGCAAATGGGACAAAACGGTTTTAGCCGCGGTATCAGCCGCCGCAGATCCCGTGATCCCATCTACCGCGATCCCATTCATCCCATAGAACAAAATAAAAAGCGGCCCCTCGCGCAGGGAAGCATGGATATGACCTTTCTTCTGATCGTCGTAGCGCTGGTGCTGTACGGTATTATCATGGCCTACAGCGCAAGCTCTATCTATGGCGCACAGCATAAGGGTGACAGTCTGTATTATATCAAGCGCCATCTGATGTTTATCGGCTTTGCGGTCGCACTGACGACCCCCTTTGTCATCATGTCGCGCCCCTGGTTTTGGCGTCTGTTTGCTCTTGGCTCGTACGGCGTATCGATCCTGCTTTTGTTATTGGTGCTTGTCGTCGGCGCGAGCGAGGGCGATGCACAGCGCTGGATCGTTATCGGCCCGATCACTATTCAGCCCTCCGAGATCGCCAAGCTGGCGGTCGTTATGATGCTGGCGTTGCTTATGAGTAAATACGAAAAGCAGGTCATGTCCGATCATAAGTTCGGTGGCAATTTCCGCTACGGCGTGTTGCTCCCGGGTATCTGCCTTGCCATCATTGTACTGCTGGTCGCGGCGGAAAAGCACATTTCGGGTGTCATGATCATCGCCATGATCGGCGCAGTCGTCATGTTTATGGGCGGCACGAAAATGCGCTGGCTTGCTATGCTCGCAGGCGTGGTTGTACTGGGCGGCGCGGCGCTGATCCTGTTTTCCAGCTATGCCGATACCCGTATTCAGCTGTGGCTCAACATCGACCAGATGGATCCGCTGGGCGAGGCGTGGCAGACGCTTCAGGGACTGTATGCCATCGGCTCGGGCGGCTTGTTTGGTCTGGGGCTTGGCAACAGCCGCCAGAAGTTCGGCTTCGTTTCCGAGCCGCAAAACGATTTCATTTTTACGATTATTTGCGAAGAGCTTGGCTTTTTCGGAGCCGTGATCGTTCTTCTCTTATTCGCTCTGCTCGTCTGGCGCGGCTTTAAGATCGCGTCGGGGGCACCCGATAAATTCAGCGCGCTGGTGGTCTACGGTATCGTTTTCAAGACTGCGCTGCAGGCGGCACTCAACATCGCCGTCGTTACCAATTCGATGCCCAATACGGGAATTTCACTTCCGTTTTTCAG
>JAZLDE010000185.1:0-5766 GCA_045614625.1 Eubacteriales bacterium
GTAAAGATCGCACCGCATTTCGCCGCCGCGGCCGTAAACAGAATGGGACCAAGGTCAGGGCAATCGGCAAGAGAGATCACGGGCAGCCGATCAGGCGACGCCGCCACGATCTGCGCCAAAAGCGAGGGACAGACTGCGTCACCTTGTCGCATGTCGTCACTACCCGCGCAAACAATTTCCAGCGGCTCGCCGCTCGACTTCAGCGTGTCAAGTGCGTAAAAGAAGGCCGCGCCCGAGGCGTCACCGTCGGCGGTCATGTCGGCCGCGCGGTAAGATTGTCCGCCCTTGACGACCAGATGCGTGTCGTCCTGCCAAGTGGCAATCACGCCAAAGCGGGCCTGCATGGCGATGGTCATGTCAATATACGATTTACTTTCGGGCGCGGATGGCAGCTCGATCACGCTATCCTCGTCCAAAAGCGGCAGGACAAAAAGCAGTCCCGTGATGAACTGACTGCTCGATTTGCCCGAAAGAGAGAATGTCTGTCCCTGCAAAACCGAGCCACCGCCAATGCGCAGGCCGCCCTCAACGCTGACCCATTCCCTGCCCTCAAACAGTTCGCGGTAGTCGTCCAGCGGACGGGCCAGCAGACGCTTGCTTCCCTTGAGAGTACGAGGAGCGTCGAACAAAAGGCACAACGGCAGCATAAATCGCAGCGTACTTCCGCTCTCACGGCACGGGAGCGGATCGTCATTTTTTGTCCATTGACCACCGCAGCCAAAGACCGTCACGCACCGCGTAACACCTTCCGCCTCGCGTTCGTCCGTCATGCGAACGCCCAACGTGCGCAGGCAGTCCATCGTCGCGTCGATATCCTGATTATATGGCATGCCGCTAAGGCGGCTGATACTACCCTCGCTTGCCAGCGCGGCGCAGATGAGTGCGCGGTGAGCAACACTTTTAGAGGGAGGGATGACCACCCGACCGTGAGCAAAGCCCGGTGTGATGGTTACGATATCAGTTGCGTTCATGCTCATGCCTCGCCCAAACGGTCGATCAAAAGGTCGATCGCCTCAAAATATCCTTGCGTTCCTCTGCCCTTGATGGTCGCTATGCAGGCGGCGCGGACGTAGCTGATCTTGCGGAAGTCCTCGCGCGTGTCGGGGTCGGAGATATGCACCTCCACGGCAGGAAGTCCCACGCCCTTGAGCGCATCGAGTAGCGCGATGCTGGTGTGAGTATAGGCGCCGGGGTTCATGACGATGCCGTCAAGACCGTCGAAATACGCCTGTTGAATGGCATCGACCAAGTCTCCCTCGTGGTTGGATTGGACAAGGCGCACCTCAATGCCTTTGTCTTTTGCATAGGCTTTGATGCGCTCGCACAGATCGGCAAAGGTTTCGTGGCCGTAGATGGCGGGCTCACGGATGCCGAGGAGGTTGAGATTTGGGCCGTTGAGAATGAGAAGCTTCATGGTTTACTCCTTAAGGCTCGGTCAATGGTGGCCGAGGGTGATGTATTGTTTGAGGATGTTGTTGATGGCCTCGCGGTTGTCGCCGACGTAGTAATGCGAATCCTTGTCACCGACCTTCTCGGTCAAAACGCCTGAGTCGGAATGATAGGAAAAGGTGCGTCCGTCAATGGTGATGGAAACGTCGGGGAGGCATTTGCAAAGGTAATTGGTGCCATCGGGTAAATTTTGCAGATATGCGATCAACTGTTCGGCATCTTCTTTTTTCAGTGAAACAGGATCTTGCGCGGGCTCAACGTTGAGCGGGCGGACGGACACCTCACCGCCTTTGACGGGCGAGAATTTCGGTGCGCAGGCGGCAAACAAGGACAACAGCAGGATGCAAGCGAAGAGCGCGATAACTATTCGTTTCATATTATGTTCCTCCTCATTTATTTTTGGGTTCACTTATATAGACGGATTTTTTCTTGGAATCTTCCCTATGTTGAGAAAATTTTTGGGGGAATATCTGGATTTTTAACGACTTCTTCTACGGACGCGCATACTGCTTCGCGCTGCGCTGTACTGGCACTAATGTTACTTCTTTGTCGTTCAACAAAGAAGTAACCAAGAAAACAGATTTCGGCAAGCCGAAATCGCAAGTTTGCTTGTTCGCTAAACGCGAACATCGTGCTCCGCACGGGCGCAAACATTGCGCGCCAAGACGTTCCCTCTTGGATCTCCCTTTTCGTGCCGCGCTACATGGAGAAACAAGAGAGATCACATATTTTGCTTTCGCGCTGTGCTTCAAATGCTGCCACGCGCGGCAGGCAGAGAAAAACAAAACGTGTTAATGCAATTCTAGTATAGTGGAGCGGATGGGGTGAGGGGCCCCGCCGCTTGCGGCAGTAACTTTGGAACGTCGCACTTCTTTCCCTTACAGGATCAGAAGAAGTCGCAAGGACGAGCTATTCTATTCCCTTCTTTTAAAGTTCTTGGGGGGTGTGGGGGACTTCTTTCAAGAAGTCCTCCACGATTCTCTCCGTCGTCCTCACTGCCGACTCGTCATCAGGTACGATCAAATGAACGTCCGCGACGGCGCAGTAGCGGTCATATCGCTCCTCGTATCGGCAGCGCAAAGCGTCGGGATCGGAGGAAAGCGGGCGATCGGGAGTTGCCATGAGGGCAGACAGCGGGCGGACAAGGAACACCAGCGTGCCATTGCGCTTCAGCCGACGAACGTTCTCGTCACGCAAGATAGCGCCGCCGCCCGTGGCGATGATGGCTCCGCTCTCGGGGGCGATCTCATCGCGAATGACCTCGGCCTCAAGCTTTCGAAAGGCCTCCTCACCGTGGGTCAAAATGTAATCGGAAACCGAACCGACACGGCGGGTGATCGCCTCGTCGGTATCTAGAAGCGGGCGGTCCAGGCGCTCGGACAGCAAATTCCCGACCGTCGTTTTACCACAGCCCGGCATACCGATAAGCACGATGTTTTGCTTGCTTGATTGCACCTCAGCGATAACACTTGCGATGATATCTGCGTCCACACGGCAGCCCAAAAATCGCTCGGTCGCGGCCGCTGCTTGGGCAACCAGCATGGCAAGCCCTCCCGTGGCGGGAATACCCAACGCCTGCGCGTTCATGATCAGCTCGGTGCGCAAAGGGTGGTAAATGGCATCCACGACGCCGCAAAGCGCAGGGAAATCGCCAAGCGTCAGGCCCTCGGGGAGAGGACAGCCCTCGTCGTTGGGGTACATGCCCACGGGTGTGGTATTTATGATAACGTCCGCATCGGTGTGGAGCGGCAGGTCGTCATAAGACAACGCCCCCTCTTTTGCCATGCGGGAAAATTTCAAAATTTGCTTTGCCCCGCCGTGCTTTGCGACGGCAAAAGCCGTGTTGGACGTGCCACCCGTGCCGAAAATGAGCACTTTTTTGCTCGCCAGGTCAAGGCCGATGCTTGAAAGGAGATACTGCATACCGAAAAAGTCCGTATTGTCTCCGATCAATCGACCGTCGCGGTTGACGACGGTATTGACCGCGCCGATATCGCGCGCAACGTCCGTCAGCTCGTCCAGCATGGGAATGATGACCTGCTTATAGGGAATGGTGATATTGATGCCGCAAAAGGCGCGGCGACGGAAAAAGCCCTCCACCTCGTCGGGGCGCAGTTCTTGCAAGGCATAATGATAGGCCAGTTCGGGGGACCTGACAGCGAGCTTATTGGATAATAAGCGATGGATCTCGCTGGAAAAGCTGTGACCGAGGTGCTCGGCGATGCAGCCGTAGGTGGTGATGGGGGCAAGGTGGTTCATGAGTAACTCCTTTATTGGAGGGATTTCTAAAGTTTGAACGACTTCTTCTACGGTTTGTCGCCGCCACAACGCGGCGGCGTGGCTGATGTGTTACTTCTTTCTCATTCAAGAAAGAAGTAACCAAGAAAGTGAACCAAGACGTTCCCTCTTGGATCTCCCTTGGCATTGCCACTCTTCAAAGAGGGTTTGGGAGAAAGACATAAATGCCTATGCTGCAGCGCTCGCCGCACAGCCACCACGAGCGGCAGGTGGAGATTGCAAAGCAATTCTGATTTTTGTGGAATGTTGAGGACGGCTCGGGCTGTCGAGGCGCCAGCCCCTACGAGAGATCGGATAACTTGTAAAGGTGAGCGCTTCCATTTCTTTATTAAAAGTTTTTTGTCCCCGTTCCTCTCGTTCTTTATTTCCAGCACTCCGTTCCGTAGCGTTGCGTCAGCAGGTCAGCGACGACAAGCGCGGTGACACTGTCCACCACCACGCGGGCACGGTGGACGATGCAGGGATCGTGGCGGCCGCGACCGCCGTATTCAACGTTGGTTTTCTTCTTCATGTCAATGGTCTCTTGTACTTTAACGATGGTCGGCGTGGGCTTGATGGCACAGCGGAAGATGACGGGCATGCCGTTGGTGATGCCACCGTTGATGCCGCCGTTGTGGTTGGTCTTGGTTAAAATAAGACCGTCCTCCACGACAAAAGCATCGTTTGCTTCACTTCCCTGTCGATCAGCCAGCGCAAAGCCGTCGCCAAATTCCACGCCCTTGACGGCGGGAATGGAAAACAGCGCGTGCGAGAGCAGCCCCTCCATGCTGTCAAACCAGGGCTCGCCAATGCCGGCAGGCAATCCGACGATGGCCGTTTCCAGCACACCGCCGACGCTGTCACCCTCGACACGTGCCGCGTCAATGGCAGATTGCATCTGCTCGCCTGCAGATGCGTCAAGAACAGCAAAGCTCGTGTCGTTCAGATCGAGCAGTTGTGTCTTCAGCTCGGACTCATCGGTGGCAAAGGGCGCATCGTTCACCCCCGCACAGCGAGCAATGTGAGTGCCGATGGTGATTCCCTTCTGCTTGAGGGCAGGGATCAAAACCGCTCCCGCCGCCACCAGCGCCGCCGTTACGCGGCCGCTGAAATGTCCGCCGCCGCGCGCGTCCTGGTATCCGTGATATTTGCATTCAGCCGTGTAGTCAGCGTGTCCCGGGCGAGCGATCTCGGTCTGATAATCGCCACTCTTTGTATCAGCGTTGGGAATGACGATGCACAGCGGACTTCCCGTCGTGCGCCCCTCATACACACCGCTCAAAATCTGAAATTCATCTGCCTCGCGGCGGGTGGTCGAAATGCGACCGGCCGGACGGCGCAAGGACAGCTGATGGCGAATGAAGTCCTCATCCACCGTCAAGCCCGGTGTCAATCCGTCGATCACGGCGCCGATGGCCGCACCGTGACTCTCACCGAATATCGTGACGCTCAAGGCGTTTCCAAACGTATTTTTCATGGTAAATTCCTTTCTGCTTGCCAAGCGTCTTCAATGATTGCCCAGCACGGCGTTCAGCTTTTCAAGCAACTCCTCGGCCGTCGCGTCTTCCATGCGAAACTCGCCCACGCGATCAACGACTACGGTGTAGATAGAGCTTCCCGCCGCTTTTTTGTCGTGCTTTAGCGCTGTCAGTAGCTCTTCTTGTGCGGGCAATCGATCCGCCGCCGTCGGCAGACCGCAAGCCAAAAGCACGCGCGTCAGTCTTACGCGCACCGCATCCGAGCACATGGGCAGCATACCGAGCGCGACACACTCGCCGTGGTACAGCTCACCAAGACCGACACAGCTCTCAATCGCGTGTCCCAGCGTGTGGCCGAAATTGAGCACGCGGCGCAGTCCCTTTTCCCTCACATCATTCTCGACGACGAAGATTTTAATGGACAGCGCACGGGCGATGATCTCGTCGATCGCTTCGGGCAACGGCTGTCCCTCCTCGGGGAGCAGTGCCGTTTCCTCCAGCGCTTCAAACAGCGCCGCGTCGCTCGTCAGCGACATTTTGATGACCTCCGAAAGGCCGTCAG
>JAZLDE010000186.1:0-18113 GCA_045614625.1 Eubacteriales bacterium
AGAAAAGGGTGCGACTTGCACCCTTTTCTTGTATGGAGCAGGCGACCAATAGCAAAGTCAAGGATGACTGCAAACTTCGGGCAATATTCGCTTGCAAGCGGATATTGCGGGCGGCGTGAAGGTTCTGCGGATAAAGATGAATTGCGTGCGCCGCCTCACGTCGCCTGCTCCCATTACTGTTGACAGGCCGCGGCGGGTGTGCTATAATGAGGAAAACCACACGCGGAGGGAAACGATGCAAGAACCCATCAAAAAAATACTGGATCGAGAGCGGATTCATATCCATCTGAAAAACAAGATGATTTCCAAATGCTATTGGTTTGCGCTGTTGGTGTTTTTGTCGGCTGCGACTTACGCCCTGTTTTACGCGGCGTGTTGCTGGCTGTTCGTTCGTTGGATTATTGCCGTCCATATCTTGTTTGGCGTGATCGGTGTTGCCGTTTGCGCGGCCCTTGTCAAGAGCCTTCTTCCTATCCTGACACTTGCCCGCATGGTTAAGGAGGACCGTTATTTGCTGGTCGAGGATGAGATCGACTACCTGGAGGAAAACGGGATCAAAGGCATGCACCTTGTCTATCATGGCTTGGCAAGGCTGAGCAAATGGCGCTGGGAGCCTATCATCGAGCATGCCATCGTCTTCAAAAAGCACGGTCGGCTGAAGGTCGAACGCTACGAGCTCAGGGGGCACGACGGCGGCGACAAGGTCTATCTTGTACTGCCTGCGGACAAACCCGATCGCGTCGTGTTGTATTATAACGCCGATCAATACGAATTGAACATATAAACAGAAACCCGTCCCTGCATTTCGATGCGCGGACGGGTTCTCTTTATCTTATTGCGCGGACGCGCCGAGGCCTTTTTCGATCATGCTCCAGACGGTCTCCTCGACGTTGAGGTCGATCCTCTCACAACGAGCCTTAATGGCCTCGTTGCCTGAGCGGTAGCCGAGCAGATGAAGCTCGTACTCCCATTTGATGTGGGCAACGTCCATCAGGCCTGAGGGGTCAATGCCGCGCTCGCGGGCTAACGCCAGCGCGCGCTCGTAAAGTCGCTCGTAATACTTTTGTGAAGCGATGGAGGGAAACAAATTTTGCTCATCGGCAAGATCGATCATAATGTCGATGGTCGAGCCGTCGGTACGGGGCTTGAGCAGGGCGTGATCGGCCGCTCGGGTGGCCGCCTCGATCTGCTTGTCACTTGGCCCCGACTGCCATACGTCAGTCAGTGCTTCGTTGCCAAGACCGACCGTCATATCGGACGCACCGCCGTTGGCGAATTCGAGCGAGGAGCAGTTGCGGAAGGCCATGTCGCCGATGGTGATCATGCTCTTACCCAGCGTGACGCTCTTAAGACAGCGACAATCGGCAAAAGCGGAATTGGAAAGGGTGGTGAGGGAGTCGGGAAGGGTGATCTCGGTCAGGCTGAAGCAATCAAAGAAGGCTTGCAGGCCGATGGTTTGCAGACCGTAGTTGAACTCCACCTTGCCTAGCACGGTGCAATGAGCAAAGGCCAAATCACCGATGGACTTGATGGTGTCGGGCAGGACGATCCTGCGCAGAACGTCGCAGCCGTAGAAGGCGCGCACGCCGATGCTCTCGCAGCCCGATGACAGATCGACCAGCGCCAGACGGTCGCATTCGTAGAAGGCGTAGTCGGGGACGTTGCCCTCGGTCAGCGTGACCTTGGCCAGCTTTTCAGGGACGTAGCCCGTGTTCCATGTGTAGGCTTGTGCACCGAAAATATAGCCGAGATGATGCGATTGACTGTCGCGGCTCTCGCCGATAAATGGTAGTGTGATCTGCTCCAGCGAGGTGCAGCCCATATAGGCACCAAGACCGATACGTTCGACGGCGCCGCCAAGGCTGACCGAGATCAAGGCCTTGCAATCGGCAAAGGCGTAGTCGCCGACCGTCTTGAGCGAGGCGGGCAGGGGAATGAAATGCAGCTGCGTGCAGCCCGAAAAGGCAAAGCTGCCAATGCTGGTCAATGTATCGGGGAGCAGAACCATGCGCAGCTTGTCACAATCCATAAAGGCCAGACTGGAAATTTCCTTCACTGTATCCTGCAGAATGACGGTGTCCAGCGAAGAGGATACCTTAAAGCCCATGCCCTGGGCGGTATCGGCGCCGAAAAAGTAGGCGAGATAGCCGTCTGCGTCACGCGTTGCACCCAGTTGAGGGGTACGAAGCACACGGATGGTACGACAACCCGTCAAAAGGTCGGGGGCAATCTCACTTACGCAGACGGGGATGGACAGAGCGGTGAGCGTTTGGTTGTCCTTGAAGAGCCCCTCGCCAAGAGAAGAGACGACCTTACCGTCGATTGCCGCGGGGAGAATGACGACGCCTCCCTCGCCCACGTAGGTCAAAAGACGGACGGTGCCGCCCTCGGTCAGTTCGTATGTAAAATCAGCCGCGGGAGCAATCTCGACGCCCTCAAAGGGCGCCAGTGCAAGCGAGGCGTAGTCGGTCTTGTCCTCGGTGAAGGTGGGATCGGGCAGAACGTAAGGCTCATACGTCTTGGGAGGCTGATCGCTCGGCGGAAGCGCGGGCGGTGTGGTATCTCGACATCCCGCGAGCGACGAAAGCAACAATATGATACAAAGCAAAGCCGCCGCAAGGCGGATTTTTTTATTTTGAACGGTGTTTAACATGACGGCATCTCCTTGCCAACGATAGATTATCTTTTATTTTACCATATTTCGCACGCAGACGCAAGAGGGAAAAATAAATTTACATTTGTCTTGAGAGAAAATGCAAGGCACGCACGATATGACAAGTTTTGCTGTGCGGGTATGCTACAATGAGGGCGGACAAGCAAGCGAAAGGAGGAAATAGCGTGATCAAAATGGATCAGGAGATGGCGGTCAGCGTGGGGGAGGGCATCATGAGAGTACGGCTCCCGCGCGAGATCGATCATCACAGCGCGGTGCGAGTACGACGGCTGATCGATGAGGCCATCTGCGCCCACCGCCCGCACTTGCTGCGCATCGACGCGTCGGGCGTGGAGTTTATGGACAGCTCGGGGCTGGGGCTGCTCATGGGAAGGCTGGCGCTGATGAAAAAGCTCAAGGGCGCATTGATACTGTCTCGCCCTTCGCCGAGCGTGTTGCGTATGGTGCGTCTGGCGGGAATGGAACGTATGATGAAAATCGAGCAAGGAGAAACATAAAAAGAGAGGTGATATAACATGGCAAGCTATTCTGTGGGCGATTGTTCCCGTCGGGGACTGAGTGTCCGCAATGAAATCAACATCAAGCTGCCCTCGCTGTCGGTCAACGAAGGCATGGCACGGGCGGCGGTGGCTGCCTTTTGCGTACAGGCAGATCCCAGCGCGACCGAGCTGGCTGACATCAAATGCGCCGTCAGCGAAGCGGTGACCAACTGCATCGTGCACGCCTACCGTGATGCGATCGGAGACATACAGCTTCGCGTTCGTATCTATAACGAGGGAGTGGTCAAAATTGAGATCAAGGATCGCGGATGCGGTATCGAGGATGTGCGCCGCGCCCGAGAGCCGCTGTATACGACGGATGCCGAGGGCGAGCGAAGCGGCATGGGCTTTACCGTCATGGAGAATTTCTGCGACGGTGTGCGGGTGGTGTCCCGCCCCGGCAAGGGCACAACGGTGACGCTGACCAAGCGGCTGCAGGATCGGTTTTCGGCTACATAAGCGCGAGGGCGCCAGCCGGAGGTGAAAGATTTGGACACGACGCAAACAAAAGAGGAAGCCATCCAAGAAAATGATATACCGATAGACGAGGCCGCCTGTGAGAACGTGGGCTTTGACCGTGCGCGAAGTGAGCGCAACCGTGCCTTGATCGAGCGTGCCCAGCGGGACGACGATGCCGCCATGGAGCAGTTGGTCATTGAAAATGCAGGGCTTGTACGCTCGCTTGCCCAGCGATTTTGCGGGCGGGGAACAGAATTTGAGGATCTCATTCAGATTGGTACCATTGGTATGATCAAGGCAATTCGCAGCTTTTCGCTTGAGCGGGGCACGGCCTTTTCAACCTATGCCGTACCGCTCATTGTGGGGGAGATCCGCAGACATTTGCGCGATGACGGTATGATCAAGGTCAGTCGAAGCTACAAGAAGCTGGGTGCCCAGCTCATGCGGGTACGCAGCGAGATTTTGATGTTCGAGGAACGCGAGCCCTCGGTGCGCGAGCTGGCCGAGCGGTGTGGGGTGGATATGGAGGAAGCGGCCATGGCGCTGGATGCCATCTCACCCGTGCGCTCGCTGTGCGACACGCTCCCCGGGGCGGGAAACGGCGAGAGCACGCAGACCTACGAGGCGGTCTTGCCCGACGAGGAGAGCGCAGACGAGCTGGAACGCATGCACGACCGCATGGCGCTGACACAGGCCATCTCGCGGATGCAACCGCTCTGGCAAAAGATCGTGCTGCTACGCTACTATCGCAACCACACCCAACAGCAGGTCGCCGAGCAGCTGGGACTGACGCAGGTCAAGATCTCCCGCGAGGAAAAAAAGATCGTGGCGTATCTGCGCGAGGAGTTGACGTCGTAAATAAAAAAGGACGGTTTACTCTCCTTCTCATAAGGAAGTTTACCGTAGGGGCGATCATTGATCGCCCGCAAACAACCGCAAAACAAGAAACGGGCGACCAATGGTCGCCCCTACAAACAAATTTCGGCAGAGCCTTGTTTTCTCTGCCGATTTGTGTTATAATGGGACTAACAAAAAGCCTTCCTCCGAGATGCCATCCGCAAGCGGATGCGGTGGCACGCGTTAGCGTGACGGAAGGAGCCTGCGTGACTTTAAGTTTGTGCTAACCTTATTGAAACGCACTCTCCCTCAGTCAGCTTCGCTGACAGCTCCCTCCCGGAGGGATCCTTAGACGAGCAACCTTAGGGGTCTGGGCTTTGCCCGAAGCCTTTGTAATACAACGGCGAAACTGGCGATAAAACAAGCGCGATAAATTGGAATTTGGTAAAAGTTGAAAGGAGTAGATATGAAACTTGATATTAAAAAGATCGATATATCTAATGCCTTAAAACTTAATACCACGATTATTATTGAAATGCTTCATCGTAACGATTTATGGGAAATACAAGTCCCAAACATCATAGACAATCGTGAGTTGATCAATCGGTTAACTGCTTCCAATAATTTGGTTGACATATATACGGAAATATTAAGTAATTCCTTTGCCACACATCATTATAAGTATGTTTGGATAAGCCAAAAGAACAGATTTATATGTTCATCGTCAACAAAAATCAATAAGGATGTTGTTTTGCCATCCACAATTGAAATCTCAGATGATTTCCCGAGATATGGTATCAACAGGAAGATGTGGGATGGTGACTGTTATAATTATCGCGGATTTGGCACTGTCATAAACGGCGAACTTATTTCTTGGGCTATAGAAAATTCCCATTACCTCGAGGATGGAAGTACAGAAATATGCGTTGAAACTAATGTAAATAATCGAAAAAAAGGATATGCTGTTTCAAATGTTGCGGCACTATGTGACTGTTTACAAAAAAACGGTATATCAACGATTAACTATGAATGTTCCTCGGATAATATTGCATCATTACGAACTGCTCAAAAAGCGAATCTTGAATATGTAGGTGAAGTGTTTTACCTATGTTATGAAAAATAAAAACATAGATAAAATTTAACCCCGACAGATTTTGTTGCAAATCTGTCGGGGTTAATTATTTGTTTACTGCGTAGCAAAATATGTCTTGGACCGTCGAGGACGCCGGTCCCTACAAGTCAAGTTTAAACATCCTTATGAGAACCTGTCTTTACCGTCCTTTTTCTTTCAGCACCAATTCCTCGATCGCCTGTCCGACGCCGCCCTCGTGCGCGGCGATGGAAACGAAATCTGCCAGCGGCAAAACGTCCGGATGCCCGTCGCCCATGACGACGGCAATGCCCGCGGCGCGCAGCATTTCCACGTCGTTGAGACTGTCGCCCATGGCGATGACGTGGTTGTCGGCAATGTTCAAACGCGCCTTAAGGAAGTCCATAGCGGTTGCTTTGCTGAAGCCTTTTGAGAAGATCTCGGCGTAGGTCGGGTGGCTGATCACCCCCAAACGGGCGCTCAATCGTTCGGCGGCCTCGGGGGTAAGGGGCTTGGTGAAGCTGATCTTGCTGACGCGCAGATCGGGGTAGCGCTGCGCCATATCCTCAGCACTCTCCACGGCGGGGCGATTTTGTCCCCATAGCGGATGGACGTGTTCGGAGCGATAATTCAAAAGCAGCTGTTCACCCTCTAAAATCAGACCGATCTCAACCTCGTCCGCCACCTGCATGGCGTATGCGATCTCATCCTTTGTCATGGCGTGCGAGAAGAGAACCTCCCCCTCCATTTCGATATACGAGCCAAGACCTGCGACGATGCCAGTCAAATTCACGCCCTTGAGTGCCCCAAAAGGAACGTTGCCCCTGGAGCGTCCCGTGTTGATGAATACCAAATGACCGCGACGGATCGCTTCGTCAATTGCCGCCGTGGTGCGAGCGGGCACACCGCCGTGTGCGAGCAGCGTGCCGTCTATATCCAGAAAAATCAAATATTTCATATGCGTTTTCCTCTCTGTCGGAATAGTGTTATTATACACCGTTTTTTGCTTTTTTGCAAGATGCACCGCCTCATTTGCGAAAAAATCGCGCGAGATGGATAGGACAGGCAAATTTTTTCTTTTTTCACCATATAATGCACCATCTTACGCCGTGAAAGGAGAATGAATATGCTTGCCGCACTCATCGCGCTACTCACACGCTTTTTTCATATTTCGCTTGGGATCGGTTCGCCCTCCCAATTTCCACCGCCGCTTTCGGCCACCGAGGAGCACGATTGCTTTGTGGCCGCAGCGAAAGGGAATGAGGAGGCTCGTCAGAAGCTCATTTTGCACAATCTTCGCTTAGTGTCACACATCGTCCGCAAATATTACGGTACCTGCCGCAATCAGGAGGATCTGGTGTCTGTCGGCTCGATCGGGCTGATTAAGGCAGTCGATACCTTCCGTGTGGACAACGGTACCAAATTTGCCACCTACGGCGCCAAATGCGTTCAGAATGAGATCCTCATGTATTTTCGGCGACAAAAACACCAGAGCGCCGAGGTGTCTATGTACGACACCATCGATGTCGATCGTGAGGGCAATCCGCTGACCTACATGGACGTCATCGCCAGCGAGGAAAACATGACCGAGGAGATCGATACCATGCTGTGCAGCCAGCGGGCGGTACAGCTGGTCGGGCAGGTGCTGGAGGAAAGGGAACAGCAGATCATCCGTCTGCGCTACGGTTTGGACGGTCGCGAGCCGTTGGCGCAGCGGGAGGTCGCGACGCTGCTGGGAATTTCCCGATCGTATGTCAGCCGACTCGAAAAGGGAGCTCTGGAAAAGTTGCGTCACGCATTGGGTAGCTAAAATGTGAAGGCTTTGGCGTTGTTGCAAAAACAGCGCCGCCTTTTTTTGTGCAAAAGGGAAAAAATAGAATAGGACGTCGCTTTTGCTTGACGAAAGGAGAAAAACATGGTATAATATAATACATTATTATGCACTTTTGGACAATGTCGATGGTGCAAAGTTTTTAAGGAGGAAAAAAATGAAAAAGTATTTGTCTTTGTTCTTGGCAATACTGATGATCCTGACCGCACTGTTTACTATTGTTGCGTGCCAGAAGCCTGAAGATCCAAACGGTCCCAAGGATCCGACAACGGATGACGAAAACAAGCCGCCTGTTGTCACTCCCCCGACCGATGGTGATGAGGAAGAGAAGCGTATCCCGCTGGACTATCTGCCTACAACCGGCTACAACGATGCGCCGTTCCACATTCTTGAGTGGTCCTGCAACAACGTCGTTGACGTTGGTGTAAGCTGGATCCCGTGGGAAGAGGGTGACGTAGAAGAGGAAGACGGCGATATGCTGGGTTCCGCTGTGTTCGACCGTAACGCATGGGTTGAAGAGACCTACGGTGTCACCATTTCCAAGGAGTATGCTCAGATCGAGTTTGAACCTACGTATACGACGAGAGTTCGTAACGACGCAGAAACCTCGAGCAATACCTATCAGCTGTTCACGATGCGTACGGTTGGTATCGTTTCTTTGATCGAAGAGGGATATTTTGCCGACATGAATGAATACGAGCAGTACCTGCGTACCGACCAGCCTTGGTGGGTTCAGGATGCAGTAGCATCCTTTACGCTGGGCTCGCATCTGTACGTATCTGCCAGCGAAATGCTGTTGCGCGACAAGGGTGCGACTGCGGCTCTGTTCTTCAACCAGGTCATGGCCAAGGACTACACCGACCTGCCCAACTTCTTTGAGCTGGCATCGGAAGGTGAGTGGACGCTGGAAGAACTGATCTTCGCTTGCGAGATCGTTGCTCACTCGAACGACAGCGACGAAGAGATGAACTCTGCAGAGGACATCTGGGGCTGCATCGGCGGCGATGACCCTGTATACTACCTGTTCAATGCGGCAGGCTATAAGTTCGCTCACATCGATGAGGACGGTTACATTGCTTACGATTTCGGTTATGACGAGGATAGTATTACGGTAGTTAAGTCGATCTTTGACGACTTCCTTTACACCGATTGGTACATGAACTCCACCACCGAGGGTGACTTCCTTGAAAAGGATCAGGACCTGTTTGTTGACGGCGTTTCGCTGTTCAAGACGGGCATGGTCAAGGATACCACCAACCGTCTGAAGAACATGAACGATCTGTACGGTATTCTGCCGTATCCCAAGTACACCCTTGATCAGGAATCGTATTCCTCTCTCGTTTGGGAGCACCACGACAGCGTTCTTGGTATTCCTCAGTTCGCGGCTGATAAGGAGATGTGCGCAGTCGTTCTCGAGGCACTGAGCTGGGAGTCCTACTACAGCGTATATCCTCTGTTCTACGATACCATTCTGCTCAGCCGTGCTGCTAAGGACCAGGAGTCCAAGGAAATGCTGGAGATCATCTTCGCTACCCGTTCTTACGATCCCGGTCTGTACTGGGACGGCGGCTCGGGTCTGCATGGCGGCGAAGGCCTCCTGCGTCTGAGTAAGAAGGGTACCTCCGATATCGCCAGCTTGTGGGCAACCTACAAGGACAAGGTAGAAGAGAATATCCAAGAGGTCAACAACTGGATCGCAGATAAGGAATAATTTCTTGTTGTGCGATGTCAATAAAAAAAAGACAGCGATCGATTTTCGGTCGCTGTCTTTTTGTGCAAAAGAGAAAAAAGAAGACAAAAAGATTAGAATGCTTGACAGAAGAATAAAAATTTGCTATGATTAACACATATAAAGTTATTGAAAGGAGATATGTCAATGAAAAAGTATTTGTCTTTGCTTTTGGCAATGATAATGATTCTGACAGCACTCTTTACTATCGTTGCCTGCCAGGATTCTGAGCAGCAGGAGACGCCCGAGGAAAAGCCCCCCGTGGACACTCCCCCTGTTGTTACACCACCTGACGAGCCCGGAGAGCGTATTCCGCTGAACTATCTGCCAACGGAAGGTTATAATAACGCATCCTATAATATCCTCCAATGGACAGCCGGTGGTTTGACTGATGTTGGATACTCTTGGGTTCCGTGGGAAGAGGGCGACGTAGAGCGCGAGGACGGCGATATGCTGGGCTCTGCCGTATTTGATCGTAATGCTTGGGTAGAAGAAACCTATGGTGTTAACATTACCAGAGAATACTGGTCTGTTGACGAGGTCAACGGTGCACCTTCGTATATGGCTGTCGTTCGTAATGATTCTTTAACGTCGAACAATATGTATCAGTTGTATATTCTTCGTACGGTCAATATCGTTGAATTGGTCGAGGAAGGCTTGTTCGCTGATATGAACGAATACGAGCAGTACATTCACACCGATCAGCCTTGGTGGGTACAAGACTCGGTCGAGTCCTTCACGCTTGGCTCGCATCTGTATGTAGCGGCAAGCGAAATGCTGCTGCGCGACAAGGGCGCAACGGCAGCGCTGTATTTCAACCAAGTCATGGCGGCCGACTATACCGATCTGCCCAACTTCTTCGAGCTGGCAGAAGCAGGGGAGTGGACGCTGGAGGATCTGGTAATGTCCTGCGAGGTTGTCGCTCATTCCAATGATAGTGACGAGCAGATGAACTCTGCAGAGGACATATGGGGCTGCTGCGGTGGTGACGACCCCGTATATTATCTTTTCAATGCGGCAGGACATAAGTTCGCTCACATTGATGAGGGCGGTTATCTGGAATACGATTTTGGTAACAATGAAGATAGCATTACCGATATGAAGCGTATTTTTGACGACTTCATCTACGCGGAATGGTACATGAACAAAATGACGGTTGGTAAGAACTTCCTTCAGCAGGATCAGGATCTGTTCGTCGACGGCACCTCGCTGTTCAAGAGCGGTATGGTAAAGGATACGACCAACGTGCTCAAATACATGCCGGATCTGTACGGTATTCTTCCTCATCCGAAGATCAATCTGGATCAAGAGGAATACTCCTCTCTCGTTTGGGAGCATCACGACAGTATTCTGGGTATTCCCGAATATGCTGCTAATAAGGAAATGTGCGCCGTTATTCTGGAGGCACTGAGCTGGGAGTCTTACTACAGCGTATATCCTATGTTTTACGAGACCATCCTTCTGAGCCGCGCAGCTAAGGACAGCGAGTCCAAGGCAATGCTGCAGATCATTATGGACACTCGTTCCTACGACCCCGGTCTGTATTGGGATAACGCTTCCGGTCTGCACGGTAGCGACGGTCTGCTTCGCTTGAGTAAGACCGGCAGCTCGGATATTGCAAGTATGTGGGCAACCTACAGAGCTAACATCGAAGAGAATATCAAAGAAGTAAATAACTGGATCGCAGATAAGGAATAAACATTTCTGTGCGATACAAATAAACAAAAAGGTGGCAGTCGAGTATTGGTTGCCGCCTTTTTGTGCAAAAGGGCGAAAAGAGAAAAAATGGATGATTTTTCTTGACAGACATCCATATATCATGATAAAATTATATAATAAAAGTTATTGTGCTTTTTTATATGAGGGCGCAGCATAATAGGAGGTAGCATAATGAAAAAATATTTGTCATTGCTGTTAGCAACGCTGATGGTCTTGACGGCATTGCTGGGTATGGTTGCTTGTAGCGATCCGGATGAACCTAAGGACCCGACGACGGACGAGGATAACAAGCCGCCTGTTGTCACCCCCCCGACGGACGGTGGCGAGGAGGAGCGTATTCCGCTGACCTTCCCTCAGGCATCCTACAATTTTAATAATGCCAATTACAATATTTTGGAATGGGCGTGCGGCGGCCAGGACATGGCCGGTGACAGCTGGATTCCGTGGGAAGAGGGCGACGTGGATCAGCTGGACGGTGGTATGCTGTCTGAGGCTGTCTTTGATCGTAACGCATGGGTAGAAGAGCAGTTTGGCGTTGACATTTCGAAGGAATACGTTTCCGTCGACGCATCCGTCAGCCACATTGCCCGTATGCGTCAGAACCGCGAAACCTCCTCCAATGAGTTTCAACTCGTAACCCAGCGCTCCCGTAACCTGATCACCATGGTGCAGGAGAATCTGATGTTCGATATGAACACGCTGGCAGGCACCATCCTGCACACCGATCAGCCTTGGTGGGTGCAGAACTCGATCGATTCTTACACGCTGGGTGAGCATCTGTACGTGGCTTCCACCGAGATGCTGCTGCGTGATAAGGGTGCAACGGCGGCGCTGTATTTCAACCAGTCGCTGGTTGAGGACTATCCTGACTTGCCCAATTTCTTTGAATTGGTAGACAAAAATCAGTGGACGTTTTCCAACATGATCGCAGCATGCGAGATCGTATCCGGCTCGGTTGACGGGGATGACCTGATGAACTCGGGCGAGGATATGTGGGGCATGATAGGCGGCGATGACCCTGTCTTCTATCTGTACGCCGCTACGGGCAGACAGTTTGCTCACATTGACGAGGGCGGCTACCTGGAGTATGACTTCGGTTATGACGAGGACTCGATCATCGTTATGCAGGATATCTTTGAGGACGTCATGTATGCTGACTGGTATCTCAACAGAGGTGTCGATAAGAGCATCATGGATTCCTATGATGGTAATATTTTTGCCGACGGTCACGTACTGTTCGCCGGTGATATGGTTAAGTCTGTCAACGGCTTGAGCGAGATGCAGGATCTGTACGGTATTCTTCCTTATCCTAAGTATGATGAGGAACAGGAGGACTACCATTCGCTGGTTTGGATCCATCACGACAGTATTCTCGGTATTCCTGTTGACGTAGCAGACGTTGAGATGTGTGCCGTCATTCTTGAGGCAATGAGCTGGGAGTCCTACTATAGCGTTTATCCCGTATTCTACGACACCATTCTTTTGGACCGTGCCGCAAAGGATGCTGACTCCAAGAGAATGCTGCAGCTGATTTTCCAGACTCGTATCTATGACCCCGGTCAGTACTGGGATACCACGACGGGCCTGCAGCACGCACAGGGTCTGCTTCGTTTGACCGCAAGAGAAAGCTCGGATATCATGAGCGTTTGGAAGACGTTCGAGGGTAAGGTCGAGCAGTGCGTCAAGGATATCAACAAGATGATCAGCAACATGGAAGAATGATCGCAAGCAAAAAAACATAATCAAAAGCGCATCAACGCATTGTGTGTTGATGCGCTTTTTGTATGTCCTTGAGCGTTCTAAACGGAAGAACGGATACATAAGATAAAACAGTAAAGGACAAGGAGGGTGGGTATGCTGCATACGCAAAGGATAGCGGTGGAGGAGGGCGGCATGCCGCCCATATTGAGGCGATGGCTGCCGTCGCACGTATGCTTTGCGCTTTCGCGTGTGGGAGGCGAGTGGGAGGAGCTTCACTTGCGTGTGGGACGGGCATGCTCGGTAACGGTTGCGGGTGAGAACCGACGTGTTGATATTGCCTTGAGCCGCGAGGACATGGATGCCTTGGTCGTGCGTCTTTGCGAGGGCTCGCTGTACGCTCATCGCGAAAGCATCAACCGCGGATATATTGCACCGGGCGAGGGCATTCGCGTTGGTATAAGCGGACGCGCTTTTGTCGAAAGGCAAGAGGGCGGTGCTGAGCTTCTGGGTGTGCGCAACGTTGACGCGCTTTGTTTTCGCTTTCCTCAATCGTTGCGTACGGTCGGCATAGCCTTGTCGACACGTTTGAGAGAGAATTTCCCGTTAGGAGCCTTGATCTACGCCCCTCCGGGGGTAGGGAAAACGACGCTTTTGCGTGCGTTGGCGCAGCGGTTTTCGAGCGGCGAGCAAGGCATGCGGGTGGCGGTTGTTGATAGCCGCTGTGAGCTGAACGATGGCGCTTTTCCAAAAGATGCGTTACTGTCATTTCTGTCGGGTTATCCCAGGGGGCAGGGCATCGAAATAGCGGCGAGATCTATGAGCGCGCAGGTCATTTTATGCGATGAAATCGGTAATGATGAGGAGGCGAAGGCGGTGCTTTCCGCGGCCAACTGTGGCGTTCCCGTAATCGCTACAGCACATGCGGCTAGCGTCAGGCAGCTTCTGTCTCGTCCTGGATTTGATATGTTACACCGCGCTGCCGTGTTTGGGCTTTACGTTGGTATCTCACGACGGGCAACGGAGCGGGAATATTGCTACGATATTACGGCATGGGGGGATGCTTGATATGTGGATCAAATACGTTGGCGGTGGCGTGCTGATACTTATTTGCGCGCTTTATTGCGTTGGAAGCAATCGTCAGCTTCGCATGGCAAAGCACCGTCTTGGTGCGTGGATCGCCTTGCTGACCCATATCCGCTCTCATATCGCTTGCTTTGGAACGCCTCTGCGTGAAATTTTGACGTATGCCGATCCAATGGTACTGGCAACGCTGACCTTGGATGCACCGGAAAATGAGAGCATGCTGTCAGAGCGCTGTCGCGCGGACGCACCGATGCTTCCCGGCAATAGCGGAGTGCTGATGCGCGCGCTGGCGGATGAGCTGGGAACCGTTTGGCGACGCGAGCAAGTTGAGCGCTTGAATTACTATATTTCGGCATTGGAAACGGAGCATCAAGCCTATGCCACTCGACTAAGCGAGCGGCTTCGCACGCGCTGTGCACTGTGTCTTTGCGGCACGCTTGGCGTTTTGCTGTTGATCTGGTGAAAAGAAAGGAACGAACATGGGAGAGAAAAACGCATGGATATCAGTTTGATCGTCAGGATCGCAGGCATTGGCTTGCTTGTTTCGGTCACGACACAGCTGTTGAGTAAATCGGGACGGGATGAGCAGTCCATGATGGTGACGCTTGCAGGCATCCTCGTCGTGCTGGGGCTTTTGATCGGCAAGATCGGAGAGCTGTTTTCCGAGATCATGTCGCTCTTTGGACTATGAGGTGGTGCGATGTGGCTTCGGCTATGTGGCGGTGCGTTGCTTTGCGCGGTCGCAATCGTTTTGCTCAAGAGCGCAGGAGGGAACGTCCTTCCGCTTCAATGGACGGGAACGGTCATACTGACGGGGGCGGCGTTCCTTATGCTTTCTCCCGTGATCGCCTGGGTGGGCGATCTGTGCGAGGGGCAGGGTGTCAGCGACATGGCAAGCCTTATGATCAAGGGCTTGGGGGTGGCAATGCTGACACAATTTTGCGCCGATCTTTGTCGACAAAGCGGCGAAGCGCCCTTGGCCAACAGCGTGGAGCTGGCAGGCAAAGCGGAGCTCCTTTTGCTTTGCCTGCCTATGCTGCGCGATCTGATCGAGCTGGCGCAGGGCATGCTCGAGGGCATGTAAGACGCGTCGGGGTCGGGGCGCTGATTCTGTTTCTACTGATTGTTATATGCTCCGTGACCGTCTTTGCGAAAGAGGAGCAAAGCGGTACATCTTTCGCGCTCCCGGAGGAATATGTCGAGATGCTCGAGGCACTCCCCAAGGCTCTGCGTGACAGCCTCCCTAAGGATATTTTTACGAAAGATGCCGAGACAGCGGCACGTGCTTGGGCTTCGCTCGCCTCGCCCGAGGGGCTCTTTCGCTTGCTCTTGTCGCAGTTGAGTGTACGCTGGCAGGACTACGTGCGGTTGCTGATATTGCTGTGTGGTATTTTGCTTTTGCGCGGTGTGCTCGGCTGTGCCACGACTGCGTTGCGCACGTCCGCGCTGTCGAGCGGCGTGCAACTGCTCTGCCGTGTGGGGTTGTTCGGGGCGATCATTACCCAAGCGATGCAGGGGCTTGCAGGCGTGGTCGAGTTTTATCGCCAGCTCGACGCCCTGACAACGGCATTTTTACCGCTCATGGGGGCGATGTATGCGTTGGGCGGCAACGTCAGTACGGCCGTGGTCAATCACGGCACACTTGTGCTCTCCCTTTCGCTGGTCGAATGGCTGGGCGGCAAGACCATCGTTCCATTGTTCTCACTCTGCTTGGCCTTCAGTCTGCTTGGTGCATTTGGACCTTCGGTCGCGGGACGCATGCAGGTGGCGACCGGTAAGCTGAAAAAGTGGTACACCACAGGGCTTTCACTGACTATGCTGCTGCTCAGTGCGGCGCTGGGAGCGCAGACGACGCTCAGTGCGCGAGCGGATACGCTTGGCTTTCGCACGATACGCTTTGCGGTCAGCTCGTCGCTTCCCGTGGTGGGCGGCGGTGTTGCCGAGATGCTCAAAACAGCTGCGGCAGGTATGAGCTGGTTGCGTGGCGTGGTAGGCGTCGGCGGCATCGTGCTACTCATTTGGTTGCTCTTGCCGCAGATCATCTCTTTGCTGTTGACGCGAACGATATACACGCTTGCAGGCGACGTCGCGGGCTGGCTTGGGTGCGAAGGAGAGGCCAAGCTCCTTGGTGAGATCGCGAGCCTGTTCGGATATCTTGTAGCGGTGGTTGCCTTGAGCGTCGTGACCTTTTTGTGCGCGCTGTTGCTGCTTCTCAAATGTGGCTCGGCGTACGGAGGATGACGCATGCGGGAGTATATCATCGGGCTGTTCGCGCTGGCGCTGTGTTGTGCTGTGGTCGAACTGCTTTCCCCCGAAGGGGAGGGGGGCGGGATTGCCCGTCATATCAAGCTGATGACGGGGCTTTGTTTGCTCTGCGTGCTCGTCACGCCCGTTGTGTCGTTGCTTAGCTCGGGAATAGATCTGCCCGCGCGATTGGAGGCGGCACTGTCGGATTGGCTTTCGATTCGAGATCAAGCCGACAAGGACTTTTCCGATCGTTGGCAGGAGGAATATGAACAGCTGGACGTGACGTTTGCATCGCAAACAATCGCAGGAATGCTGCAGGATAAATTTTTGATCGCAGCGGGCGACGTTTCGGTCGAAGTTGTGCCGGATGAATCTCAATCGCTCATTTCGCACGTTCGCGTGGCCTTGTCCGGACGGGCGATCTGGCAAAACACTCACGAGATCGAGCAGTATATCGAAAAAACGCTTGGATGCGAATGCATCATTTATATTGAATGAAGGAGAAACGCATGGGAGAAAAACAAAAAAAAGAGGGTGGTCTGCCATTTTTTCGTCGCGGATGGCTGTTGCTTTTGGGAGCGGCGGTTGGTGTGCTATTGATTTTGATCGGCAACGGACAGTTCTTTCCCAATCAGAAGGGGCAATCGAGCGAGCAGGTCGAACAGACCGACCCGCTGCTTGTCTATGCCGCTCAGACTGAGCAAAAGATCGCTTCGCTTTGCGCGGGGGTCATGGGTGTGAGCGAGGTGCAGGTAGTTGTGACTCTGGAGGGCGATTTTACGTATGTCTATGCTACCGAAAATGAAACAGTGCAAAAGGACGGTGTGAGCGAGAGCCACACCAGCTACGTGACGGTCGGTAGCGGCGCAAACGAGCAGACGGTTCTGCTCACGCGCATCTATCCCCGCGTCAGTGGCATTGGGGTCGTCTGTCGCGGAGGAGGCGACGCGCGGGTCAGGCGTGAGCTTATCGCTCTGCTTGAGGCGGCCTACGGCATTTCCAGCAATCACATTTACATTGCCGAGGCAAATGAATAAAAAAGAGTTCTATTTAAGACGCGGGCGTCATACAATGGCGGTGTAACAAGAAAACAATCCTACGGGATATAAAGGAGGAAGCAAAGATGGAAAACAAGAAGATCAATCGCATCGGGCAAAAGGAGACTGCAGGTGCTATGGTAGAGATGGACGAGGCGGTGCAAGAGAGAAAAAAGAAGAACAAGGTGATCGAGTGGGTCAACCGCGTGGGGCGTCGCAACTGGATCATCGTGGGTGCGGTATTGCTCATCGGCCTTGCCGTTTGGCTTAATTGGATGTTCTTCTCGGACAGCGTCGGTGCAGGATACGCCGACTACGGTAACTCATCGGGTATGACGGACGACGCAGGTGACGTAGGCGACACGTCGAGCACCACAACCGACTATTTCGCAACGGCGCAAGTCAATCGCAAACGCGCCAGAGACGAGTCTATGGCAGTGCTTCAGAGTGTCATCGACAATCCTGATGCCACCGAAGAGGTCAAGAATGAAGCACTTGCCGAGATGAACGCCATTGCCGACGAGATTGAAAAAGAAGCCAATATCGAGGCGCTGTTGCTCTCGGGCGGCTTTGAGGATTGCGTTGCTGTGATGAATGGCAATCAGATCAACGTCATCGTCAAGTCGGAGGGCGAGCTTCAGACCGCCCAAATTGCCAAGATCAACACTGTCGTCTACGAGCAGACGGGTATTGAACCCATCAACGTTGTGATCGTTCATAAAAACTAAGAAAAAAGGAGAAAACGCACTGCGTTTTCTCCTTTTTTTGCACGTCGCGTGCAAGTGCTCCATATTCTGTTTTTGAATAACACAAAAAGGAGAGTTATCATGGCAACCGAGTACAGAGCAAGCAAAGAACAAGCTTATTTTGCCGCATCCAACAGCCGAAACGGCTTTCATTCCTATTACGAGCAATGCTTCCGCCACAAGGTCGACCGCCTCTTGTATATCAAGGGCGGCCCGGGAACGGGAAAAAGCACGTTGATGCGTCGGGTAGCGCGATATGGTGAGGCGAGAGGATATCGCGCGGAGTATTATTATTGCTCCTCGGACGCTGACTCACTCGATGCCGTCTTACTGTATGGCGAGCAGGGAAGCGTCGGCCTTTTGGACGCGACCGCACCGCACGCGATGGAGCCAATTTTACCCGGTGTGGCGGAGGACCTGA
>JAZLDE010000187.1:0-23355 GCA_045614625.1 Eubacteriales bacterium
AAGCCCTCTCACCCGCTATCGCGGGAGCTCTCCCTAAGGGAGAGCCTAAAGATACGTGCATCTTTAGGGGTATGGGCTTTGCCCGAAGCCCGCGTTGCAAGCAACGCCGTAATACAAAGGCGAAACTGGCGCGATAAAAGGAGAAAGATATGTTTGCTTCAAAGAAAAAGAAATACAAAAATAAAAGCAGAAAAATTATTTTTGCTGTTGTGGTTGGCATATCGATTATGGTTGGATATTTCATCGCGATTTTTTTGCATCCAAATTTAGTATTGTATTCAGATACCAACACCTCTGTACATGTCGGAGAAGTAATCGACGTTTACACCGAATCAAATTACACTGGTTACAAAAATCGGAAAAGAACGATAGTTTATATGGAACTCGAAAATGGTGATGTATTGTACATACCTCATTCAATATTAAAAGAAAGTGATTGGAATTATGATACTTTAAAAGAAACTATTTTGAATAACACGGTTGAAGTAAAGACTTCGAAAACAAATGCGGACAAGATTGTATCCATCAAATGTGACCAACAGGATATTCTCACATATGAAGATATGAACAAAATCCAAATAAGCAACCGAATTGGATTTGGTTTTATTTGCATTATTGCTATTGCTTTTATTACACTTTTGAAATTATTGTAAAAAGTAATCCATTAGTATCTGCTGACACGAATACCCCCCGACAGATTTTCTGTCGGGGGGTATCTTTTCTGCGTATCAAATTTGTTTATCCGTAGGGGCGACCATTGGTCGCCCGCGGGCGTTCGATGAACGCCCCTACAAAACAATATCAAACTTCCTTATGAGAACCAGCCTTTACGCCGTGATTTTTTTATCCCTTCGCCGCTCTTTTCTCTTTTGCCTCTTGCTCTTTCCTCTGATAAATGATCTCGGTGGCAAACGCCAGCTTGGTGACCACGTTCTCCTTGGTCGGGAAGCAGTAGAAGGAGTCGTTTTCGGTGGAGATATCCACGCAGTCAAAGGGCTTGATATGGGGAAAGTCGTATTCGACGTGCAGGGAATTGATCTGCAACGGCTCGCGCTGGATGCGGTAGTCCTTGCCGCGGTAGTGACCCGTGAGGATAAAGCCATTCTCGGGGTCGTGGGTCAGCGTCGCCTTGCCCAGCGGCTCGAATTTCCAGCAACGGGGCAGGGAATGTACGTCCACCTCGTCCTCAAAACGGTAGTCGCCTCGCTCGATCTGTGTCTTGACCTGCTCGCGCTCCCACTCAAACCAATCGGGCACGTGCGAAAATTCCGTTTCACCCTCGTTGGCCTTAAGCGTCCCGTCCTCCTGCAAGATCCAGCGCTTGCCGCAGTCGCGGCAGAAGATCTCTACGCCTTCGGAGGCCATACCTACCTCACTCATACAGTGGGGGCACTGATAAAGAATTTTGTGCATACCCTGCGCGCGGAATGTTTCGGTAATACGTATGCCGTTCTCCTTTTGGTAGCGGTAATCGTCGTATGCAAAGGCCTTGCGCAGAGCGGCATTGACCTCGTCGGTCGACATGCCCTTGATCTGCTCGGGCGTCAGGGTTAAGGTCAGCGTGGTGTGCATGGGAACCTTACGTTTGTGGCGGAAATCCCAAAAGGGGGCGTGCAGATAGTTGCCTCTGTGGATGGCCACGACGACTGGAACGCGGCACATGCGTACCAGCGCGCCCAGCGAGTCGGGGAGATACGAGGTCGTGCCGCAAGGAGAATAGCGTGCCTCGGGGTACATGCAGAGGATGTCGCCGCGCTGGAGTACCTTGCGGATGGACTTGACCAGATGCAGGTCGGTCGTGAACTTGCGGGTGCAGATGGCGCCGATCCACTCAAGCAGCCACGGGCGCTGATAAAAGCCGTCGATGTTGACCACGTTGTTGACGCGGTGAGGTCTTGTTGCCATGGCCACCAGTTCAAAGTCGACAAACGACATATGATTGGACAGGATCATGTAAGGGGGCTTGAGCCCCTCCATGCCAATCTTTTCGACCTTGTGGGGCTTGAACAAGAGCATGATCTTGGATAGGATCCAGATCAGCCACATCAGATACCAGGGTTGTCGGATGGGGTATTTGGCAGTCTTGTATTTCTTTGGATTTTTATAATTGACGTCCATACGTGCTTCCTTTTCATGAATATTCCGCAATATTATACATGAAATCTGGACGAAAATCAAGGCCTTGTTGAAAATACAAGAATTTTTTTGAAATGGATGCGCCACCGGCCAAAGAAAATGCGAGTTTCTTCGCTTTTTTGCTTTACAAACCCCCAAAGCTATGATATAATAAAATGTCAATATCCTCAAAGGAGAATGTAAGAATGAGAATTAAGTTTTACTATCTTCGTCGGGCGATGTGCATGGTGCTGGCGCTTTTGATGGTGCTGGCAGTCGGCTGTCGCAAGGACCCCACAAACGATCCCACCCAAGATCCCCCCGTGGACGATCCCAAGCCTCCCGTAGATGGTGAGACTGCAGGTGTGGGCAAACCGAGTGATCTTCGCATCAATCTCTTGTCCGAGCCCTTCGCGGTCGACAGAAGCAACCTTCGTTTTTCTTGGACAATGAACTCGTCCAAGCAAAATGAAACGCAGACGGCCTACCGCATTGTCGTAGCACAAACTGCGTCGAAAATGGAGGCCAAGGAATACGTATTTGACAGCGAATGGATTGAGTCGTCCGAGAGTGCGGGCGTCGAAGTAGAGGGCCTTTCCTCCAAGCTCAAGGACAACACGCTGTATTATTGGAGTGTTGCTACCCGCGATACTGCAGGTGCGGAGGCCTATTCCGATGCCAAGCCCTTCTCGACGGCTGTCGGCAAAGACTGGGCAAACTTGGCAGGTATCTGGGCAGGTAAGGCTCATGAATCGGGCGAAGAGGAAGAACTGGCTACCGAGTGGACAGACTACGAAATGAACGTGGAGTTCTCTATCGATGCCAATGCCGTTGGCTTCATCATCCGTGGCATGGATGCCAAGAATTTCTACATGTGGCAGTTCAAGATCGAGAATGGTAAGGCGTTGCTGTGCCCCCACGTCTATAAGGACGGCAAATTTGTCAACAATTCCTCCATTGCCAAGATCGAGATTCCTTCAAGCGTAGCCTTTGGCGTTGGTGACACCATCCACGCGCGCATTGAGTGTGATGGAGATACCATTACGACCTCCATCAAGAAGGGCGAGGATTACGTTGTGGTCGACGAGCGTGATATGTCGGCTTATGGCTTTGCTGAAGGCACGGTCGGTGTGCGTACGGGCGGATCTGAATTTGGTAAGCTGTACGCGATGGAGATTCATCACATGGACGGCCGCCTGCTGTATCGCTCCAATTTTGCGGGTGAAGAGAATCCTTTCAGCAAGTGCACGATTGCCGACGGGGCGCTGATCGTTTCCAAGGCATTGAGCACGGGTGACTTCCTCGACCGCGAAGCGGCTATGGATTTTGCCTCCAACAAAAGCAGTGACAGCTTCGTCTTCCTGCGCACCGAGCTGAATTTGACGGCCGATCAGTTGGCAAAGCTGGATAAGGCTTTGCTGAGCGTGACGGCTACGTCTCCCGAGTCGACCCGTCAGTTTGTTTATAATATGTACGTCAATGGTACCATCGTTGGTGTTGGCCCCTCTCGCTATGGTAAGACGCCTGCAGGAAAGAACGAGCTGTTCTACAACACTTATGACGTCACCGCGCTTCTGAAGTCAGGTGACAACTGCCTGTCTACCATTAACTACACGACGGCGGGACGTGCGTTCTTGTCCCAACTGACCTTGCACTATACCGACGGTACAAGTGAGGTTGTTTCCAACTCGGCTCGCGATGCCGAAAAGTGGACCTCTTTGGCTGCCGACAAGGTGTTTGGCAAGAATAATTCCATTGGTACGAATTATTATTTGGCGCATGCCAATAACATCAACAGCGCCCTGTATCCTTACGGCTTTGCCGAGGCAAGCTTTGACGACTCTGCATGGAACGGTGTGTTCGTTGGTGATCCCATCCAGACAGGCATGTCTTTGGTTCCCAGCGAGACGGACAACGTCAGCCGTTTTGAGAGTACCGAAAAGGTCACTGTCAAGAAGCTGGATAATGGTGACTATGTGATCGATCTTGGCGGTGAGATCATCGGCGGTATCCGCTTTACGGTGACGCTTCCTGCAGCAGCCACCCTGAAGGTCTACTATGGTGAGCAGCTGGGTGAGGATGGTTCGGTCAAGTATAAGATGATGACGACCAACGTCTATGAGGAGACCTGGCAGCTGACGGCAGGCAAGCAGACGATTGAAACCATCGATATGCTGGCTTACCGTTACGTACAAATCTCGGGCTGTCCCGTAGAGATCACGCCCGATATGGTCAAGGGCCTGGAGATTCGCGCGCCTTTCCGTGAGGAGGCCTCCGACTTTAATTCCGACAACCGCCTTTTGAACGATCTGTACGACCTAATGAAGCGCACCATCAAGATAACCACGCAGGATCTGTTCGTGGACTCCCAGTCCCGTGAAAGACTGGCCTATGAGGGCGACCTGATCATCAATCTGCTGGCTTCCTACGCTTTCGGTAACGATTACAGCATCGGCCGCTTCAGTGCCGAATATCTGTATACGCACCGTACCTGGCCCGCAGAATACTATCTGTTTGCTGCCCAGTTCGCCTTGGAGGATTACATGGTAACGGGCGACCTCGCCTCTCTTGAAACCTTCTACAACGTGATCAAAACTCGCGTTTATACCCAGCACCTGAATTCCGATATCGGTCTTTTGACCTCCGGCACCTCGAGTGGCCCCAGTGCTGAAAATGCCGTTCTCATCGACTGGCCGATGGCAGAGCGCGACGGTTACGACAGCAGTGTCACCTACAACACAGTGCTTAACGCTGTAGCGGTTGGTACCTATGAGGCTTTGGCAAAGATCGCATACGCCACAGGCAACGACAAGGAGGCTGCGACCTTCGAGGAGCTGGCCGATGGCATTCGCACGACTATGATCGACCTTTTGTATAACGAGGAAACGGGTATGTTCTCGGACGGCTTGACGGCAGAGGGTACGCCTGCTGAACATTGCGCTCAGCACGCTACCGCCTACGCACTGGCCTACGGTATTTACGACAATCAGGCCATGGCTGACGATATGGCTGCGGCTATTGCCGATCAGGGTGAAATCCGCATGAGTGTCTACGGCTCCTACTTCCTGCTCAAGGGTCTGTACGAGTCGGGTAACGGTGACGTAGCCAACGCTTTGATGCTGGATGAAAATGTTGAAGAGGGCGCACGCACTTGGGCGTATATGATGTATATGATGGATGCAACCATTACGACCGAGGCTTGGAACAGCACCATCAAAAATAATATGACGCTGTCTCACGCATGGGGTGCCGCTCCCGCTTATGCTATTACGCGCGGTATCTTTGGTATCACGCCCACCACACCGGGCTATGCAACGTTTGACGTCCGCTTCCAGACCGAGGGAATTGGTAAGGCTTCGATTGCTGTGCCTACCGTCAAGGGTGACGTTGAAGCATCCTTTGACAGCACCGGCGCGGCTTACACGGCAAGCGTGACCGTTCCTGCCAACACCAAGGCGACGATTTACCTGCCTGCGACCGAAGGCGCCACGCTGACGGTCAATGGAGAGGCTGCCCAGGGTAGCTACAAGAATGGATTCATTTCCTTGACCGTTGGTTCGGGTGAGTGGAATTTTGAAGTGAAATAATCAAGCAAATAAAAAGGGAACCCTTCCGAAATGATCGGAAGGGTTCCTTGCTTTTGTTAATGTTGAATTTTTAATGTCTTCTTCTACGGACGCGCGTACAGCTTCGCGCCGCGCTGTGCGGTATCTGATGTACTTTCTTTGTTGCTGAACAAAGAAAGTACCAAAGAAAGTCAGCCAAGACGTTCCCTCATCTCTCCCCGCATAGCCACCACGAGTGGCAGATAAGCCAAAGCAAAAAGTCTTGCGGGTTTCTTAAGGGCACTATCAGGCTCTTAAGGTGTCTGTAGCATGGTAGGAGATATTACTTGCGAAGCAAAAACATACCTCTGGTAAAGTCGGGGATAGCTACGGGGGCGCCGCCCTTGGCGATCGACTCCTCGCTCAAAGGTGTAATGCACATCATGGCCGCCGCATCGTAAACGTCGGTTCTAAAGGACTCACCTTTCATCAGTCGCGTCATAAAGTCGCGCATCATGAAATAGTCCATGCCGCCGTGGCCGCCGACGATCAGGCCGTCGTCCGCTTCGCACCAGTCGGCGTTGCGGTAGTCCTTGCTATATTCTTTGAAGTTACCCCAAAGCTCATGCGCCTTAAAATCGTAGGCCTCGTGCTCGCCTCCAATGAAGAGAGTATTATTGTCCTCAGTGTAAAGTGCTTTGGTGCCGTGAATGGCCAGACCGCGAGAATAGTAGCGGGGAAGCGTCGTGTCCAGACGCAGGGTAATGGTCTCACCGCGCAGGCAGGTGATGGTTGTAGTGACGATATCACCCTGAGCGATGCGCTGATGCGACAGCGGATTTTCCTTGTCATGCTCGTCCATATAGGCCTGCAGACCAAATGCTCCCGATGCGACTGATGTCAAAGAGACCATACGGTTACCGCGGTTGATATCCAGCATCTGCATGATGGGGCCAAGCTCGTGGGTGGGGTAGTTCTCCGCGCAACGGGCAGCGTAGTTGCGCTGACGGTAGTGGCGATTGCGCTCACCGTTTGCGACCTCATAGCGAAGGTCGTGCATGTATCCGCCGTCGCAAGCGACGACCTTGCCGAAGAGTCCTGCCTTGATCATAGCGAACAAGCAAGTCTCGCGACGGTTGTAGTTGCAGTTTTCGAGCATCATGTAGGGCGTTTTTGTGCGCTCCCAGGTTTCGATCAGACGGTAGCAATCGTCGACGGAATACGCGCCTGCAACCTCACAGCCGACGGCCACGCCTGCCTCCAGCGCGGCGCAGGAAATGGGCAGATGCGTCTCCCACGACGTTGCGATGATAACGGCATCGACCAAGCCCGAGGTGAGTACTTCGTTATAATCGGTATAACCGCGCACGCCCTCAACTTTATCGGATAAAAAGTCCAGCACCTTTTGTACGCGATCTTCATAAACGTCGCATACTGCGGTGATTTTTACATAGGGAAGGGTAAGAAGAGAGGTACGAAGCAGATCGTTTCCTCGACAACCCAGACCAATCAGGCCAACTCTGACAGTTTCCATAAAAATGTTCTCCTTTTTGATGGTGGGAAAAGATAAAATGATACTTTATTTTATCACATTTGTCTTCGCTTTTCAATACCTTTTGGCGAAAAACGGTAAAAACCGCAAAGGAAAAGCGATAGATGTTTGGTGTAAGTTGACAGAGGCACTTTCACCAAATACCACAAGATAAGCAATTCAATTTAAAAAAATATTCAATATATTGTGTTTTCCCTATTGCAAAATTGCGCAAGATGTGGTATGATATAAAATACAAGCCTATTTTTGCGGCAAGGGCCGCTGTTATGGTGAACGCAATTTTTATCGCTGCCCCGAATCAAAGGAAAAGGAGCAAATACAATATGAAGATTATCAAAAGAGACGGATCGGAAGAAAATTTCGATCGGATCAAAATTAAAAACGCCATCCGCAAGGCCAATGAGGATACCGAGGGTCGTCCCGAGCTGTCTGAGCGACAGATCGATTACATCTCGCTGGTCATCGAGGACCATTGCAACGAGGTCGGTCGCGCCTTCTCGGTCGAGGAGATTCAGGAGCTGGTCGAGACCCACATCATTTTGCAGGGAGCGCCCGAAACGGCTAAGCGATACATTCGCTACCGCTTCACCCGAAATTTGGCCCGTGTTGCCAACACGACGGACAATCAGATCCTGTCGTTGATCGAGTGCAACAACGAGGAGGTCAAGCAGGAGAACGCCAACAAGAATCCTACCGTTAATTCCGTCCAGCGTGACTATATGGCCGGCGAGGTGTCCAAGGATTTGACCCGTCGTATTCTGCTTCCCGAGGAGATCGTCAAGGCGCACGAGGAGGGTATCATCCATTTCCACGATGCCGACTATTTCGCCCAGCACATGCACAACTGCGATCTGGTCAACCTGGAGGATATGCTGCAAAACGGTACCGTCATCTCGGGCACTATGATCGAAAAGCCGCACTCCTTCTCGACCGCCTGCAACATCGCCACCCAGATCATCGCGCAGGTCGCCTCCAATCAGTACGGCGGCCAGTCCATCTCGCTGACGCATCTGGCTCCCTTCGTGCAGGTTTCGCGCGAAAAGATCACTCGCCAGATTACGGCGGAAATGACCGAGCTGGGCATTCCTGCTACAGCCGAGCAGATCAGCGCCATGGTGGAAAAACGAGTGCGTGAGGAGGTTCAGCGTGGCGTTCAGACCATTCAGTATCAGGTGGTCACACTGCTGACGACCAACGGTCAGGCTCCCTTCGTTACCGTGTTTATGTATCTGAACGAGGCCAAGGATGAACAGGAGAAGGCCGACCTTGCCATCATCATCGAGGAAGTCCTCAAGCAGCGTATCACGGGCACCAAGAATGAGGTGGGTGTGTGGGTCACCCCCGCATTCCCCAAGCTTATCTACGTCTTGGAGGAGGATAATATCCACGAGGATTCCAAGTATTTCTATCTGACCGAACTGGCAGCCAAGTGTACCGCCAAGCGCATGGTGCCTGACTATATCTCGGAGAAAATGATGCTTAAGCTGAAGGTTGATGCCAATGGCAACGGCAACTGCTATACCTGCATGGGCTGCCGCAGCTTCTTGACTCCTTACGTTGATAAGGACGGAAAGCCTAAGTATTACGGCCGCTTCAATCAGGGTGTTGTGACCATCAACCTGGTCGACGTTGCTTGCTCGGCTTGCCGTGACGGTAAGAGCGAAAAGAAGTTCTGGGAGATCCTAGGGGAGCGTCTGGAGCTGTGCCACCGCGCCCTTCAGTGCCGTCATGAGCGCCTGGAAGGAACGCTGTCTGACGCCGCGCCTATTTTGTGGCAGCATGGTGCGCTCTCCCGCCTTCGCAAGGGCGAGACAATCGACGAACTGCTCCACGGCGGCTATTCGACTATTTCGCTGGGCTTTGCGGGCCTTTGGGAGTGCGTCTATGAGGTCACGGGTAAAAAGCTGACCGAGCCCGAGGGCGAAGCCTTTGGTCTTGCCGTCATGCAAAAGCTCAACGACGCCTGTGCTGCTTGGAAAGCGGCCGAGAATATCCACTACTCGCTCTACGGCACGCCCCTGGAGTCGACCACCTATAAGTTTGCCAAGTGCCTGCAGCGCCGCTTTGGACTCATCGAGGGCGTCACGGACAAAAACTATATCACCAATTCCTATCACATCCACGTGACCGAGCCCATCGATGCCTTCAGCAAGTTGTCGCTCGAAGCCAAGTTCCAGGCCCTCTCTCCCGGTGGTGCCATCTCGTACGTCGAGGTCCCCAACATGCAACAGAACATTCCCGCCGTCATTGAGGTTATGAAATTCATCTACGATAACATCATGTACGCCGAGCTGAATACCAAGAGCGACTACTGCCACGTCTGCGGCTATGAGGGCGAGATTGAGATCGTCAAGGAGGACGGCAAGCTGATCTGGCGTTGCCCGAATTGCGGCAATGAGGATCAGACCAAAATGAACGTTGCCCGTCGTACCTGCGGTTACATTGGCTCGCAGTATTGGAACCAGGGACGCACCCAGGAGATCAAGGAAAGGGTACTGCACCTCTGATGAATTACGGAGCCATCAAATATTGCGACATCGCCAACGGCATCGGCATTCGCACCGTGCTGTTTGTTTCGGGCTGTACTCACCATTGCAAGGGCTGCTTTCAGCCCGAAACGTGGGATTTTGCCTACGGCCAGCCCTATACCGAGGACACCGAGCGGGCCATCCTTGACTCGCTCTCGCCCTCGTATATCCACGGTCTGACGCTGCTTGGCGGCGAGCCCATGGAGCCGGATAACCAACGCGCTCTCTTGCCGTTGTTGCGCCGCTTGAAGGCGGAGCAACCCACCAAAACCGTGTGGTGCTATTCGGGCTACACCTACGAGGAGCTGACCGGTATGAGCCGCGCCCGATGCGAGGTCACTGACGAAATGCTGTCGCTGATCGACGTGCTCGTCGACGGTGAGTTCGTGCTGGAAAAGAAAAACATCTCGCTCCGCTTCCGCGGTAGCGAAAACCAACGCATCATCGACCTGCTGAGAACAAGAGAGGAGGGCAGTGTCGTGCTGTGGGAGGGGTAACTCTCATGTAAAGTTTTTGATCAAGCTTTTTTCAAAAAGCTTGCGGATTCCAAAGGCGGCGCCTTTGGTCGCTCTCCGCAGAGAGCGAAATCTTGATGCTAACAAAGCGCCCGAAGGGGTGAATTGCCGAAAGGCAAGAGGGGAAACCACAAGTGGGGTTTCCCCTCTCTTTTCTTGACAATTCATTCTTAACGGTGTATAATAGTAAAAAACGACAAGGAGTCCGACATGGCGAAAAAGAAGAAAAAACAATATCGGAGCAACGCCACTGGAACGTGGGAAAAAGCCACTTCCAAACAGTGCGCGACGGCTCGCTTTGCCTGTATCGCCGCTTTGGTCGTTTTGTTGCTATCTCACGTGATCTCTCTGTTTTCTCGGCAAACGACCGTGTTGATCCATGTGCTTGCTTTCTTCATCCAAATGGCAGGTCTTGGTGTTTTTTTCTTTGTCAAACGGGGTGGCCGCCACTTTTTGATCAGTATGCTGATTTGGTTTTTTGAATGGCTGTATGTGGCAGCATATCTTGTGTTGACGTATCGGTATGCCTGCTATGATACCGTCGATCTTTTGCTCATCGGGCTTGCTTTGGGCGTGGTTGCTACGATGGCACTGACCAAGGCCACGGCACACTTCCTTTGGAGCAAGGCAAAATGGGGTAGCCGTATTGGCTATTTTCTGCTTACTGCCTGTTTGATTTCTATATTCTCTTTCCTTGCCATCGGGCATTTGAACTATGCACTCGATACCAAGGGACCACGGCCATGTATAGCTGTGATTGAGAATAAGGATATTGAACATCACAGAAGGGGTCCGGATACCTACGAATTCCGCGTGACAGTGGACGGTAAATCGTTTGACTTGGATGTTACCTTTGTCGAATATTATAGCTACGAGGTCGGCGAAACCTACACCTTCTCCTATTACGAGGGTGCGTTTGGTAAGCCGTTTTATCTCGCAGAATAAAATATGCAATATTCGTAGGGGAGGGGCTTGCTCCTCCCGCCGCTTTTCCTCTTGACAACTAACCTTTAATGGAGTATAATATCAAAGAAATTTGTAAGGAGGTGCGTCATGACCGCTCACGATTATAAACGAATCCTCGTCGTGCAGGACATTTCCTGCGTGGGTCAGTGCTCGCTGACGGTGGCGCTGCCCATCCTGTCTGCCTGCGGCATGGAAACGGCCATTTTGCCCTCTGCCGTACTCTCCACGCACACGGCGGGTGACTTCAAGGGCTACACCTATCGCGACCTGACGGACGATATTCCCGCCATCCTCGACCATTGGATGCGGCAGGGCATCACCTTTGACGCCCTGTATACCGGATACCTCGGCTCGACAAAGCAGGTAGAGATGGTGGAGCGCATCATGAACACCCTCATCGTTCCGGGCGGCGTTAAGATCGTCGATCCTGCTATGGCGGATAACGGTAAATTGTACGCAGGCTTTGACGACGATTACGTTGCGGCCATGCGCCGACTGTGCGCACGAGCGGATATTATCCTGCCCAACATTACCGAGGCTGCCATGCTGACGGAACAGGCGTATTCTGAAAAGCAGAGCGAGGCGTATATTTCAGGCCTTTTGAGTGGCCTTTCCAATATCAGCAACGCGGCTGTCGTTTTGACGGGTGTGAGCTACGATCCCGACAACATCGGGGCTTTGTCGGTTAAGAGCGGCGAGGCGCGTTATTACAGTCACCGCCGCATCCCGCGTATGTTCCACGGCACGGGCGACGTGTACGCCTCGGCCTTTACAGGAGCCTATTTGCGGGGTCACTCGCTTCATAGCGCGGCGGCCATTGCGGTGGATTTTACCAGTGCCGCGATTGAGAATACTGTCGATGCCCCCGAACATTGGTACGGCGTGCGCTTTGAGCCGGTGCTCTCTATGCTGATCGAGCGGTTGAGTCAAAAAGAATAAGCATGAAAAAGGACGGATGAAGCTCATCCGTCCTTTTATCATTATACCAATATCTGACACTTCGCCCGCAATTCGGGGAAGGGCTTATCGAACACGCAGGCGTCGATCTCGTCAAGGGAGGTCAATTCGTACAGCGACTCGGTGTCGAATTTTCCGCTGTCGCAGAGAAACACGCTGAATTTGGCATTTTTGAGCATCAGCGTGCGCATGTAGTTTTCCTCCGAGATGGGATCGGAAATGATGCCCGAGCGGGATAGACTCTTGGAGGAGAAAAAGAGAATGTCGGGGTGAATGTCGGCTACCGCGCGATAGGCCTGTGCGCCCGAAAGCACGGCTGAGCGATCGACCGAAAAGCCGCCTGTGCAGTGGGTGGCGATACCGTAGTTGATGGCGTTGGTCGCCGTGAGCATGTTGTTGGTAAACACGATCATGTCCTTGTGCTTGGCGATATAAGGAATGAGAAAGCCCGCCGTCGACGAGCCGTCGAGCATGACTGACTGCCCGTCGTGGAGCAGAGCGGCCGCCCGTTTGGCGATCTTGCGCTTCTCGATGATGTTCTGAGACATACGGCTGTTGAGCGGCACGGATTGGTTGATCGCGTTGAAGATCGATGCGCCGCCATGCGTTCGCTTGATAAGCGAGAGATTTTGCAGGTGTGTCAGATCGCGTCGGATACTCGAGGGGGAGGTGTAGGTGAGAGTTGCGAGTCGCTCGACTGTTAAAAAGCTGTGCTCGTTCAGTAGCTCCAGAATTTCTTCTTGTCTCTTGGAAATGCTCATATCGTCCTCTTTTGTGCGTGAATTTTGATTTATCGTGCTTATTTGCCTAATATACCGCCATGTATTGCGCAAAAACGCGCTTTCTGCTATCATTATAACAGAAAAATTTGGCAAGTCAAGCACTGCCAAAAAAGAAAGGACAAATAGCATGAAATTTTTTATCGATACTGCTAACGTAGAGGAAATTCGCAAGGCTGTCGCTATGGGCGTCGTGGCCGGCGTGACCACCAATCCCACCCTCATCGCCAAGGAGGGACGCGATTTCGTTGAAACCATCAAGGAGATCAGCACCATCGTCGATGGCCCCATCAGCGCCGAGGTCATTTCTCTTGAGGCCGAGGGCATGGTTGCCGAGGCAAGGGAGCTTTATGAGAAGATCGGCAACCCCAACCTTGTCATCAAGATCCCCATGTGCGCCGAGGGACTCAAGGCGGTCCGTGAGCTGACCGCTCTCGGTATGAAGACCAACGTCACGCTCATCTTCACCCCCGGCCAGGCCATCTTGGCGGCTGCGGCAGGTGCTACCTATGTCAGCCCCTTTGTCGGTCGTTTGGATGATATCGGCTTCTGCGGCATCGATCTGCTGGATAAGATATCTGCCATCTTCCGCAAGCAGAACATTACCACCCAGATCATCGCGGCGTCTACTCGCAACCCCTTCCACGTCATCGAGGCGGCCGAAGCAGGCTGTGATATTGCCACCGTCCCCTACAAGGTGCTGCTCGATATGACCAAGCACCCCCTGACCGACAAGGGCATCGAACGATTCCTTGCCGACTGGGCGAGCGTCAATCATTGATATAAAAAGGGCTGATGCACACGCATCGGCCCTTTTGGTGTCTATTTGCTTTCTTCAAGTGCTATACGCTTTTTAACGTACACGGCAACAGTCACGGCGCCAAATGCACCGTAAGCTAACACGGTGGCAGTGGTGACGTTTTCTATGATGTTGTTCCCACGGTGGAGAAGAGCTTGCGTGTAAACCTTGATGGGGAAGCGGTCAGGGGTATCGGACAGCTCGATTCGAGCGCTCCTGCGGCGGTTGATATAACTGAACAGCACGTTGCCGTCTTTGTCGTAGATATATTCACGCAGGGATTCGTCGTAGGTGAAATCCTCGTCGATGTTTTCGTCGCCAAGTACGGTGTCGCCCGGTGCGACGGGCACAGAATCGACGTTGACGAAAATATTGCCGTCTTCATCCCACTTGTAGTATTCCTCGCGCGAGTCGCGGATGGCCATGAATTCCATAAATTCTTCCTTGGTTTCGAACACGTAGGGGCGCACAAAGGCGGTAGTTTCTATGGATTGCACCACGCCAACACACAAAAGCGTTACGATGCCAACAGTGACCAGCAGGCACAGCGAGCGGATAAGCAGTCGGCGCTGGGAGGGATAGGCGGCTGTGTCGGAGATCAGCTCTTTGCTGATGAGCAGGCGGCGCACGAAAAGCTCGTAGATGCTGTGCCATAAGATCACTCCGACGGCGGCAAAGGCCAGGCCGTAAAGCAGCCATGCGTCGAAATTCAGACCGTAATGTGCGTTTCCTGTCAGAGTCAGAGGCAGGCAGAAGGCCAGCAGCTCAAAGTGGAACCACAGAATATTTTTGGCGGTGAGTAGCGCTTTTTCGTTGAAGTCGGACAGGCAGGCACGGCGGTCGGGAGTGTCCTCTTCATCGTCGTCGCGCATACGGAAGGTCATATAAAAGCAGATCTGGCAAATGGTCGCGCCCAACAGAAAAATGAGGGATATGCCAAAGGCAACATAGGCGCGCAGAACTCCCAGGTCGATGATGGCGGCGACAATCACACCCAAAAGTCCAATGCCCGCCGAGATCAGTGACAGATTCTTGTATTTGGTCATGCGACGGTCGAGCAAGAGCTTGAATTGGCGCTCGCTTCGTACGTCTTTTTTGGGAGTATCTATATCAGACGACGTATTATTTTCTTGCAGGACGGGGGCGAATGTCTTTCGTTCGCCACGTAACAGCTCGTCTGCTGTAACGCCGAAGATGTCGGCGATGGCAGGGATGAGAGAGAGATCGGGGGTGCATTCGTCTCGCTCCCAGCGGCTGACCGTTTTATCCGAGACGAACAGACGCTCGCCCAGCTCGCGCTGTGTCATGCCGTTGGCACGGCGCAAGGCCGAGATGAATGCGCCGATGGTTTTCTTTTCCATAAATAATGGCTCCTTTCGCGATACTCTTGCGGTATCCTTTACGCTCTCATTCTACCATTGCGACGGATATTTTACCACCCCGCAGAGTGCGAATCACTCTCGGAAAGCGAGAATCGGAGGCTTTTGCCTCATACGGGCATTGAAATTGTCGCGAGATACTCTTTTACCACCGCGCGGTCACTATGGGGAACGAACTTCCCGCCGATCTTTTGGAATTGCTCGTCGCCCTTGCCTGCCAGCAGGAGAATATCGCCTGCACACAGCTCGTCCAGTGCCGTGCGGATGGCCTCGGTACGATCGGGGATGATGCGGTAGCGGTTGTCGTCCGCGAAGGCGGCGGCCATCTCGCGGCAGATATCAACGACGTTTTCAAGCCCCGGATCGTCGGCTGTCAGATAGGTGAAATCGGCAAGATCACTCGCGGCCGCACCCAGCTCGGTGCGACGGCATTGCGTCCGCTCACCGACCGAGCCGACCAGACACAGCAGGCGGCGGGGCGCGTAGGTGCGCAGGGTGTTCAGTGCGGCACGCAGGGAGGCACCGTTGTGCGCATAATCAATGACGACCAGCGCATCTTTTGCGCAGATCGTTTCGAAACGCCCGGGGATACCGGCATCGGTCAACGCGGCGACGGCCGTTTCGGTCTGGATACCAAGCGTGTTGGTAATAGCGAGCGCGAATAGGGCATTGAATACGTTATGCTCACCCGGCAAGGGGAGAAAGACGGGCGTGTTACCGTCGGCATTTTGATAAATAAAGGCGATGCCGGGTAGACCGTTTTGGGTGTGATGGCAAAGATCGGCTGCGCGTACATCTGCTGTATGGCGGATGCCGCATCGCAGTACGGTGGCCGTCAGTGACTCGCCCATATGATCGACCAGCGAATCGTCGGCATTAAGTATGACGACGGGCGCGCCGAAATCGGTCAGAAGGCGGCGCTTGCAGGCCATATAGTGGTCAAAATCGGGATGCTCGTGCGTGCCGATATGGTCGGGGGTCAGATTGGTCATGGCAACAGCCGTAAAGGGAATTCCCTCGACGCGATACTGCCAGATGGCTTGGGAGGATACCTCCAAAAAGACGGTCTGTACACCTGCTTGCTTCATCTCATACAGATATTGTTGCAGTTCCAAAGGGCCGGGCGTGGTGTTGTTCGTTTTCTTGTTGACCTCACCGTAGCGCACGCCGCAGGTGCCGATGTAGCCCGACGGAATGCCCACTTTGCTAGCGATGTGATGGCATAGCATGGCGGTGGTGGTCTTGCCCTTGGTGCCCGTGATGCCGACGACGGTCATCTCGCGAGCGGGATGATTGTAAAAGGCGGCGGCGAGATATGCCAGATCGCGGCGGGTATTGTCGGACAAAAATACGTAAGCATCGGACGGAAGAGGGGTGTTGGGCAGCTGCTCGACGAGAAAACAGCGACAACCTGCTTCGTAAGCCGAGAGAATGTAGCGATGTCCATCGCTCAAAGCACCACGGACGCAGACAAACAGCGAGCCCTCGCTCGCCCGACGAGAGTCACAGCAAAGCGCGTGCAGGGCAATATCGGCGGCGGTCCCATTGCCTGCCACGGAGCGCGGTTGGCAGGGGAGCGTGGCGAGCAGTTGGCGAGCGCTGATGGGGGTGAGGCTCATATCGTTTTTCCTCCTTCGGGCAAGTGTTGTTCTGGAGTAAGACGTGCGGCAAGCTCACTCTCAGAGCAGATCAGATAGGAGGACTCCAGCAAAGCGATTTCCTCCTTGGAAAAGGGCAGATCATTGCATATAATTAAGAGTGGCTGACGGTCGCATTCCTGCATTTCAACGGCAAAATCATGCAGGGCCATGAGGAAAAACTCGCTTGACAGATTCTGCGGCAGCGCATGGCAAACGATCCATGGTATCAGACGGCAATACAGCGGCAGGCGGTCGCCGAACAGATGGGTGGCCATGCTGTAGCGCCAGAACAAACGCTTGGCCGTGCGTATAGCTTCGCGGTCGCCGCCAAGGATCACCGGGACGAACAGCGAAGGAATAAGATCCGTCATCACAGACACTCCTTTCAAATTAAATCATACTATTATATCACGGATTCTGAGAAAAATAAAGTGGTTGTCGTATTTTTCCGGGATTTTACAGAAAAAAGTAGAGTGGGGGAAAGTTGAAAACGCCCTTGCAATTTCGGTTGGTCTATGGTACAATAAATACAATGGGCGTACTGTGCTGTGCGCCAATCGAAGGAGAACTGTGACAATGAAAAAATATACCTATCTTTTGTTTGACGTTGACAATACGTTGTTGGATTTTGATCGCTCCGAGCACGACGCCATGGCAGACACGCTGGTTGAGCACGGCTTTGCCGCAGACGACGACATCATTGCCAAATACTCTTTGATCAACGACGCGCATTGGGAAATGCTGGAGAAGGGTGAAATGGACCGCGAAACGCTGGTCTGGCACCGTTTCAAGGTGCTGGGCGAGACGTGCGGACTGTCGCCCATGGATCCCGTGGCATTTGCCGAGAGCTACGTTAAGCACCTGACGCATAAGAGCTTTCTTTTGGACGGTGCGCTGGAGGTGTGCCGCGAATTGGCCAAGCACTATCCGCTGGTTGCCATCACCAACGGCAACGCGAGCGTACAGCACGGCCGCTTTGACCCCTCGCCGCTGTTCCCGCTGTTTCGCGATGCCTTCATTTCGGAGGATATCGGCTATAACAAGCCCGCGCAGGAGTATTTTGACGCAGTCGCAAAAGCGCTGCCCGACCTTGATCCCGCGCACACGCTTGTCATTGGTGACTCGCTTAGCTCGGATATGGCGGGAGGCGTTCGCTGGGGATGCGATACCTGCTGGCTGTGCCCCGATGAGCAAAATCGCGGCGCCGCGCAGGCAAGAGGGCTGGATCTGACCTATACCATCTCACATTTGCGTGAGCTTTTGGATATACTGCTATAAGAAGAATAGTTGACGGGAGGCCGATATGCAGACATTGCAACAACTGGAAAACCAACTGAATACTCTTGGAATTCCCGTGCGCCGCGACGTGGCGCTGGCACCGTATACGACCTTTCATATCGGTGGGCCGATCACGCTCATGATCGAGCCGCCCCACGAGGATGCCTTAGTGGCGGCATTGCGTGCCGCCCGGCAAAGCGGTGTGTTCTCGCTCGTCTTGGGGCGAGGAAGTAACGTGCTGTTTCCCGACGAGGGCATCGAGGGCGTTGCCGTTCGCACGTGTGCTGTTCGCAATATCGAGATCGAAGGCTCGCTTATGACTGCCACGTGCGGCGCGACGCTGGCCGAAATTGCTCGCACAACACAAAAGGCAGCGCTCACGGGGCTTGAATTTGCCCACGGTATTCCCGGAACGCTGGGCGGTGCGCTTTTTATGAACGCGGGCGCATACGGCGGTGAGATGTCGCAGGTGATTCGTTCGGTTCGTCTGTACGACACCGAGCGCGACGAGATCATCACGATGAGCGGCGAGCAGATGGAGTTTTCCTATCGCCACAGCATTGTGCAATCCCATCCCGAATGGACGGTTTTGAGTGCGACGATGGTCTTAACGCAGGACGATCCCGAGGCGATCGAGGCGCGCATGCAGGACTATATGCAGCGTCGCCGTGACAAGCAACCGTTGGAATACCCCAGCGCCGGCAGTACCTTCAAGCGCCCCGAGGGCGCCTTTGCGGGACAGCTGATTGAGCAAAGCGGTCTGAAGGGATACCGCATCGGCGGGGCGATGGTCTCTCCTAAGCACGCGGGATTTATCATCAATACGGGCGGTGCGACGGCACTTGACGTGCGTCGGCTGATCGAGCATGTGCGGGCGACTGTTTTACGCGATCACGGCATCGAGCTTGAAAGCGAAGTTCAAATTTTGACCGCGCATTTAGCAAGATAAGAAAACGGAGAACAATCATGTCTTTTTCGCAAGAATGTAAAATAGAATTTTGGGAAGAGGATCCGCCCAAAAAGCCCTGTTGCCGACGGGCCCTGGCACAGGGGCTGCTGTTTTGCGCCGAGGTGCAGGACGGTGTGTTTCGCTTGAACATCCCAGAGAGAGATTTGGGCGAGCGGATCGCGGTTTTTCTCGAAAAGCAACTGCACACGACGGTCCGAACAGCATCGTTTTGTCGCATGGGCAACGAGTATCTGTCGCTGGAGCTGGTCAGCCGTGCCACAAATGCTCAATTTCAGCGTGCGGATATGTCCGACCTGCCTCTTTCTCGCCTGCTGGGCTTTGATTGTGATGCGTGTACGCGCTATTTTCTGCGCGGAGCATTTATCACTGCGGGAAGCATGACCGATCCTACCAAAGCTTGGCACATGGAGTTTTCCTGCCGTGACGGCGCAACGGCTCGCCGACTGTCCGAGGTGCTATCAGAGGTTGGTGCGTTGCCTCGTACCATCAAACGCAAAAACGGAACGCACCTGTATTATAAAAACAGCACGGTGATAGAGGAACTGCTTTCCTATCTTCAAGCCAATCGCACGCTGTTTGCCATAATCAATACTAAGATCGAGCGCGAGATTCGCAACGATGAAAACCGCGCCACCAATTGCGTGGCACAAAACATACAAAAAGCCGTCTGCGCAGCAAGTGAGCATATTGCCGCCATCGAGGAGCTGAGGGGGAGCAAGGAATGGGACAAGCTGCCCGAGGCTTTGCGCGAAACGGCCGAGCTTCGTCTGCAAAATCCCGATTCCACGCTCTCTGAGCTGGCACTGCTTCACAATCCCCCCATCACCAAATCGGGATTGAACCATCGACTGAAAAAAATGATTCAGTTGGCCGGGGAGCTGCAAAACGAAAGTTAAAACGGAGGATATCATGCAAGAGTTCGTACATCTTCACGTGCATAGCGAATATAGCCTTCTCGACGGTGCTTGCCGCATCGCCGATCTTGCTGCGCGCGCGAAATCGTGCGGACATCGCGCCGTTGCTCTGACCGACCACGGTGTGATGTACGGTGCCATCGCCTTTTACAAGGCCTGCCGTCGTGAGGGCGTCAAGCCTATCATTGGCTGTGAGGTGTACGTCGCCCCGGGCTCTCGCTTTGACAAGAGCGCAACGCGCGGCGTGCGCACGGGATACCATTTGGTTCTGCTTTGCAAGAACGCGACGGGCTATCGCAATTTGATGTATCTGGTGTCCCGTGGCTTTACCGAAGGCTTTTACAGCAAGCCTCGCATCGATATGGAGCTGCTTGCCGCGCATAGCGAGGGACTGATTGCGCTGTCTGGCTGTCTTGCCGGGCGTATCCCCCAGCTGTTGCTTGCAGGAAACTACGAGGAGGCCAAGCGAGTTGCCCTTGAGCAGGCAGCGCTGTTTGCTCCCGGAGATTATTATATCGAAATTCAAAACCACGGCCTTGTCGATCAGCGGCAGATCCTGCCCCAACTGGTAGAGTTGGCCAAGGAGTGTGATCTGCCTCTTGTTGCCACCAACGACTGCCACTATCTGCGTCGCGAGGACGCGGCAACGCAGGCTATCCTGATGTGTATTCAGACCAACACGACCATCGAAGAGGGGCGTCCGCTCGGCTTTGAGACGGACGAATTCTACTATAAATCGACTGAGGAAATGGCAAGACTGTTTTCTGCCCATCCCGAGGCGCTGGAAAACACGGTGCGTATCGCCGAAAAATGCGATCTGACGCTGGATTTTGATGCAGTACATCTGCCGCATTTTCCTTGTCCCGACGGTCTATCCTCGCCTGAGTATCTGCGCCGATTGACCGAAGAGGGTCTTGTTCGCCGCCGCGCGACCGGCATGCTGGGCTACGGCAGTAGCGGCGAGGTGCATCCCGAGGAGGAATATCGCGCCCGAATGGAGTACGAGTTGTCCGTCATCGAATCGATGGGCTACGCCGATTATTTCCTCATCGTGGCCGATTACGTTAATTTTGCCAAGGGCCGAGGCATTCCCGTCGGCCCGGGACGCGGCTCGGGTGCGGGGAGCTTGGTCGCCTTTTTGCTGGGCATCACCGACGTCGACTCGATCGCCTTTGATCTGCTGTTTGAGCGTTTTCTTAATCCCGAGCGAGTCAGCATGCCCGATATCGATATGGACTTTTGCTATAACCGCCGCGGAGAGGTCATCGACTACGTTATCGATAAATACGGTGCTGATCACGTCAGCCAGATTATCACCTTTGGCACGCTTGCAGCGCGAGCAGCCATCCGTGATGTGGGACGTGCGCTGGGACTTCCGTACAGCACGGTCGATCCCGTAGCGCGCGCTGTGCCCCAGGAGCTGGGCATCACCATCGAAAAGGCACTCCGCTTGCCTGACCTTAAGGCGATGTACGCCGATTCGGCTGAGGTGCGCCGCCTTGTCGATACCGCCATGGCGCTTGAGGGTATGCCTCGTAATATGTCGGTGCACGCCGCAGGTATTCTCATCACCGAGCAGCCGCTTTACGATTTTGTGCCGCTGGCCGTCAGCAACGACGCTGTCATCAGCCAGTACGATATGGACACCATTGCAGGGTTGGGACTTCTCAAGTTTGATTTCCTTGGCCTGCGCTATCTGACCATCTGCCACGACGCACAAGAGCAGATTCGTGAGAGCGATCTCTCGTTCGTGCTGGAAAATATCCCATTGGACGATGCCGCGACCTACGCGCTGATCTCGCGTGGGGACACGGGCGGTGTCTTTCAGCTTGAATCGGGCGGCATGCGCCAAATGCTGAGTGAGCTGCGCCCCCGCACGCTTGACGACGTGCAGGCAGCCATCGCGCTGTACCGTCCCGGCCCCATGGACTCCATTCCCACCTATATTGAAAACAGTAAACACCCCGAAAACATTACCTACGCTACGCCCGAGCTCAAGCCGATTTTGGCCTCCACCTACGGATGCGTGGTTTATCAGGAGCAGGTCATGAATATCTTCCGTACCGTAGCGGGATATTCGTTTGGCCACGCGGATATCGTACGCCGTGCCATGTCCAAGAAAAAGGCGGACGTGCTGGAGGCCGAGCGTGAGGATTTTCTTGCGGGTGCTGAGAAAAACGGCATTGCCAGACAGATCGCGAACGAGCTGTTTGACGATATGTCCGACTTTGCCAATTATGCCTTCAATAAGTCGCATGCCGCATCTTATGCGTTGATTTCCTATCGTACGGCCTACCTCAAAGCGCACCATCCCCGTGAATATATGGCGGCGCTGCTCACCAGCGTGCTGGGCAACATTCCTAAAACGGGCGAGTATATTGCCGAATGTCACCATCGCGGTATTGCCGTTTTTCCGCCCGATATCAACGGAAGCTTTGCTCGCTTCCACGCCGATAACAGGCGCGATGGCATCCGTTTTGGTCTGCAGGCGCTCAAAAATATCGGCGGATCGTTCATTGATGCCGTCGTGCGTGAGCGGGAAAGCGGTGGTATGTTTACCTCGCTGGACGATTTTATCTCCCGCATGGCGGGCAGAGAGCTCAACAAACGCCAGCTTGAAGCCTTGATCAAGGCAGGCGCGTTCGACGGTCTTGGAGGCATCAATCGTCGTCAGATGCTGACGTCGTACGAAAAGATTATGGATCTCTCGCTTGATCGCTCGCGCCGTAACCTGGACGGCCAGATGGATATGTTTTCCATGGCCATACAGACCGAGCAGAGCACAAGTGTTTCCGGCTATGACTATCCCGACCTGCCCGACTTTTCCATGAAGGAAAAGCTCATGCAGGAAAAGGAAGCCTCGGGCATGTATTTTTCGGGTCATATGCTTGACAGCTACCAAAATCACGTGCGCGCGCTGACCGTGCAGGAAATCGCCGGCTTGCTTGAGCAGGATGAAAACGGAGAATTTACCGTGGCCGAGCGGACGCGGGTGAGCATCGCGGGCATCATCAACCGCGTCATCCCCAAGACGACGAGGAGCGAAGAGAGAATGGCCTTCTTTACCCTTGAGGACCGCTATGCCGAGATCGAATGTCTGGCATTCCCCAAGGTTTTTGCCAGCTACGGTAGCTGTGTCCGTCCCGATGCGGCCGTTTGTGTGCGGGGTACCGTTTCCTGTCGTGAGAACGAGGATCCCAAAATTCTCGTTGACAATATGCTGTTGCTCGTGGATAACGAAACCTACGGTGACGCACCCGCGCAGCCGATACCCAAGCCCACCGCACCCGAGGGCAAGACCGAGCCCAAGGCTGCTGTAACCTCCGAGCCCCAAAATCCGCGCGAGAGCGTGCAGGGAAGAGCAGGTAAGCTGTATCTGCGTCTGCCCGACAGCCACGGACGTCTCTATCGCAAGGCG